>JBDTTL010000299.1:0-6075 GCA_039930665.1 Acidobacteriota bacterium
CCGGGCTCCTGCGACATCCATGATGTCACGGTGTATAACGGCCAGCTTTATGGCGTGGATGCGGGCGAGCATCCGGGCTGGTCAATCGACAAACCCGCCTATCAGCATCCAGGCTTTCCGCCGCTCAACAGCCCCTCCGGCTGCTATGTTTTCCGCATTGATCTGATCTGAGGAACAAAGCCGCCCGTTGCGGAGACGCGAGCGCGGGAGGCTGCTGGATTGAGCTGCAGGATAGGTTCGGTCGGCCGACCAACCTGGGCACAATCCAACGAACTCATGCCAGATGACTGCGATACAAACAGTTAGCGGTATTTCGAGCGAAAATTGATTCGTATTCACTTGCCGGATAAGTTCCCCTGCCTATTTGGCCAGCGCCGGCAAGGTGGTGTAAGTATGCGCGGCGCCGGCGGGAATACGGATTCCCAACGCGCCGATCTGAGCGCTGGCAGGGGAATCGAATTCGATGGTGCCGCGGATGTTGGCGGTGGCCGGATACTTGTCGGTGACCAACGTGAAGGCATAGTGCCCGTTGGCGGCCAAGGTAAGAGTATCGGTTGCGATCTGCGTTCCCGCGGAGTCACGAACGATCACCGGAATGTTTACCGGCTGGGCCGCTACCGCGCTCACGGCAACGCCGGTAAATGTACCGTTGGTGTTGTCAAAAGCCAGGATGCAGGCGCCGGCGTTACGGCTCTCCAGTGGCACCACTGCTTCCTGGTTGTTGTGGCGGAAGATCACAAACCCGCTGACGTGTCCGGTGGTGCTGAGCTGCGCCGAGCCGGTGAGAAGTTGCGGCGCCCCGCTGCTCACGATGATGAGCGTCGCGCCAGCCGGCAGCGTTTGCGTGACCGAGGAAGCGGTCGTGCTGGTGCCGCCGCCGGACTGCGGAAACGAAAGCGGCAAGGACAGAGGAGCGCCGGTTTGATCGGCAAAGAAGCTGACGGTGACTTGCGCCGCGCTGGTTCCCGTGTTGACCAAGACGAACGTGGTTTCCCATCCGTCGCCCGAAGCAAGATGTGCAATGCTTCCTCCACCGGTGCCGACATTCGCTAATGCCGGAATTGTGGTCAGCGCGTTGTTCGGCGGCGTGAAGCGGAGACCCAGTACGCTGATTCGCCCGCCTGCTGGTGTATCGAACTGGATGGTGCCGCGTTTGTTCGCTGTGACCGGGAAGCCAAGATTAGGATCGGATAATACGAAGGCAGTGTGGCCGTTGCCCCCGAGCGAGATCGTGGCTCCGGGGGCACTTATCACCACGCCTGTGTCGTCGCGAATCACGACTCCGATAACGGCGTTTTGCGGCGATACGTTCTCCACCGCCACGCCTAGCACCAGGCCGTTGGTGTTGTCGAAGGCCAGCAGGTACGCACTCGCGTTGCGCGTTTCCATCGGCACCACCGCTTCCTGTAAGGACACCACATGGTGGAAAATGGCGAATCCGTCTACCGAACCCGTGGCAGCCAGCTGCGCTGAGCCGACCAGCACGGGTGGGGTCTGCGGACCCGCCGTGTTGACGATCAACGAAGCATTGGCGGCGACCGTTCGGTCGAACGAAGCGGCCAGTAGCGGACCCGAAGCGGCTCCTTGCTGCGGAAATACAAGGGGCAGGAGGAGCGGACCGTTACCGCTAGAATCGAGGGCGTCGCCAAACAGACTCAGACGCGTCTGCGCCGTGGCTCCGCTCTTGTTCACCAGCGTGAACGTCGTGGTCCAGTTCTCCTCCCCCGCAAGGTGCGCCATTGAGCCGATCAAACCCAGCCCGGGGATGGAAGCCGTCTGTTGCTCGATGGTGAACGTCTGCCCTGCAATCGACAAACTATTGGAAAGGTCGCCCCCACCATTCGCTAGCACTTGGAACGTGACAGTACTGGTCCCCGTACCCGACGCCGGGCTCGTAAGGATCACCGACGACGGAATGTTACCCGCCGTCCACGGGCAACCGAATTGAGTGGTGATCGTAATTGAACCCGTCCCGCCCTGTGACGTAAACGCCTGTCCGCCCAGATTCAATGTATAGGTACAGGCACCCGTTGTTAGGAAGCGAATGCGCTGGCCATCCGAAAAATAAACAGCGCCCGCGGCGTTCACGGCAACACGGGAGGAGGGCAGAAACAAACTCAACTGCGCGCTGGTAGCGGGCCCGTTGTCACCCGAGGAAGAACCGCCGCCAGCTATCGTGCTGATCACGCCATTAGAGACTTTGCGAATCCGACCATTGTTGGAGTCCGCAATATAAAGAACGCCTCCAGAGTCCACGGCGATTCCCGTTGGATAACTTAGTTGGGCATTGGTTGCCGGTCCGCCATCGCCGTTGAAACCGTCCGTCCCATTTCCCGCCACCGTGGTGATAACGCCATTAGAGACCCTTCGGATGCGATTATTGTGAGTATCTGCAATATAAACGTTGCCAGCCGAGTCTATCGCCACACTGGAAGGAAGACCCAGTTCGGCGCTCGTCGCGGGCCCATTGTCGCCGCTGAAACCGAAATTCCCATTTCCTGCCATGGTGGTGATCACGCCGTTGGAGACCTTGCGAATGCGACTCACGTCCACGATATAGAGGTTGCCAGCGGCGTCAACGGCGACACCGGAAGTAAGACCCAGTCCGGCGCTGGTCGCAGGCCCGTTGTCACCACTGAAGCCGAAATTCCCGTTTCCTGCCACAGTGGTGATCACGCCATTTGAAACCTTGCGGATGCGGAAATTGTCTGTGTCGGCTACATAAACGTTCCCCGCGGCGTCAACGGCGACGTCGGAGGGAAAACGCAGTTGGGCGCTGGTGGCGGGGCCGTTGTCCCCACTGAAGCCACCGGCGAAACCACCGATTGTTCCGGTTCCAGCCACAGTTGTAATCACGCCGTTTGAGACCTTGCGGATGCGACTGTCGTTAGTGTCGGCAATATAAAGACTCCCGCCGGAGTCCACGGCGACGCCGGAGGGGCTGAGGAGTTGACCGCTGGTGGCAGGTCCGTTGTCGCCCAACATGTAACCGCCACCCGCCACCGTAGTAATGACGCCATTCGAGACCTTGCGGATGCGTTGGCTGTCATGGTCCGCGATATAAAGATTGCCCGCAGAGTCCACGGCTACGCCGTATACGTACAACAACGGAGCGCCGGTGGCGGGCCCGTTATCGCCTACCAGAGGCGAGACTGGAGGCGGCCCACCCGCCACGGTGGTGATCACGCTACTGGAAACCATCCGAACGCGATCATTGTCCGCGATATAGAGGTTGCCCGCGGCGTCCACGGCAACGCCGGAGGAGGGGAGAATCAAACTCAACTGCGCGCTGGTAGCGGGCCCGTTGTCGCCGCCGGTCCCATAGTCGCCATTTCCCGCTATCGTGGTGATCACGCCATTGGACACCTTGCGGATGCGTTTGTTAAAAGTGTCCGCGATATAGAGGTTGCCAGCGGCGTCAACGGCGACACCGGAAGGGAAATTCAGTTGGGCGCTGATCGCCGGGCCATTATCACCGCTAAATCCGCCCGAACCGAATCCGCCCGCCCCGGTTCCCGCCACCGTGGTGATAACGCCATTAGAGACTTTTCGGATGCGACTATTGCGAGTATCTGCAATATAGAGATTGCCCGCGGAGTCCACGGCGACGCCGGAGGGAGAAGACAGTTGGGCGCTGGTGGCGGGCCCGTTGTCGCCGCTGA
Organism: Acidobacteriota bacterium; assembly: GCA_039930665.1. GTDB lineage: Bacteria > Acidobacteriota > Terriglobia > Bryobacterales > Bryobacteraceae > Palsa-187. Next base: position 3,663 of record JBDTTL010000299.1, read on the forward strand.
AGCCCGATATCCCGCTTCCCGCCACGGTGATGATCACACCGTTGGAGACCTTGCGAATGCGATCCCCGTCCGCGATATAGAGGTTGCCCGCAGAATCCACTGCGACGCCGGTAGGAGAAGAAAGCTGGGCGGCGATAGCGGGGCCGCCGTCGCCGCTGAAACCGGACGTTCCATTCCCCGCGACCAGGCTTAAGATACCTGTCGTATGGTCCAGTCGTACGACAATTGGGTAACTTTCTTCGGCTATGAAGACGTTACCAGCCGAGTCGGCTGCAACCCCCTGTACGTGTCCCAGGCTAACTTGCGTGCCGGGAATATTCAGTATAGGCAAACCGCTTCCGGCGAATGTCGAAATTGAATAGGATTGGCCGTAGGCAGAAAACGTGCTGATCCAAAAAACACAGACAAGTAGTAGGCCGGTTTTCGTGGTTTTCATCACGCGTTGAACAGCTGAAATCAGTTTCATCACCCAATCCCCTCTCGACCGCTAATGTGAGATGCCTTCCATGAAGTCTGCGTCCATCGGCATTTAACCAGCTTCGGATTGCGCAGGCAATCCAGCCCTCTATCTGTTACACTCGTGCACTATACTCGCAATTGCGCAGCCGTTCGACGCCGCCACGAGCGTAGCCGCCCTACCGCAAGTCTCGCGTGTTGACCTCAGATTGACGAATGGCAACAGGTTGCACGGCATGCGCAGCGAGATGATTGAAAACGGATTCTTACTTCTGGGTGGAACCGACGGTAAATTCCCAAACCTAGAGTATTGCTTTCGTGGATATTAGTTCCATTAAGGTTATGAAATTGCACATGAGACGCAACGTTCGTTATCGGAGCGGGCGTGGTGGTTCTTTTCATTATCGTCGTCAAAAATATTCCATCGACGTTAGGAACTTAATGGGCCCACGCCGAACAAACGGCGGTTCGCCCCTTTAGGCTATTCCGGAAAGTGCGGCCCGGGAACGACGGAGATCTTCGCAAACTCCACTTCCTTGTACTTCCGCAGGGCGCTGTAGAGCGCCGCCAGATTGTTCAGGCTGGTTGCCGCGTCGGGGGGCATAAAGGAGCTGCATGTGCGTTCCAGTCTGGCGCAAGCTAGCTATTGAATGCAATGATCTAAAAGATACTGGCGCCGGAAAACGGACCGAGGAACTACTCTTTGGCGCGGGACGCTGCTTCGTGCGGGCGCAGTTCCTCCGGATGCGCCCGGACATAGGCGAGCAAGTGATGCCGCTTCTGCTTACCCCGAGTCGGACCACTGTCGGTGCTGACGTCCGGGAAGAGATCCGGCCGACGTTCTAACGTACGCTCAAATAGCGAGGCCCATCGCTTCTTTATAGTGGAGAGATTCTGGGTCAGGCGGCAGGCCAACTCTTCGTCGGTCGACCCACCGAGCGCAGCGGCAAGCAATTGCTGATCTGCATCCCTCAATTCCAATACAGGCGTCCGGCGAAGGAACAGAAGGTCAATCATAACTCCATTGCGGGAAAAATAGTTGCGCGAGATCAGGTGCAGCGCGCGTCTCCGATCCCAAGTGGAGGCTGGATTCACCTCCCAAAATTCGGCGTAGGTACTGATCTCCCGCCAGGCATGGGTGCGATCGTTGTAATATTTTTCTACGTCATCCACAACTTCGTTGATCATCTGACTGATCCTGTAGCCTAAGTGTTGTTCCAAAAAACTGGCTCCCATCATCGTGAAGCCGTCGGAGCGCTCGTCCTCACTCAAGAGACAATTTTCAAAACTTCCGTAAAGGATGACCAAGTCCAAGTCGCCGGCCGTGTTAGCAAAACGCAACTCTGCTTCGCTGAGAACTACGGGCTTTCCGTTCACGATGCTGGCAATGATGCGGGAATTCAATCCCGGACGGGGATTCGCCAGCTCATCCGAAGCAAACGCAGGGGAAACGAATGCGCTTGCTCCGAACCCGACAATTCGGCGGCCGTGCGCCACCAGATCCGCCTCAAGGACGATACAGTTGAATGAACGTGACCGGATCAGTTCGTTCCAGGCGCGCAGAGCCTCGGAGCGTCCCACCAGTTCGGTGCCCATACGCGAAGGCTGAATTTCCAGGCACTCGATCAAATCTTCTTGGCGCAGATTGCGCAAGAACATTCGTAATTGCTTCGCCTGCATTCTCTCACCGATATCTTTTAGGTCATTGCATCAAAGAGCGGACATTTTAGTCTTAGATTAATTGTTTGTAACATAATTTCGAGACTGCCGTTGCGGACATCGCTTCACGGCAAAGTTGTATCGGCTAGGGCGTTTTGCCTCGAAGTCGATCCGCGCCGGCCATATCATTCAGAAGGCACTCACGGTTGCGAACAATCTGAAACGCCTGCTGCAGCAGATCATCACATGAATTAGCGGGCCACTGAGACGGACCGACCCCGAAACCGCGGGCGCGCTC
>JBDTTL010000300.1:0-6054 GCA_039930665.1 Acidobacteriota bacterium
GACGGTAATGTGAACGCAGCAACGGTCCCGCCCTCCGGACGGCGTTCCACCCAGATGCGTCCGCCATGGGTTTCTACAAGTCCTTTGCAGATGGAAAGGCCCAGCCCTGCTCCGGGCGGTCCCGCTGACGTTTCGCGGTAAAACTTATCGAATACGCGCTCGAGATCATCCTCCCGAATCCCCTTTCCACGATCGGAAATGCGAACCTGCAATTGGTCCTCCGCGATCTGAGCCTCAACCTGAACAGGCGCAAGACTTTCGGAGTACTTAAGGGCGTTGTCTAGCAGGTTCGCCACCACCTGCACAATAAGCACGAAATCCAGAGGCACGAGCGGCAGCTCCGCCGCGACGTCGACGGTAATCTGCCGTTGCCGTGCGGCCTCCCCGAGTTGGTTTATAGCCGCGCCGATAACATCCTGAACATCGCATTGCTCGGTGTTTAGATGCAGGGCGCCGCCTTCGAGTCGGGTCATGTCAAGTAAGTTTCGCACGAGCTGACTCAGCCGCCTAGCGGAGCCTTGTGCCGTCTCGAGTAATTGGTGTTGCGTATGGACGTCCAGCACTTTCCAGTCTTCTAGAACACTGTCCAGAGCTCCGATGATGGATGCAAGTGGCGTGCGCAAGTCATGAGAGATGGAATTCAGCAAAGCCTTCTGCAGCTTGTCGGTCTCTTGAAGGAGTTGGGTTCGCTGCGCCTCTGCCTCCAGTTTGCGTTCCAGGGACAGCAAGGTCTGATATGCCGACGACGCGAAACTGGCTAGGCTAGTCATCACGCGAACGTCTTCGGAATCGAAGCGGACACTTTGGTCGTGGGCGATTACCCAAATCGTACCGACGCCCTCGCCGTCCACATAAAAGGGGAGCAGCAGTCCCTCATCAATGCAAGGCGTTACGTCAGCCAAGTAGCTGAAATGACGCTCGGGGTGTGAAAACAGCAGCGCGACGTCGCGATCTAAAACAGTGCCACACGGGCCAAAGCCGCGTGGTGTTCCACCTCCTAAGTGAACGGCCCACTGTCCTGCGATGGCCTTCCATTGGAAACTCTTTCGGCCTTCCTCTAAAAGACTGATTCCGGCCGAGTGTGCGCGGCACAGGGTCAGGGCAGTTTCAGCAAGTTTCTGTAACATGCTGCAGGGTGAGGTAGCCAGTTCCCTCGCCAACGCGATCAAGGCCCGGTTTTCCTCCGCGTGGTTTGGAGGGTGCGACGGTCGTCGGCTCAACTCAGCCGTCGAGATAACAGACTCCAATTCGGATGTGCAGGGACGAGCAGCGCTAAATGCGTTCATTTCTGCTTTCTGGGGCATAGAATCCCTTTGGGTCAACTGCGCCGGCGGGCATACTTACGCAACTTGTTTTAGCCTTTCCCCCTGCTGGAGCCATCCCGTCGGCGCATCGTCCGATGAACCGACGGATCAACATTCCGGGTCCGCTACCTCCGAGGCTAACTGCAGATCAGATCTCTTGCCACATGGATTCTCTCATACTCTTGGATCAAGGATTCTTCGCCCAGCTTCAGTAGATCACAGACAGAAGAACTCGACTCTGTATGATCCACCCCCAAGGTGCGCTTCGGGAAGCTCCAGCTATCCGGATTGCTTCGAGGCCTCGCTGACAATTCGGCACCGTGGACGGCGGTACGATCCAAGAAGTGGACGGTGTGTTCAGTACCGTTGGCCGTTTTCTCCACGATGGTCTTAGTGATAGCGTCGATCTTTTTCACCGTTCCTTCGGTCGCACTCGCTACGTCCCGTTCCGCGAGGACAGGGAAAGCGCACAGCACTGCTCCTAGCGCGAAGATCACGAGCATGTCCATCTGTTCACCTTCCAAGTGTGTTTTGCTGCCACCAGTCTAAGGGAAGCGTTGTCAAGAGGGCGTCAAGAAATAGGCCACGCCGACGATCACGATTCACTCCTTTTGGATCATCGAATGCGTTGACGTTTTCTTTACTACGCCGCATCTGTTTTTGACTTACTCTTGATCTTGCTTCCTATACCTTCAAAGTGGGAAGACCGGGACATGAGGCAAATCGCGCTTGCCGAGGACATGGTTATGATGGGCGAATTCGTGGTCTTGTACACAGACGCCGTTGGTCACAAAAGCAAACGATCAGATTCGATTTCAATGCTACGGTTACAAATGAATTGAACCCGTGCCGTGAAATCGATTGGGATCGGAATGCAACCGATGCCAGTAGTCAAACATCAATTGAGTAGAGAGGATAGGATGTGGTCGGCAAATCTCCAGGACCTTCACAAGCTTGATGACCTTCTTGCTGTGATCGGTGATTGCTCTCCAGCGGATGAAGCTGAATTTGCTCAGGAGCATCTCCGTGGCGCTCGCACCTGCATGCTGGGGGCGATGCCTATCGAATGTGAGTTGAATCTAGAGTTGGCCTCGGAGACACTCGCTAGGATGAAGGACACGTCGGCGCGCCGCAGAGCGCAGAAGCTCCTCGCTAGTCTGTCTAAGAGTTAGCGCCGCTCTATGGAAGTACGCTGCCCTCCGGGCAAACTGTATGATCGTGCAAAATGGCGGCACGAGTATGTCGAGTCTTCAAAATGATCAGATGGAGCACGTAATCGACCCGGCGGGGTGGGTGTCTCCGAGACGGCCGCTTTCGGCCCTTTACTCAGGGACTGGAATTGCTGAACGATGTTCCTGGCGGTGTAGTGTGTTGCCGCTGGGATCAACGGCCGGCTGTTAGCTCTTCCTCCGAGGCTACGGCCGGCCGCACCAGAGGACGTTATATGCTACGAAGTCTTTACATCATGCTTGACTATCACATCGCCGCGAACGACGGGGAGGTGGGGCGAGTTGAGGATTTTCTCTTCGACGATGAAAGTTGGACCGTCCACTACCTTGTTGTTCAGACCGAAAGCCCACTTGGAAAGAGGAAGGTATTAATCCTCCCCTTTGCTCTCGGCCAGGTAGACTGGGAGAAAAGGCGGCTTCCGGTACTCCTCACTTGCGAACAGATTCGAACCAGTCCGCCGCTCGAATCCGACATGCCCATCGCACTGCAGCAAGAATCCGGCCTGAAGCTCCCTGGAACTCATTTGAGAAGCATGCGGGAGGTGCTCGGATACCGCATTCACAGCGCGGACGGAGAGGTTGGAAGCGTCAAGGATTTCATTATCGAGGACACTCTATGGGTAGTGCATCACGCCGTTATATCGTTGAACGCGCCTCCTCTTCGATCAATCCTGTTGTCACCCGAATCCTTCCGATCGTTGTCGTGGGCGAGCAAGGCGGCCTGGGTCAACCTGTCACTCCAGGAGATTAAGAAGAGCCTACAATTCGATCCATCGGCACCCGTGAATGAGGACGATGCGGGTCGGCTGTACGACTACTACGGTCGGCCCGTGTGTCCGCCGCCTCCGTTTGAATCCGCGGGCGGGTCTGAAATCCAGCAACATTGAGGCGGGCTGCATTCCATTCCAGTCTGGAATGCGAAGTGCGCCTAACCGCCGAGACAATGGCGAGACCGCTTGGAACTACACAGCAGGGGAGAATGAATCCATTTCGCTCGCATGGTTTAAAGAGCGGGGAAGGGGCATGATTTCTTTGTGAGTCTCTGATCGGTTTAGACTTTCAGCTCGGCCCGTGTGTGCAGATAGTTGAGGACCTGGGCCCGCGATACGACGCCATCCACGTGATGATCTGAAACGACCGGAAGCTGGTTCAAGTCCTGGCTAGCCATGATTTCTAGGGCTGTTTTCAGGGGCGTGTCCGGCGTGACAGTGCGTATTTCCGCCAAAGGTCGCATGATGTCAAACAGTGTCGTGTAAGGCCAGCGGGCGCGATCGATCTGCTTGATCTCCTGCGGCGTCACCAGGCCGGCAAGTCCGCTGTTGTCTAGAATAACGAAGCAGCGATTTCCCGTGCGCAGAAGCGTCTCGTCGACAAAGAGCTGAAGATTTAAGTGGCCATCCACTGTCTGACAGTCGGGCGTCATAACATGTGCGACGGTTACCCCCTCGAACGCCTGCGCAAGGCTGACCTGGAGATAGCTCTCGCTTGCTGCCTGCAGAAGGAACCAGCCGATGAAAGCGATCCACAAGCCTCCGAAGCCGGCGCCTCCGAAGAACCGCACAATTCCGAGCGCAATAAATGCCCCTCCGACCGCCTGGCCAACTCTCGCTGCCATGCGTGTGGAACGAGCCGCGTCACCAGTCTTCCACCAGATCAAGGCGCGAAGGACACGGCCCCCGTCGAGAGGATAACCGGGAACCATATTGAAAACAGCTAGAGCCAGGTTTATATAGCCAAGCCAGGAGAGCATGACGTATGCCGGCCCGGAAACTGGACCTGCTATAAGGCGCAACCCAAGGCAGATGAGTCCTATGCAGGCGCTACTCAACGGACCGACGAACGCCATCCAGAACTCAGTTTTGGCACTGGAAGGGCTTTTTTCAATCTGCGACACTCCGCCGAGTGCGAACAGGGTGATCTCTCGAACGGGGATTCCCCGTGATTTCGCAAACAGCGAATGCGACAACTCATGAAGTAGCAGGGAAACGAAGAACAAGAGGGCCGTGGCGATCGAGAGCGTCAAGATGATGGCGTTACCCCAGTCCTGGTTTTCCGCGTGGAATTGCTGGAATAGCGAAAATACGATCAGAAGCGCGATGAAAAACCAGCTATAGTGGAGCCCGATCTCGATGCCAAAAATGCGGCCGAGCTTGATCTGAGAGCGCATGTATCACCTCCGTGAAGCCCATGGAAGGCCTCGATTCCGTCTTATAGTCTACGTTCTCGCACGAGATACTGCTCCCAGCGAGTCTTCCAAACTGCGATTCTTCGGCTCGTTGGTGTCACTGATCACCGCGCAGGGCACCTTTCGGGTCGATCCAGCCGCCCACGGGATCCATCAAGGACGCTGCTTCTACTGGTCCCCAGGTATTCGGCGCATATTCATAGATCGGGGTCACGTCCCCCAACGCGGGACCGACGATCTTCCATTGCGCCTCAATCGCATCCTCTCTTGCGAAGAGTGACGGGTCGCCGCGCAACGCGTCTCCCAACAGGCGTTCGTAAGGCGTCATTTCGTCCCCGCTTTGATGTGTAGCGATCAGTTCCACGTCTTCTCCCAGCATTCGTTCACCAGGGAGCTTTGCACGCACCCCGAGAGCGATTATGACTTCCGGGCTCAAGCGCAACCGGAGGTGGTTTGCGAGGCCCGAAGCGCACTCGCCGAATGTCTCCAGTGGAGGGCGCTTGAAGGTCACGATCACTTCGTTGACTGTTACCGGAAGGCACTTGCCGGCGCGGATATAGAACGGTACGTCAGCCCATCGCCAGGTATCGATGAAGAGTTTGACGGCTGCATAAGTCTCCACTTGAGACGTCGGTGCCACACCTTCTTCCTGCCGGTACCCGCGATACTGTCCGCGCACGACATCTGCAGTCGCGAGCGGTCGAACAGCTTTTAGGAGGCGCGCCTTTTCATCTCGAATCGCGTAGTTGTCTTCCCCGGCCGGCGGGTCCATGGCCAGACAGGCCAGCACTTGCAGCAGATGATTCTGAATCACATCGCGAATCGCGCCGACTTCCTCATAAAAGCGCCCACGGCCTTGGACGCCGAAGTTCTCCGCCATGGTGATCTGTACGGATTGGATGTGAGTACGGTTCCAGATCGGTTCGAGAAACAGATTGGCGAAACGTGTGTACAGAATGTTCTGGACTGGTTCCTTGCCAAGAAAATGGTCAATGCGAAAGATAGCGGACTCGGGGAAGAATCGATGAAGAGTATTGTTTAGCTCGCGGGCCGACTTCGGATCGCGCCCGAACGGCTTTTCCACGACAACGCGCGCCTCTGCGGCGCAGCCGGCTTGCGCCAACCCATCCGCAACTGTAGCGAACATGCTAGGAGGAATTGCCAAATAATGCAACGGGCGAAGAGCCCTGCCGAGGTGTTTACGCAACTGCGCGTACGTCCCCGCCTCGCGATAGTCACCGTCCACGTATTGCAGCAAGGCTGACAACTTACCGAATGCGGCCTCGTCAACGCCGCAGTGCTGTGCAACGCTCTCGCGTGCGCGTGCTCTAAGCTG
>JBDTTL010000301.1:0-5991 GCA_039930665.1 Acidobacteriota bacterium
CCGTGACATCGTGGATGTCGCAGGAGCCCGGCACGAATTCCACCACTTGGACGACGTGACCGGTCTTGGCGTCGTATTTAACCAGGCCCGGAGTGTAGCCCTCGTAGCCGGTGGTGCCTTGCTTCTGATGTCCGGTCACCTGCCAGATGAAGCCGTTGTCATAAGTGATGCCGTGCAGTCGTTCGGCGAGGCCCGGCACGCGCGTCGTGGGGATGATGTAATCCACTTCCCAAGTCTTGGGATCGATGCGGATCATCGCTTCCAGGCGATTCGAATCTATCCAGATTTTGCCCGCGTCAGCCTGCCACGCCATGCCATGCGTGGCGCCCCCATCGTCTTTCGGGCCGAAGGGAATCTGACGATGGCTGATCTGCTTGCCGTTCATGTCGGTCTGGAAAATTCCATTAATCGGCGGCGTCGGGTGTTCTATCTCGGAAGCGCCATTGGCTCCGCTCCAGACGTAACCGCCGCCGAAGCACATACCGCTGGTGTCCTTACAGTTGGTCATCACCGTGTGGAGCAGCTTGCCGTTCCAGTCGATGAGCCAGGCAGCCTCGGGCTTATTGTCATGGCGCTGTTCCTGCACCCAGAAGCCTCGCTTCTGATCGTGGTCGATGTCGATGGCGTTGGGCCATCCGGGCGGCGTCAGAAACATTTCGGTGGTCTTCGCCATCCGCTTGGGGATTTGCTTCACGGGCGCGACGGCTCCCAGGCTACGGCCGAGCGCGTCGGTCCCCGACTCGCGCGGCGCGGTCTCCGCTGACTGTGCGAGTGCCGAACTCGCACCGAGGCTGGCGCACAGGCCTATGCCGGCGCCAAGCCACTCTCGTCTTCCTATCCGATTTTTCATTGGCATTCTCCTGATCCCAGAGCACTATCCTACTGACGGCGGCAGACGGTGGCAAGCGGTGCGGGGAAGCCGGTGCGGGGAAGTCGATCCCAGCGGTAGCGGGAGCCACGCTAAAGCAACGGTCTACTTCAAACCCAGCAAATAGGCTGGATTCCTGCGCGCCATCTGATCGATTTCGTCCTGCGTCAGGCCTTCTTTGAGGAGCCCCTGAATGTAACTCCGCATGCCGGCGGTATGCACGGGGTTGAGGGCGTTGCCAAGGTCGGTGGACATGATGGCATGCGCGGGTCCCACGGCCTTCATGCGTTGCGCATAATACGCCATCGTCTTCTGGCTGGCGCCGGCGAACGGCAGCGTCCCCACGTAGCAGTATTCGAGAAACGCTCCCATGGCGGCAGCTTCCTTCTGCTGAACGAGGGTCATGTTCAGGCCTTGCTCCGGATGCGTCACGATGATCCGGTTGACGCCCGCGCGCTTGGCTTCGCGGATCAACAGCAAGCTTTCTTGAGGCGAGCTATGGCCCGTGGCGAGCGCAATATCTTCGTGGGCAATGATGGCGATCACGTGCTTGACCTCTGGAAGCAGCTCACCGTCCTTAGAAATCGGAACAAACGGGCGGATCGGATTCGACCGCCGTGCCGTGTACTCCGAGTCCATCGTTGGCATCCACACGATGCGCCCGAATCGTCCAGGCAGATCGACCATCTGCTGCACTGCTGCGGGATTCACGCCTCCCACCGCGCGATTGAGTGCAATTCCGCCAAATTCTTCGACGCCTGGCACAATTCGATGCACCAGGAAGGCGATCCCTGTGGTGGCGAAGAAATGGTTCTTGAAAACCACCGCTCGCATGCCTTCTACCTGGGCCAACCGCGCCAGCGTGATCGCGTCTATCGACCGCGGAATCGTCTCGGGATCCACATGGGCGTGAACGTCAATTACGCCCTGCAACGACTGGGCGAATGAGAAGCCGGCGCACAAGAGGAGTAAGCCTACAGAACGCATAACGCTTCCGATTCTAGTTGTTCATGGGTCGCGACTGCAAATAGAACCAGTCGCCGGCCGTAATCCGTCCGTAAGCATCCACTCGCGCACCAGGGGCTCAGGGTGACGCAAGAACCACGGGCACAAGTCCGCCATGCGCCGTTTGCGGGCCGCCACCCATAGGGTGAACTCTTCCAACGTGCCCAACGCGCTCCCATATATGTTCCGCGCCTTGCCAATGACTCTTAAGGACGGATTACGGTCGCCGGCGTTGTGTCGGCGTTGCAAGCCATCGGTAACCATCTGCGATACGATAAGCGGTTGGCGTTATGAAAATCTCCACACTTCCAGCAATCCTGTTTCTCGCGGTATGCTTCGCCGGTACCGCTTTCGCGGCGGACTCCGCTCACTGGGTGGTTGCCTGGGGAGCCAGCCCCGCGCCCCAGCTCCCGGATGAAGCGCAGATGCGCGCCGCGCAGCTCTTGTTCGATAACCAGACCCTGCGTGAGATTGTCCACACCAGCATTGCCAGCGACACAATACGTGTGCGGCTGTCGAACGCCTACGGCAAGCAGACCCTCGAGATCGGTGCCGCCCACGTGGCCCTGCGCGATAAGGGTTCGAGCATCGCCGCGGGCTCCGACCATGCCCTCACGTTTAGCGGCCGGCCTGCCGTCTCCATTCCGGCCGATGGTTTTGTGCTGAGCGATCCGGTGAAGCTGGCTGTCCCGGCGGGGGGCGATCTTGCCATCAGCATCTTCTTGCCGCGCGCGGCCGCCGGCGCGGGGATTCACTACGGGGCCCAACAAACCTCGTACATCGGGCCAGGCGACCTAACCGCTGCGGCCGAGTTGTCCGAACCCGCGACCATCACCTCTTGGGTGTTTCTCACGGGTGTGGATGCGCTCGCTCCCGAAGCCGCGTCAACCCTGGTGGCTTTCGGCGATTCCATCACCGACGGCGCGCGGTCGACTGTCGATGCCAATCGCCGCTGGCCCGATATTCTGGGAGAACGCTTGCGCGCCCGGCGCGGTGGCAAGGCGATTGGAGTGCTGGATGCCGGCATCGGGGGCAACCGGATTCTGCACGATGCGCAGAACGTGCGGTTTGGCGTGAACGCACTGGCACGCTTCGATCGCGATGTTCTGGCGCAGCCGGGCGTGAAGTACGTGATCGTCCTCGAAGGTATCAACGACTTGGGGCACCCTGGCTCCTCGGCACCCCTCTCGGAAACGGAAAGCGCCGACGACCTTATAGCGGGCTTGAAGCAAATGGTAGAGCGTGCGCACGAACGCGGACTCAAGATTTTCGGCGCGACACTGACACCGTTTGAAGGCACCACGTTTGCTGGATACTTTTCGCCGGAGAAGGAAACCAAGCGAAAAGCCATCAACGAATGGATCCGCACCGGCAAGGCGTTCGACGGCGTCATTGATTTCGAGAAAGCCGTTCGCGACCCGCAGCATCCCGACCGCATGCTGCCCGCCAATGACGGCGGGGATCACCTGCATCCGGGCGACGCCGGCTATAAGGCAATGGGCGAAGCCATCGACCTGTCGTTGTTCAAGTAGCGGCTATCATCAAACTATGATCATCGCCATCGAGGGGATGCATTCGGCGGCCTGTGAGAGGCGCGTCCGCATAGCCCTCGAACAAGTTAAGGGGCTTCGGGTGCGCGAGGTCATTCTTGGCTCGGCGGTGGTGGATGGCGACGCCGAGCAGCGGGCCGCGGCGCTGGAAGCGATTGTACGCGCCGGGTATCAGCCGCACATCGAAGCTTGAACCGCGCTTGAGCCGCTCTGCGCTTCAAATGAATTTCAGCACGGCCTAAAGCCACAAGAGCAAACGGAGCAATTCGTCAACAGTAATTCCAGCTTCGGCTAAAATATGACGGAGCGTGCCGGGCTTAACCGCACGATGATTGGGCACCACCACACGAACCGAAAGAATCGAGTGGTGCATGACCATGTTGACTGCCGCGCTGGCGAGTCACCACAAAGCCGGACCGTTCCAAATCGCGGCGCAACTGGCTGCCTGAAATCCCGGTCCGCAGCTTCGCCACCCTAGTTGCCCAGGGTCAGCTCGATGAATTCATGCCCCGCTTCCGCGGGAACGGGATCTCCGGACGCAATGCAATCCTCCGCATAGAGTTCTGCAGCCTTACGGATATTGTGGAGCGCCTCTTCGCGAGTGTCGCCTTGAGACCCGCATCCCGGCAACACAGGAACGAGTGCCACATAACCGCCGTCCGGTTCTTGTTCGAGCACTACGGCGTACTGCATAGCTCTGTCATCTCCCGTTCTCAGCCTGCAAGAGCCCGTGCGCCTCAAATGAATTTCAGCAGAGCGTAAACCGCAGGGACGCTGAATAGACTGGAATCGAGGCGATCGAGCCAGCCGCCATGGCCCGGCAACCGCGTGCCGCTGTCCTTCATTCCCGCGCCGCGCTTGAGCGCCGATTCACATAGATCGCCAAGCTGCCCCGCGATGTTGCCCGCCGCCGCCAGCCCCAGCGCCTCGGCCATGGAAGCTTGCGGGATCAGGTAGTATGCATAGACTCCGGCGACCAGCATGGCCCCCGCCACCGACCCGGCGGCACCCTCCCACGACTTCCCGGGACTCACGCGCGGCGCCATCTTATGTTTGCCGAAGGGCTTGCCAACGTAGAGCGCGGCCGTATCTCCCGACCAACTCAGAAGCATTGCGAACAGCAACCAGTGTGGATTGATGACGCGCAAATCGGCCGCGCAGCGCCACGCACCGAAAATGTACACTACGCCCAGCGAAAACGCCGCCGCCGCCGGCAGAGCCGCCGCGAAATTGTTCACGCGCAGTGCCAGCGCCATTCCCAGCATGGCGATCAAAACCAACACCACTGCCGGATTCGGCGCCAGCAGCAGCACCAGCCCGACCGCCATTCCCGGCCAGCCCGCGCGTGCAATACCGCTGGCCGCGGCAATATCATCGAATTCGGCATAAGCCAGCAGCCCGGTAGCGCCGAGCACGATAAAGAAGACCCACTGCGGCGAAGCTAGCGTCACCCACGCGATGAAGGGGATCAGGATCAGCGCGGTCATGACGCGCTTCATCTGACGATGGTGCCCGGAACTTCCCGGTAACGCGGCTCAGTGCCCAGGTGGGCGGGTCCGCCGAGGCCGCCGAACCTGCGGTCGCGCTTCTGATAGTCGAGAATCGCGCGGAGAAGATCGGCGCGCGTGAAGTCGGGCCACAGAGTCTCGGTGACATACAACTCCGCGTAGGCGATCTGCCATAGCAGAAAATTGCTGATCCGCATTTCGCCGGAAGTGCGAATGAGAAGATCGGGATCGGGGATGCCGGCGGTATAAAGGTGGGCGGAGATGGCAGCTTCGTCGATCGAATCGGCGGTGGCTTCGCCGCGGCTCGCCGCCTCCACCAGGGCTTTCACCGCGTCCACCAATTCGGCGCGTCCGCCGTAGTTAATCGCCAGGTTCACGTGCAGCCCGCGATTCGCGGCCGTCTCCGCCAGCACCTCGAGTAGCTCTTGGTGCACCTGCGGAGGAAGCGCATCCAGCCGCCCGATGGCGTTCATGCGGATTTGCTGGCGCATCATCTCGGGCAATTCCAGTCGCAGGTAGGTGCGCAGCAGCCGCCACAACATTTCGATTTCGGTGCGTGGGCGTTTCCAATTCTCGATCGAGAACGCGTAGAGCGTCAGCGCCTGGATGCCCATCTGCGCACAGGTTTCGATCACCGTTCGCACCGGCCGCATCCCGGCTTTGTGTCCCGCCACACGGAGCTGGCCGCGGCGGCGGGCCCAACGTCCGTTGCCGTCCATGATGATGGCAATGTGCGCGGGCAGGCGCTCGGGATTAATCGCTCGCGCGAGCGCCTCATCCGGGTGTCCGGGCTGCAACGACTCCAGCAGAGCTTGCATCGGCAACTGACCATGGTAACAAAGGCGGCAGGCGTGCTCCCCGCGCCAATCGCGATTGGGCAGGTCACAGGGGCCGAATTTTCTAGCTGTTGACAGCGGGACAGCGTCTCGGCGAAGTTGTTAATAGCAGCGAAAAGCTGCTTATTTAACCCAAAAATTTGACGGGCGGAACCCACTGCGCTACCATGACGTTGCGGGGTGGAGCAGTCTGGTAGCTCGTTGGGCTCATAACCCAAAGGTCG
>JBDTTL010000302.1:0-5979 GCA_039930665.1 Acidobacteriota bacterium
GCTTGGCGGCGTCGATCTCTCGTACCACAACTACCCATTCCGCGTGCTCATTCCGGTTGCGGATCACAAACGTCCGCTCGGCTGTAGTTACAACGGCTGAGGCCGGAACCAGGAGCGCGGGACGGGATTGCCGTATGGGCCACTTTACCGTCGGATACATGCCGGGCGAAAGAGACCCGTCAGTATTGTTCACATCCAATTCGGCCGCCATGGTACGGGTCTTGGTATCCAGCGAGTGGGAACTTCTGGCAACGATTCCTGCGTAGGTTCGCTCTGGAAATGCCGGCACGCGAAATGTGACCCTCGCCCCATGCGCAATGCTGCCGGAATCCTCTTCCGAAACGGCCACCACCAGCCTTAGCTTTGAGATTTGCTGGAGAACTAAGAGCGGTGAATCCGCCCCCGGCCCGACCAAGGCGCCCGGATGAACCAGGCGATCGGTGATGACGCCGTCGAACGGCGCAGTGATTCTCAGATAGGATTGTGTCTCCTTGAGTGCCCGCAGATTGGCTTCGGCAGCTTGGCCTGCCTGGCGGTGAGATTGAATGAGAGCCTGCCCCGCTGCAACTTGCTGCTGAATCTGAACCAGCTCGTTCCCGGCGATTGCGCCAGGCGTCTCCGCGGCCTTTTTCAGCCGTTCGTAGGTGCTCTGGGTTGACGCGAGCTGCGCTTCGGCTTGCAGACGATCGGATGCGATCGCCTGTATCTTGGATTCCGCCTCGGCGATGCGGGACGCCATTTCGGGCGCGCTCAGTTCCGCCAGAACATCGCCTTGCTTCACGTTCGATCCGCGATCTACGGCGACTCGTTCCACGTAGCCTGCGACTCTCGCGTGCAGGGAAACGCTCAAGAATGGCTCGAACTCACCCGGCAGATCAACCGAGCGAGAAACCGCTTTGGAAGTGACGGTAGCGAACTCGATCTTCTGCGCCGAAGCTAAAGTCGCGGCGGCGAAGAGCGAAATGAGGAAGCTTGAGAATTTAGATCGGCTCATAATATCTGCTGGTTGGGTCGTTCGGATTCAAAGATGCGGAAGCAGTAGAGGCTCGGGATTGGAAGATGGCGTAAATGGAAGGGAGAATCGTAAGCGTCGCGAAGGTCGAAACGATCAGCCCTCCGATCACCGCCCGGCCTAGCGGCGCCGATTGCCCGCCGCCCTCACCGGAACCGATGGCCATGGGGATCATCCCGAATGTCATCGCAGCGGCAGTCATCAGAATGGCGCGCAGGCGGCTCCCTGCACCCTCTCGGGTTGCTGCCAGTAAAGGCTTCCCTTCGTGCCGGTAACGCTCGGCGAAGGTTACTAATAGAATGGAGTTGGCAACGGCAATTCCAATCGCCATGATGGCTCCCATAAAGGATTGAATATTTAGGGTGGTGCCAGTGAGCCGTAATACCAGCAACACACCGCACAGCGTAGCCGGAACGGTCAGAATAATCGCGAGTGCGAGCCGGAGCGATTGAAAATTGGCCGCCAGCAGCAGGAAGATGACCAGCACGGCGAGCAGCAACCCGATTCGTAATCCAGAAATTGTCTGTTCGAGCGCGGGAATTTGTCCCCGGTAAGCGATGCTGACGCCTCTCGGCGGCTCTCCCGCCTTGCCGACCGCTTCCTGTACGAGCGGCGTAGCCTCTCCGAGCGTTATCCCGTGGAGGTTCGCCGTCAGGCTCACCACGCGCTGGCCATTATTTCTCTCGATCATTCCGGGCATGGTGCCGAGTTTCAGTGTCGCCAGGTCGTCGAGGCGTGTTCCGCTCCGGCCAATTTGCATCACCGGGACGCTGCCTAGTTCATCCACGCTCTGCATGCGGTTTTGAGGCAACTCAACCTGGATCTGGAAGGCATTGCCCGAGTTGGGGTCCCTCCAGTAATTCGGCTGCGTAAAGCGAGATGACGAAGTCGCCGGAACCACGGAGCGAACCACATCCGCCATGGTTAATCCAAATTGACCTGCGCGTTCCCGGTCGATGTTGATATCCAAGGTTGGATAGTTAACGGCCTGGGCGAACTGCAGATCCCTTAAAAAAGACAGTCCCGCCATCTGGGCGTGAATCTTCTGAGCGTATGCATAGTCGGCCTGCAAGTTGCCGCCAAGCACGGCAACTTCAACGGGTGTAGGCGATCCGAATCCCATAACCTGGCTAACGATGTCTCCGGCTTCGAACGAGATTTCCGTGCCGGGCAATTCCTTTTCCAGGCTGTGGCGCAGACGCTCCCGCAGGTCTTCTCCGCGTGCGGCCTGCGGCGTCAGGGCAACCTGGATGATCGCTTCCTGTGGCCCGCTGGTGAATAAATGAATCAGGTCCACTGGATAACTGGACGGGACGACGCCCACGAAGTCGCTGGTAATTGCGATATTGGCGTCGCCGGCTTCCTGGCGGATCGCGTCCAGCGCACGCAAAACGATGCGCTCGGTTTCTTCCACGCGTGTTCCTGTAGGCGCGCGCAGACGGATGCGAAGCAGCGCGGCATTCGCATCGGGGAAAATTTCCGTTCCCAGCTTGGGTAACAGAACGTAGATGAAGGCCGCCGCCGTGACCAGGTAAATCGCCACCAATGGCCAGCGAAAGCGCAGGACCGCACCGAGATAACGCTCATAGATTCCGCGGAACCGTTCGAATAATCCTGGACCCGCTCTGGTCGAGTCTTTTTCCCGCAGCAGCCAAGTCGAAAACACCGGCACCAGACTGCTGGAGAGCAGATAGGATGCGATCATCGCGAATCCTACCGCAAGCGAAAGTGGAACGAAAAGCTGGCGGCTGACGCCGACCATGAAGAAGGAGGGAACGAACACGGCAAGAATGCACAGCATCGAGAGAAGTCGCGGAAGCGCGGTCTGCTGCGATGCTTCGAGGACGGCGCGGGCGCGTGAGATCTCTGGCCGCATTTGGGTATGGATGTTTTCGATGGAAACCGTCGCTTCGTCGACCAGCACGCCGACCGCGAGCGCCAAACCGCCGAGCGTCATGATGTTAATGCTTTGCTTCGCGGCCCACAAAAAGATGACGGCGCTGAGCAGCGCAAACGGAATGTTCAGGACGACAATCAGAGCGCTGCGCCAGTCACGCAAGAAGAGCAGCACCATCAGACCGGTGAGCACTGCCCCCAGCAGCCCTTCGCTGGCAAGATTCCGAATGGAGTTGGTCACGTAGGGCGATTGGTCAAACTCAAGCCGCACGTCCACGTCCTCCGGCACTGCCTTCTTGAAACTGGGCATGGCCGCTTTGACGGCGTCGATGACCGCCAGCGTAGAGGCATCGGCTCGCTTCGTGACCGGAATGTATACGGTACGCTTGCCATTCACGTGCGCATAGGCGGTAACCAGGTCAGTGCCATTCTCGATGGTTCCGATGTCTCTCAAGTAGACCGTGGACCCGGACTTCGGCCGGATCGGGGTCTTGAGCAGCTCTGATAAATTACCGCCAAGAGCGGCGTTGGTGCGCGCAATCCGGTTGATCTTGCCGGTCCACATGTTGCCGGAAGGCATCACCAAACTGGACTTGCTTACGGCCGAGATCGCTTCGTCTGGAGAGATTTGATATTGCCGCAGCTTATCCGGGTCGAGCATGATCACGATGGTCCGCTGGTTGCCTCCGAACGGGGGCGGCGCGGAAACGCCGGGAAGAGTAGCAAACAACGGTCGAACGCGGTTGAGTGCATAGTCCTGCAACTCTCCCTGGCTGTGGGTCGAGCTGTCGAAGATCAGTTGGCCCACCGCAACGCTTCCGGCATCGAAACGAGTGATAAAGGGGGGAACGGTTCCTGGCGGCATGAAGGCACGAGCGCGGTTGACGTATCCGACCGTCTCCGCCATGGCCTGATTCATGTCGGTGCCTTCATGGAACAGCAGCTTCATCAACGCGGCGCCCTGAATGCTCTTGCTTTCGACCCGATCGATCCCAGTGATGTAGAGGAAGTGATACTCGTAGTAGTACGTGATGTAACCTTCCATCTGTGCCGGGTCCATGCCGCCATAGGGCTGGGCGACATAGATCGCCGGATCGCCGACTTGCGGAAAAATATCGACCGGCATTCGGCGAAGTGCGAGAACCGCACACAAGGCGATCGCCACCAGAGCGACAACAATCGTGATTGGCCGGCTAAGAGCAGCCAAGACCAGGCGCATGACTATTTGCTCGCCTCCGAGATGAACGGCTGCAAATCTCCGGCCGTGGTCGCCAGTCCCGATAGCGCCCGCCACACAGTGAGGTGCGCGAGCGCGTCGTCAATCTCCGCTTGAGTGAGTAAGCGCTGGGCTTCGGCCACTTGATCGATGGTCCCGAGTCCGGATTGATAACGTGCAGTCGCTTGTTGCGTGGCGTCACGCGCCGCCGAAACCTGGACCGGCGTGTTTTCCGCCACTGCTCTGGCTCCCCGCAATTGCGCGAGTGCGACATTCCAGCGGGCTCTCAGCTCCGTCACGATCTGTTCGGTTCGCGCCGCTTGCGCACGAATGCTTGCCGATTGCGCGGCTTCCTTCGCGCGAGTGGACGCAAGATCCATGATGGGAAAAGTCACGGTGAAGCCGGCAGCGAAGTTCTGCACGGTGGGAGCGAGGCCGTTGACTCCGCCCAGCAAGGAGCCGTTGACTTCGGCGCCGGTGCCACGGGCATAGGCGGCGGCCTGGAGCGAGAACCTAGGGAAGTACGATCTTTCGAGCGCCCTGAGTTGCGCCCGTGCCTGCTCTACCGTTGCGTTCTGCTCCACCACGGCGGGGTTTGCGGTGAAGTCAGTGGCTACAGGAGACGGCGTCTGGGGCAATTGGAGCAGCACGGGAGCCGAGATGACGATTTGATCCGGTTGCGATCCGACGAATTGCGCTAGCGTTGCCCGCGCCACTTCCACCGCTTGCCGGGATTGAATCAACTGCGTTCGCGACGTGGCTAGCTCTGCTCGCGCGCGAGAGGAATCCGCACCTGGGCGTAGCTGCGCGTTGGTCAAGGCATCGGTAACACGAAGAAAGGTTTCCGACCGTTCGACTCCGGCCTGGGAGGCACGGACGATCTCCTGCGCCGCGGCTAGGGTCAGATAAGAGTCAACTGTGGCTGCTGCGACATCGAATGCACTCCGCTTCAGCGTGGCTTCAGCTTGAGTGCGGCTCGCTTCCGCAGTCGCGACAGTGGCCTGGCGTAGGCCGAAATCGAATGGCTCCCAGCTAGCCAGCGCGCCCAAGGCACTGCCCCAGGCTGTACCCGTGTTGTTCGTCCCCAGGACCGGTCCGGAAATGGACGGGATCACGTTCTGCGGAAGCAGCGATCCGAAGATATTATTTCGCGTGGCGCGATCCACTTGGGCTAACGCGTCCACGCGAGGCAGGTAGGCGGTTCGCGCAAGGCGAATTCCGGCCGCTGCTGCGTTCATTTGTTCTTGTGAAACCCGAATGGAGGGATAGGTTTTCGACGCTGCTTCAACCGCCTGCGCAAGAGTCAGCGGAGCCGGGGAAGCGGGTTGCTGGGCGTGCAGAAGCCCGCACCCGGCAAAGATCAATACTGCGCAAATTCCCACGATGCCCGGCACCAGCGTTAGTCGCCTTCCATGAGCTCGTGAAAGAGTTCGCGAACCTTGTTTTTAGCGGCGGCTAAGGCTTTGCGGCCAAGCGGAGTGGCGCGGTAGACCTTCCGTCGCGATTTTCCGTTGCGCTGCTCGGAGGAGCGCAGGTATCCTTTTTTCTCTAACCGCTGGAGCAATGGATATAGAGTTCCAGGACTGATGCGATAGCCGTGCCTCCCTAGCTCCTCGATCATTCCTAAACCGAATATCGGTTCCTCAACCGCGTGGTGCAATACATGCAACCGGACAAGACCGGAATAGAGATCCTGGTCTTCGGAAAGTTTTACGGGATCGATCTTCGATACTGTCATTCGATTACGATAATCGAATTGTGCCATACGGGGGTGGCTATGGTCAAGTTGCAAACCAGTCGGACCAATCCCCCTCCGCATTTGGGTGGGCAGTTTCAAATCGTGCTACCTCCTAAC
>JBDTTL010000303.1:0-5963 GCA_039930665.1 Acidobacteriota bacterium
CGTGTTTCTGCCGCGGAGGGATTGAGGAAACAGGCCGGGCTCCGGCCAAACCCAGAATTCCAGTTTCAAAACGAAAACCTCCGGCCAGGCCAGAGCTACGGCAGAGATGTGGATACGCTGGTGCTGATCAACCAGTCTCTGGACATATTGGGTAAACGAAAGCAACGAGTCGCGTTCGCCGGAGAGGGTGTTAACCGGACCCAAGCGGAATACGAACTGGCGCGTTGGCAGGTCACTCAGAGAGTGAAGCTCGCCTACTGGGCCGCGCGTGGCGCTCAGGAGATCCGAGACGTGCTAAAAACCACCGTCGACAATTTTCAGAAGACCATTGACTACCACTCTGCGCAGCTCAGTGTGGGCGCCATCCCCGAGGTCGATTTCCTTCGTGTTCGACTGGAAGGCGAACGACTGAAGATCTCCGCTGGTTTAGCGGTCATCGACGCCAATCGTGCCCGAGTCGAACTGCTGCGGGAGATGGGCCAGACTGATTTTGGGGAAGTCGTGCTGACAGAACCGCTGACCCTAGACGCCGCCATCGTTCCCATCGGCCTGGAACAGGCGCTCGCCCAGCGGATTGAGATTAAGGTCGCACGAGCCGCGCTTGAACAGGCAAGGGCAAACGCAAAACTGCAAGACATTTCGGCTCGCCCCGATCTGAATGTCACTTACGGCTATAAGAGGACGGCGCTACCGGATACGGCCGCGGGCGTGAACACGGCCATTGCGTCAGTGCGGGTCACTCTTCCGACCGCCGACAAGAACCAGGGAAACCGCGCCGCTGCGGAGGCAGAGGTACGAAGGCAGCAACAATTGGTTGCGGCTTCACAAGGGGAAGTACAGGCGGATTATTATGGCGCCTTACAGGACTACGAATTGAGGCGCACTGAGTCTCTCACGGTGTTGCAACCGCTTCGCGAACACGCCGCGACCATTTCCCAGATCGCTTCAGCCGCGTATGCCGAGGGCGGCACGGAACTGCTCCGCTTGCTCGATGCCGAACGGGCGCGCCTGGATGCGGAATTAGCGTGGGCGCGAGGGATGGTGGAGTACAGGCAGAGCATCGTCAAACTGGAAGCCGCCGAAGGAGTGAGCCAATGAAGAAAGCCAAATACCTTTTGCCTGTGATTCTTGCGTTCCTGCTTTTCGCCGCGTGCAAGAGTCCGCAGGCTTCCAGCGAAACCCCCACCGCACACAGTCCAGCGGAAACCAAGGGACATAAAGACGAAGTGGCTCTTTCTTCGGACCAACAAAAAACCGCGATGATTGAAACGCAAACTGCCAAACTCTCCCAGGAGCCCGACTTACTCAGTGTGAAGGGCCGCATCGCACTCGCCGAGGATCGGACGGTCAGGGTTGGAGTCCGCACCGTCGGTTCGGTAGTGGCTGTCTATGTGGGCCTGGGCGACTACGTTCGAAGAGGGCAGGTTCTCGCGCGTTATCATGCGGACGAAGTGCGTGATTCGCGGGCCCAATATCGTGCTGCACGTTCCGAATTAGAACGCGCGAAAACCGCAACGGCGCAAGCGCAGCGCAATCGTGACCGGGCTCAGAGGCTCCTGGACTTGAAGGCAGGTTCCGTGCAGCAGGTCGAGCAAACCCAACAGGAGGTTCTGAATGCACAGGCTGGTATAAGGAAGGCCGAGATTGAAATTGATCGCCTTCGCGATTTACTCGAAGACGATCTACGCGTGCCGGCCGATCCCACGGCCAATAGGTCAGATGAAACGGAAGATGAGGTGCCTATACGCGCTCCAGGAGATGGCTTCATCATCGAGAAGAATGTGACGCCCGGTAAGACTGTGGAACTTTCCGCGGTTACCTTTGTCATTGGTGACCTTTCCAAGGTGTGGATGTTCGCCTCCGTGCGCCAGGAAGATCTCGGCAAGCTTCGCGTTGGTCAGTCCGCTTTCGTGACGCTTCCTGGCCAGGAAACCGCTCGCTTTCCTGGTAAAGTTACCAATCTCGGGCAGGAATTCGATCCAAGCACGCGCGTGATGCAAGTCCGCATCGAACTGAACAATCCGAATACCCGCCTTAAGCCAGAAATGCTGGCGAACGCTGAAATTCCGGTCGGGGGAAGCAAGCCAGTGCTGCTCCTGCCATCCGATGCCGTTCAGCAAGTGAACGGTCAGGATGTGGTTTTCGTTCGGATCGCTCCCGACCGATTCGCCATGCGGCCTGTCCAGGTTGGCGAGACTTCTGACCGAAAAACCCCAGTTCTCGATGGAATCAAGGCGGGTGATGAAGTAGCCATACGCGGGACTTTCATTCTCAAGTCGCAAATTCTGAAGTCGACATTGGAAAGCGAGTAGCCCGCACATGCTCAATCGCATCATTGATCTCACGCTGGCGTATCGGTGGCTGGTACTCATCGCAATTTTGGCTTTGCTCGCGGCGGGCGGCTATGCCTTATACACAATTCCTGTGGAGGCTTTTCCGGACCTTACCAATAACCAGGTAGTGATCGTCACCGAAGCGCCGTCGTTGCCGCCAACAGAAGTGGAGCAACTCGTGACCTACCCCATCGAGCGAGCGATGCTCGGGTTACCGGATAAGCTGGAGGTGCGGTCGCTCTCAAAGCTAGGTTTATCGATGGTGACCATTGTGTTCGATGACTCTGTGGGAATGTACTTAGCCCGCCAATTTGTAGCCGAACGGCTGCAACAGATTGCTTCGCAATTGCCGCGCGGCATTCAACCCGTTCTCGGACTGCCTGCTACTGCTTTCGGAGAACTGTATCAGTACACCCTATCTGGCCCGCTGAGTCCGATGGAACTCAAGGACCTACATGAATGGGTGATCAAGCCGCAGCTGCGCACTTTGCCCGGAGTGAGTGAAATCAATGCCTGGGGGGGCCAGACAAAGCAGTTCCAGATTGTCGTGGATCCGGCCGTACTGGAGCAGTATGGGCTCACTTTGCACGACGTCGCGGTGCGCGTCCAGGAGAACAACACCAACTTTGGGGGCGGCTACATCGAGCACGCCGCCGAACAATACACACTGCTCGGAACCGGGCGGGCCGTCAACGCCGGGGATTTCGGCAACATCGTCCTAGCATCCAAGAATGGAACGCCGCTGTTGTTGCGTGACGTGGCCGAGGTACGCATTGGCTCCGCTCCGCCGTCCGGGGCCACCCTGCGGAACGGGGAAACGGTATCCGGCATGGTGATCATGCTCAAGGGTGAAAACGGCAAAGGCCTAATCGAGCGTGTGAAGGAAAAGATTGCCGGCCTCCGGTTGCCGCCCGGAGTGAAGCTCGTGCCGTTTTACGACCAGGCGTTCGTCATCGATGGCACGATTCACACTGTCGAAAAGAATCTGTTCGAAGGCTTTGTGCTGGTGACGGTGATCCTGCTGATATTTCTCGGCAATCTCAGAGCAGCTCTTATCACCGCTGCCATCATTCCCTTCTCCATGCTTATAAGCTTCCTTGGAATGCGATTGTTTGGCATCAGCGCCAACATCATGAGCCTAGGGGCCATTGACTTCGGGATGATCGTCGACGGCGCGGTCGTGATGATGGAAAACTCGGTTCATCGCCTGGAAGAAGGTCACGACAAGGAATCGCCTCTGGAATCGGTACGACGTGCCGCTAAGGAAGTTGCGCGGCCTATGACCTTCGCCGTGGTCATTATCATCGCCGTGTATTTGCCAATTCTGTTTCTGCAGGGCCTGGAGGGACGCATGTTCCGGCCGATGGCCATAACGGTCTGCGCCGCGCTGGCAGGTTCTCTCCTTCTCGCACTTACGATGGTGCCGATGCTGACATCGTTTGCCTTTCGTAAACCCATTCCCCGCGCGCAGGCTGGCCGGCATGAGCGAACGATGGAAATGTTCAATCGCATTTACGCGCGGCTTCTGACTGGGGCGATGAACCATCGCTTCCTGACCACCGGCGCCGCGGTCATCGTTTTAGGTGTAGCGCTGGGATCGCTGTACTTCATCGGCACTGAATTTATGCCCAAGCTGGATGAGGGATCAATCCTCGTGGAAACGCGGAAGCTCCCTGGGGTCTCCTTGACAGAGTCCGTCGAGATCAGCAAACGAATTGAGCAACGGCTGCGCCAGTTTTCGGAAATCGCAGATGTTGTCATCAAAATCGGACGACCGGATTTCGCGACGGAGGCCATGGGAATCAATGAGGGCGATACCTACCTTCTTCTGCGGCCTATAGAAACGTGGGCACGATTCCACACCAAGGAAGAGCTGATTGAGGCCGTCGCCAAAGCACTCGACGAAATCCCCGGCGTCGCTTATAGCTTCACCCAGCCCATGGCGATGCGCATTGACGAAACTATTTCCGGAGTCAAAGCCGATCTGGCGATCAAGGTGTTCGGCGATGATTTTGGCAAGTTAGACGCGATCGGTCAGCAGGTGCTGCGCGCAGTCTCGAGCGTTCGCGGAGCCGCCGATGAGCAAATGGAGATCACTTCAGGTGTTGCTGAATTGTCGGTTCGCATAGACCGAGCCGCGCTGGCTCGCTATGGCATGAACATCACGGATGTGGAGGAGGCGGTTTCCGGCGGAGGATCGGGAGATTTGATCTCGGAAGTAATCGACGGCCAAAAACGCTATACCGTCGCGCTCCGTCTTCCCGAGCGATACCGGACCGATCCTGATGCCATGCGCAGGATTCCTCTTCGCGCGCCCGGAGGCGAGCAGGTTCGGTTAGAACAAGTGGCGCGCGTCGCTGTAACCCGTGGTCCGGAGCGCGTCAATCGAGAGCAGGGGCAGCGGCGCATCGTGGTAATGTCCAATGTCCGTTCCCGCGACCTTGGCAGCTTCGTCGCAGAAGTTCGCTCGAAGATCGATAAAGAGGTAAGCATGCCGCCTGGCTATTTTGTTGAATATGGTGGACAGTTCGAAAACCAGGAGCGCGCTACCCGCCGGCTGATGTTTATTGTCCCGGTTGCAATAGCGCTGGTCTTCGTGCTTCTGTACTTGACGTTCAGATCAGTGACACAGGCGTTGCTGGTAGTGGGAAACATTCCCTTCGCTTTGGTAGGCGGAATCGCCGCACTCTGGATGCGCGGGATGAATCTCAACCTCTCGGCTTCGGTTGGCTTCATCGCCCTATTCGGAGTCGCGATGCTGAATGGCGTCGTTCTGGTCAGTTCTATCAATCATATGCGCGAGGAGTTTCACGCGACTCGGGAAGCAGTGCTCGCGGGTGCGCGGCGTAGACTTCGGCCGGTATTGATGACGGCCTTCGTCGCCAGCTTCGGATTTATCCCAATGGCCCTCTCAACCTCAACGGGGGCTGAGGTACAACGCCCCCTCGCCAGCGTGGTTATCGGGGGGCTCTTTAGTTCCACCCTCCTCACGCTCTTCTTGCTGCCGGTTCTCTACGAATGGATTTCTCCCAAGCATGCGAAGCCGGCACAGAAGGAATTGAGGATGGAACCTGTCCAGAATTAATTTTTCCTTAGCTTGCCTCTAGCGGCTTCCCTCGTTGTTCGAAACATGTTTATGCGGACTCGAATCCCCGCCGCCCAGTGCGTACGCCATGGTCGTAGTCGCGATACATCCCAATCCGAAGGCGGAGAAAGCGAGAGCCGGCCCCCACGTAGCTCCGGCCCAACCCGCGGCCGGGTACGTAATGAGCCAGCATGCATGCGTTAGCGCAAAATGTGCCGCATAAGCCCGGCCCCGGTCAGTCGTACTGGTATGTTCCGCTAGCAGCGTCGAAGACGGGATCGCGATCAACGCCTGGCCCCCGCCGTTGCCGAACCATAAGAGTGTAAAAACCCAAAGGGGAGGCACCAGCATACCGGGGAGAAGGACGCCGGCCAGGACACATCCACCCGATAACAAGGCTCGCTTAGCCCAGGAATGCCGGGCGGCATGAATTTCAGCTTGTCCCCGTGCCCCGAGTTCAAGATGCGTGAGATTCGCGAAGGGGAGGCGCCCGACACGAACTGCTTCGGCCTTGCGGCGCTCGCTCTTCGTGGCTCCATCATTTT
>JBDTTL010000304.1:0-5903 GCA_039930665.1 Acidobacteriota bacterium
TGCTAGCTAGGCGCACATCTGCTATGACCATCTGGAGTCAGATGACGCAATGCGGTCACTGTGCGGCCGACGGGAGACTATTACAGTTGTGGCCGACGGTAAGCGGCTGCGTCCAGGTGAGAGGCTGCGGCGCTGCGGATCAATCAGTTCTGGGCATAAACGTGCAATTCTGGCCCAAAACCGCATACTGCAGATGTCGATTACCGGCTGCGCGCGCATTGGAAGCCGCGGTGCTCTCTATCCCTGCGGAACAGGAGAACTAATGCGTAAATCATTTGTAGTTGTTTTGGCGATTGCAGGGACCATGAGCAGCGCCGCCCTCGCGGCCGACCGAGAGGAAAGAGTTGGCGACCGCCTGGAAGCGTCGGTCGACACGCTCACCGCTATGGCGAACGCCGCCGATAATGGGATTCCCCAGGAATTGTTGGACAACGCCCACTGCGTTGTCATCATTCCCGGAATGAAAAAGGCCGGATTTATTTTTGGCGCGAAGTACGGCCGCGGTTTCGCCTCGTGCCGCCGCCCTGGTAATGCGGGCTGGAGCGCTCCGGCCGCCATGCGGGTGGAAGGTGGAAGCGTTGGGTTTCAGATTGGCGCTTCGGAAACCGATGTTGTGCTGCTCATGATGAATGACCAGGGAATGAAGCACCTGCTGACGGATAAGTTTACGATCGGTGGAGATGCAACGGCAGCGGCAGGTCCAGTCGGCCGCCACGCCAGCGCTCAGACCGACGCCATGATGCATGCGCAAATGCTTTCGTATTCCCGTTCGCGCGGCCTGTTTGCGGGCATTTCGCTCGAAGGCGCCACGCTGCGTCCGGATGACAACACCAACCGCGAACTGTACGGTCGTCGCATGAGAAATCGCCAGATACTAACCGGCAACATCAAGACGCCGGCAGCCGCGGAGCAATTCAGGCACGCACTGACTCGCGAATCGCCTCACCGCGATTAGTTCCAGTTATCGGAGAGAAGAGGGGATCGCGCGTGAGCCGGTCCCCTTCGCTTAGCGTTCGCCGTGTGTCCCGCAGGAGGAAAGACCGCCATGCACGAGACCCATCGGAGAGCCGCCGAACAACATGAACTTGCGGCGCGGGCCCATCGCACCGCAGCCGAACACAACGAAAAGGGCGAGAACGAGACCGGTAACTGGCATGCGGAACGCGCCGTTGAATACTCGGATCGCGCCTATGAACTTGCCAAAGAAGCCCATACTAAATCCGGGAAGATTGTGACCCTCTAATGTCCACCCGATCGAAAAACGGATCCTCTTACGAGAATCATCTCCGCGCCGCGGAATTGCACGACCACGCCGCCCAGGCCCACCGCTCCGGTCAACTCCAGGGGAAACCGGACCATCTCAGTGGACACGAGCATTCCCGCCAGGCCCTTGAGCACTCTGAAAAGGCGCATCAGGTTACCCAGTCGATGGCTGGACACGGCGTCGCGACCTTTGGATACGATGAAATCGCTGCACTCGCTCATTCACTCTGGCAAGCCAGAGGCTGTCCCGAAGGATCGCCGGAAGTAGATTGGCTTGGCGCCACGGAACAACTACGCTCCCGCTCTTCCTCGCATTGACCCGCGTTCCGAGGAACCGTTCGTAGCGCTGCCTCAAGCCTGCGAGCGATCATCCCTGCATTCACTTCGCGCGAAATCCTAAACTTCAGAGTACTTTTCGGATGTACTGTTCAGGTTGAACCCCAAGCCTGCAACGAGCGTGCAGAACCAACAATAATCGCTAGAGTACACTGGAAGCTTTGATGTTACGGTCGGCCCACTATTATTTCAGTGAAGCCCCGCATCTCGAAGACGTGCTCGACGTGATACAAAAAAGTCAAGGGAACGTAACTATCGAACCAAGTCCGCCAACTCGATTTGCCTATGAGTGGCGCGAGTATGCCTGCAAGTGTTTGTTCGCTTGGGAGGGTGAATGAGGGGTCTTCGCAAAACTGCGGGCTGGAATCGTATACTACTGCTGATCGCTTTTATCGCGATTGCTTGGAGAGCATTTTCTCAAGACGCTCCGCCGCCCAAACTGAAACTCGACACCGGCAAAGAAATTTTCGAGGCTGCGTGTGTGGCCTGCCACGGTCCGGACGCGAAAGGCATGCCCGACACTACCGTTGGGTTCACGAAGCCATCGACGTTTCCCGACTTCACCGATTGCAGCCAGACCACGCCTGAACTCAATAAGGACTGGGAAGCCACTGTCCGCGACGGAGGCGCCGGCCGCGGAATGTCACGGATCATGCCGTCTTTCGGCGAAGCTCTCAGCCGGAAGCAAATCGAACTGGTGGTCAAGTATGTCCGCGGGTTCTGTACGGATAAACACTGGCCGCGAGGAGAGTTTAATCTGCCTCGCCCCCAGAACACCGAAAAAGCGTTTCCGGAAAACGAAGTCATTATCTCATCGTCGTTAAACGCGCAGGGTGCGCCGGGCCTGGAGAGCCACATCGTCTCCGAAAATACTTTTGGAGCTCGGACTCAGCTGGAGATAGATGCTCCTTTGCTCGTCAGCCGGTCGTCTCCGGGACTGTGGCATGGCGGCATTGGCGATGCCACTATCGGCCTGAAGCAGGTGCTAATTGCCAATTTTGAGTCGGGTACCATTCTCAGCGGGTTCGGCGGGATCGTTCTTCCCAGCGGAAACAGATCGCGCGACTTCGGCGCGGGCGTTACGCAATTTGAGACTTTCGCGTCGTTTGCGCAATTGTTCCCCCGCGAAAGTTTCGTGCAGTTACAGGCGGGAACCGACCAGCCGATGGATACTTCCAAAGCTCCGCGCACGCTTTTCTGGCGGTCGGCATTCGGTAAGACGTTTCGCCAGTCCGCTGGCCTGGGGCGCATGTGGACGCCCATGGTGGAAGTGGTCGCGAATAAGGACTTCCTGCCTCACACCACGCCGGATTGGGATATTGTGCCTCAGTTTCAAGTCACATTGAGCACGCGCCAGCATGTTCGCCTGAATTTGGGAACTCGCATTCCGTTCACCAACACGACAGATCGTCCGGTTCAAGTCGTGTTCTATGTGTTGTGGGATTGGTTCGACGGTGGCCTATTGAAAGGGTGGAAATAGATGTTCGCACGCAAGCTCGCGATCGCGGCGCTCTTTAGTGCCGGCCTCGTCCTGGCCGCCGACGGCATCCAGCCGAAGAAGAATGTGCCGCAGTTTCAAACCTCCGACCGCTGCCTGGCCTGTCATAACAGCCTGGTGAGTCCTTCAGGCGCGGACGTATCCATCGGCTTCCACTGGCGCGCCAGCATCATGGCCAATTCCTCGCACGATCCTTACTGGCAAGCAAGTGTCCGGCGGGAGGTGATGGATCATCCCCAAGCCCAAGCCGACATCCAAGACGAATGTTCAATCTGTCACATGCCGATCATGAGGTATGAATCAAAGCTGCGCGGCAAGACTGGACAGGTTTTCGCAAATCTCCCTATCAGTACCGATGACACCGAACACCGCCAAGCGGCGGACGGAGTTTCCTGTTCTGTTTGTCACCAAATTTCGAAAGACAAGTTAGGCACCACCGAGAGCTATAACGGCGGGTTCGTCGTTCAGGGGCCGGATAAAGAGGGCCGGCATGCGGAGTACGGCCCCTACGACATCAATGCAGGTATTCAAAGAATAATGCGAACCTCCACTGAAGGATACCGGCCTGAAAAAGCCGATCACATCCGCGATTCGGAATTGTGCGGTACCTGCCATACGCTCATCACCACGGCCCGCGGCGAGGGAGGTAAAGCGATTGGCTCGCTGCCCGAACAGATGCCTTATCCGGAATGGCTCCATAGCGATTACCGCGAGAAACAAAGCTGCCAGAACTGTCACATGCCTGAGATCAAAGAACCCGTTCAGATCACACGCGTTCTGGGGGAGGAGCGCGAAGGTGCACGGCTCCACTCATTTATTGGGGGCAACTTCTTCATGTTGCGGCTCCTTAACCGATATCGCGGAGAACTGGGAGTGTCGGCTCTGCCCACGGAGCTAAACGAAAACGCTGCGGCCACGTTGAGATTTCTCGAAACTCAATCGGCTAGCCTTGCGATCGAGAATATGTCGGTGCAAGGCGGCCGTGTGCAAGCAGATGTCGTGATTCATAACAAGAACGGCCACAAGCTCCCCACTGCGTACCCGTCGCGCCGCGCCTGGCTGCACCTTGTCGTCCGCGACGCTGATGGTCAAGCTGTTTTCGAATCGGGCGCGCTGAACGCCAACGGCTCCATCGCGGGTAACGACAACGACGCCGACCCGTTACGCTATGAGCCGCACTACACCGAGATCCGAAGCCCGGATCAAGTTGAGATCTATGAGTCGATTCTGGGGGACGAGAAGAAACACGTGACCACCGGGCTCCTCTCCGCCACCGGATATCTCAAGGACAATCGGCTGCTGCCGGACGGGTTTGACAAGCGCACTGCACAGCCCGAAATCGCGGTGGTAGGCGATGCGCTGAACGACCCGGCGTTCACCAGCGGCGGTCATCGCGTCCACTATTCCGCAGCGCTTGGGAATGGGAGTGGGCCCTTCACGATTGAAGTGGAACTGTTGTACCAACCAATCGGCTATCGCTGGGCGAATAACCTGAAGACATACAACAGCGCGGACGAACCACGTCGTTTTAACAGCTACTACGACTCGATGCAATCCAGCACAGCCGCCGTACTTGCTCGTGCGGCCGTCAAATACGGTGGGCGGCCGTGAGATGCTCAGGCGATCTCAGGCACGAGCGCGCACCTGGTATGCGCTGCCCGCGTTCGATGCTTCCGGGGCCAAGCGCGAACCTGTCAGCCGTCGCCCAATGCATCGGCGCGGAGTATACTGGCTGAACAGCGCAGCCGCGCTGGGAGGCTTCGAATGAGACTGTCAATCCGTCAGGCAACCGTGTTTCTTGTACTCTGCCTAGCACCCGCCGCTTTCAGCGACGACGGCAGCCGGCTGCTGCGGCTGGATCACTACGTCGAGGTTCATTCGGCAGTCCCCGCGATTGCCGGACAAACCACGCAGATCTATGTCCGCGAAGTAGTCGAAGCATCCACGGTCTTGCGCGGAGGCCCCGCGGCCAATCGCGTGGCGCTGTTCATCCACGGAGCCGGCACGCCCGCCGAAGTCTCCTTCGACGTCCCCTTCCAGGACTATAGTTGGATGGCTTACCTCGCGCACGCAGGCTTCGACGTGTTCTCCATGGACATGACCGGCTACGGCCGTTCCACACGCCCGGCCGCGATGAACGATCCGTGCAATCTTTCTCAAGAGCAGCAAGCGTCCTTTGTACCGGCCCTGATTCCCAAGCCTTGCGCCGCCACCTATTCACAGCAGATGACGACTCTCGCTTCGGACTGGCACGATATCGATGCGGTGGTCGATCGCGTCCGCGCGCTGCGCCACGTGGACAAGCTGAACCTGCTGGCGTGGTCCTTAGGCGGCCCGCGCTCGGCGGGCTACGCGGCGAACCACACGGATAAAGTCGCAAAGCTGGTATTGCTGGCACCCGCCTATAATCGCGCCACGAAAGCCGAGCCTCCAGCACAGGTGCCCGCGGCCGGTGTGGCCATGAACACGCAGTCCCGCGCCGAATTCATCGCCAATTGGGATCGTCAGGTCGGCTGCCCGGGCCAATACGAAGCCGGCGCCCGCGACTCGGTGTGGTCGGAAATGATTCATTCCGACCCGGTCGGCGCAACCTGGGGCACCGGGGTCCGCCGCGCACCTCAAGTAACAAGCTGGGGATGGACCACTGCGGTCGTCGCCAAGACGCAGATTCCGACGCTGATGGTGTCCGGTGCGAACGACAAGCAAGTCAACCCGGAACGTGTCCGGGAGCTTTACACGGATTTAGGCTCGCCGAAGAAGGTGTTTGTCGATCTAGCGTGTTCCTCGCACAACGCAATGTGGGAGA
>JBDTTL010000305.1:0-5878 GCA_039930665.1 Acidobacteriota bacterium
AAATGGCGGGGACGACGGGGCTCGAACCCGCGACCTCCGACGTGACAGGCCGGCGTTCTAACCAACTGAACTACGTCCCCGCATTGCCAGATCGGCGTCCTTCAGAATAGCACAGCAAGTTCCTTCCGAACGCTCCAATCGAACGCAGCGCGGGCGAAGTCGTGAGGATACTGGAGCGTCCAAGCTACAATGAAGGCGTCCGGGAAGGCGTCCGGCGCGGCCCCCGCCGTTCAAAGCTTTAGCTCACAGGAGCCTGTCTGCCTCTCTCTCTGCCATTAGTCATTACTGCGATCGCATGCTTAAGCGTGATTGCGGGCGTGTGGCTGACATCGCTGCATGTCTGGTCGAAGCGCCTGGTGCCCTTCAGCGGAGGCGTGCTTATGGGTGTGGCAATTTTCTGGGTTCTGCCGGAAATGGCGGAGGCCTTGAGTTGGGTCAGCGCCTTCGTCTGGATCGCCGCCGGATTCGCCGCGCTCTGGGCTGTCGACCGCTTCCTTCACCCGGTTTGTCCGGCTTGCTCCGATCCTCACGATCACGAACACTGTACGGCGGAGTTGCACGGCTTTGCGCCCCCGCTGCTGATCGCCGCCGCGATTCACAGTGCGCTCGATGGCTGGAGCGTTTCAGCCGCCAACGGGTCGGCGCACCTGGGGACGCCCTTCGTGCTGGCCATTGCGATCCACAAGATTCCGGAAGGTCTCGCGCTGGGCGTCATCGTCCGCGCCGCGATGGAGTCGCGCGGAGCGGCGCTCGGTTGGTGCCTGCTGGCTGAATCGGCGACGATCGCAGGAGCCGTTCTGGAACTGGGGCTCGCGCCGCACCTTGGACCGCACGTGCTGAACGGGCTTCTCGCGATTGCAGGTGGCAGCTTCCTCTATCTGGGAGGGCACGCGGTGCACGGCGAATTTCGCCGCCAGGGCATTTCTCCCGGCTTCCTGCCCGCGTTGGCCGGAATTGCGAGCCCTAGCGTCTTCCGCCTGTTTAAACTGCTTTAGGAACTGGCGGACGCCACCGTCGCGCCGCTACTAAGAGCGCCCGACCGGCCGGCGCAAGCGCATTGAAAGTTAAATTTTGCGCGCGAGGGACTCATTTATCTCCCGATGCCGCGGAATCGCGGAAGATTTTCGGCCCACGCGATTCACATAAACGATATGATTATTTCCTTCTCGCCGGAATTCGCAGCCAGAAAGTCTCTCGCACCCCGGCTGCGCCTTCGAGCGACTGCTCTGTCAGCACGCGGTTCGCATCCAGCACCAGAGCCACGGCCTCATGCAGATTCTCACGGGCTTCCTCTAACGTCCGCCCCTGAGTGTTGGCGCCGGGCAGTTCTTCAATGAAGGCCACATAGCCCTCAGGCACTTTCATGAATACTGCGGTTAGCTTCATTGCCGTCAGTGATATTAATCGCACCGGCTGCTGCGACAGGTTCGGTGCGCCGGGCTTTGGGATAATAAGCTCTTACATGGATGCTCCGGAATCGTTGCTGTTGCGAACTGCGCGCTGGCTCGCGTTCGCGTCCTCCGTGGCGATCGTTATTGGCATCGCGCCTTCGCAAATTCTCCTGGGCTTGGCTTTGGCGGCGCTGCTCTTGTCCCGCGAGAAGTTGCGACTGCCGCCCATCAAGCTGCCGCTGGGATTGTTCCTGCTTGGGACGCTGATTGCCATCGCTTTTTCGGGCGATCCGGCGGCGGGCTGGCCGCAGGTCAAGAAAATCTACGTGTTCTTTCAATTGCTGATCGTGTTCTCGCTGCTGCGGGACATGGCGTTCATCCGTTTTTTGTTTCTGAGCTGGGCGGCAATTGGCAGCGTCAGCGCCGGTCTCAGTTTCGTGCAATTCGCCCGCAAAGTGCAGCAGGCGCACGCCGCGCATAGCGACATTTACAGCTATTACGTAGGCGAGCGGGTTACCGGCTTCATGAGCCACTGGTACACCTTTTCGGCCGAAGAAATGTATGTGCTGCTCATGCTGAGTGCGTTCCTCTTCTTCGCTCCCGAGGCCCACAAGCGGATGTGGCTATGGATCGCAGTCGCACTGGTCAGTGCGCTGGGGCTTCTGCTGGCGGAAACGCGCGGTGTTTGGATCGCCAGTGCTGCGGGCGCCCTCTACCTCTTGTGGTTCTGGCGCCGCTGGGTCGTGATACTGGCGCCGGTGCTGATCGCGGCGGGCGTTTTGTTGTCGCCCGGCGTTATTCGCGAGCGCTTTACATCAATACTGCACCCCCGTACCCTGGACTCGAATGAATTCCGCGTGGTCACCTGGCGCACCGGCCTGCGCATGATCGAACGGCATCCCTGGCTGGGGCTGGGTCCGGAAATGCCGCGTATTCATTTCGATGAATACGTTCCCGCCGATATCCCGCGTCCACTGCCGGTGGGATCCTACATCCACCTGCACAACATCTATCTGCACTACGCGGCGGAGCGCGGCATCCCCACGCTATTGGTATTTTTGTGGCTGATGGGCCGCATCCTATGGGATTTCTGGCGAGGACTGCGCGCGTTGCCGGCGGGGCGCGACGATCGCCGTTTCCTGCTGCATGGAGGCATAGCGGTGGTGATCGCCACTCTGCTGGACGGTGTCACCAACGTAAATCTTGGGGACAGCGAGGTGTTGACGATGTTCCTGGTAGTGATTGCCTGTGGGTACATTGCGCTAGAAAAGGAAGCGGTGAGTACCGGCTTGCCGAGGAGCAGGCACCAAGTCCGCGCGGCGGCCTGAGTGGCGGGCGCCGCGCCCGGAGCCATTTGGGCCTGTGGATGATTCCCGCGAATCGGCTATCATAAGATTTGTTAGGCAACGCCGTGAAATCGCTCCTGTATATAGCGTTGGTCCTGAGCGCCTTGATGATCGTGGCTTCGGTCGACACCGTTCCGGATCCTCCTGCGGTAAATTCGCACGGCTTCGACCTCAAACTGGGTGGACTGCTGGAGGTCCCGGATGCCTCGGCCGGACAGCGGGTGGATCGCATCTTGTCTTGGCCCAGCCTGCTCCTCCCGGTCCGTCGAATCGATTTCATCGAAATCGTGACACTGAGCCCTTCCAGCCGTCAGATCACTCGGGTGAGCGCTGCCGGCGATCCCTCCCCTCCCGTTCTCCTATAACTTCACGACAAATTTTGGTTTGAGAATACCGCAGCTATTGATAGCTGGTTCGGGGCTTGGCAGGCGTTGCTCCAAGCATGAAAAGTCCCGCTTGAGGAGATGAACCTCGGTGAAAACTTCAGAAGTCATTAGCGCATGGCGCAAGATTCTACGAGGCGAGCGGCCCTCACTGTCGATTGAGATTACCCGCGAGTGTCCGTTGCAATGCCCCGGATGCTACGCCTATGACGATGCACATCTGGGAGGCGGTGCAACTCTGCGCAGCCTGGCAGACCGTAAGGGTCAAGAGCTTATCGATGGGGTCCTGGCACTGGTTGACCGCATCCGGCCCCTGCATCTATCCATCGTGGGGGGCGACCCTCTTGTCCGCTATCGCGAACTGGAAGCCATGGTCCCGCTACTCTTAGCGAGAGGCATTCATGTGCAGGTAGTTACCAGCGCATTCCGGCCTTTGGCGGAGAGCTGGGCGGCATTGCCGCACATGAACGTTGTGGTTTCTATAGATGGGCTGCGACCCGAACACGACATCCGGCGCGCTCCCGCGACTTACGATCGCATTCTAAAGAATATCGCCGGACAGAACATTACTATTCACTGCACGATTACCGGCCAGATGATGAAACGACCGGGTTATTTGCGGGAGTTTCTGGAGTTCTGGACGCCCCGGCCGGAGATCCGCAAGGTGTGGTTCAGCCTATTTACTCCCCAGCGGGGGGATCAACTGCCGGAAATGCTGCAACCGCAGGAACGGGCGCAGGCGATTGCGGACATGCTTACCCTGCGGCGCGAGTTCCCCAAGCTGGACATGCCGGAGGGCATGATCCGTCAGTTTGCAACGCCTCCAGCGAACCCTCGCGATTGTGTCTTCGCCCTCACTACCCAGACTTTGTCGGCAGATTTGAAAACCAAGATCGTCCCCTGTCAATTCGGGGGCGACCCGGATTGCAGCTCGTGCGGCTGCATCGCTTCCATGGGACTGGCTGCCGTTGCGGCCCACCGGCTGGGCGGGATCATCCCCGTAGGAGCGATCTTCAAAGCTTCGATTAAGATCGGCCAAGCTCGGTCTAAGCGCGAGCCGCCCGTAGCTGAGGAGCCATTGCGGGTATTGGGATAAGAAGGAAAGGAGGAGAAGCGAATGAGAAGCGATACACCAGCCGCCGACCGGTCTGAGATCCAAATGCTGCGGGAGTTAACCGAGCGGGTGGGAAGCAACCCGCTACTCGCCCAAGCCAGCACCGGCAACACATCCATAAAGCTGGACGGCGTCCTGTGGATTAAAGCCTCGGGCAGATGGATGGCGGACGCCATGCAGAATGACATCCTGATTCCTCTCGACCTCGCGGACCTCCATCGTGAGTGTTTACAGCGAAACATCGATCCCGTAGAGCGGCACCCGGGCGCGTCGCTTGAAACCGCGATGCATGCCGTATTGCCGCACCGCGTGGTGGTTCACGTTCATTGCGTCAATACCATTGCGTGGGCGGTCCGGAGCGATGCCCGCGCGCAATTACAGAACAGACTGGATGGTTTGCGCTGGCGCTGGGTTCCCTACGTCGAGTCGGGCTTGCCCCTGTCGCAAGGGATTCGCAACGCGCTTCTCGCCGGCGACGCCGATATCTTTGTCTTGGGAAATCACGGTTTAGTGATTGGAGCGGAAGACTGCTGTGCTGCCGAGAATCTTCTTAACGAAGTTGGACGGCGTCTCGCAATTTGTCCGCGACAGGCGCATCCCGCGGATTACACTATGCTGGCGGAGACGTCCGCCGGGTCGCAGTGGGACTTGCCGGACGACGATGCGATCCATGCCCTCGCTACAGACGCCGTTTCCCGGGCGATACTCGCCGGGGGACTGCTCTACCCCTGTCAAGCCATCTTTTCGAACGCAAGTGCACCGGCACTGTTCCGCTCGATTGCGCCCTCCGATTCTTCAGATCAATGGGCGACCGGGTATCGCAATCGGCCCCTATTGCTGATTGAGGGGCGTGGAGTGCTGATCAGCAGATCCATGACGTCCGCGGAGTGTGCCATGATAAGCGGATTGACCCAGGTGGTGCAACGAATTCCTGCATCCGCTCCGATTCGCTATCTCACCGACGCGGAAATCGCGATCAGTTCCAGCGTAATCGCCTATCGTTATCGCGAACTCGCGAATGAGCGGATCGGGGGAGGAGCGGGCGTTCTGTCCGTGGCGCACGCGGGCAAGTCCTTAGCGAGCTGAAGGCTTTACGTACCAAACTAGAATGTATCGAGCCAGCCTTCCAGGATTTGGCGCGCGAACGCAGAGGTGTCCGCCGCGTTGGGATCCAATGGCGCCTCAAGGGTCGCTGCGTCGCCGCTATTGAGCGGCTGAACGGACCAGTCGGCGATCATCTCCGGCGTGATCTCGGGATGAAACTGGATGCCGTAAGCCGCGTCGTGGAAGCGAAATGCCTGCTGGCGGCATTTGTCGGAATAGGCCAGAGAAACGGCTCCGGGTGGCAGCATGAAAGTTTCGCTGTGCCAGTGAAAAAACGTGCTTGGGGAGGGCAGGCCGCCCAGCACCGGATCGCCGGCTGCCTCGGCAGTGAGATAGACTGGCGCCCAGCCAATCTCCTTTTCGCCGCTGCGATAGACATGGGCGCCTAGGGCCTTAGCGACCACTTGCGCGCCCAAGCAGATTCCGAGCACCGGGGTCTTGGTGTCGAGCGCCTGCTGAACGAAATGGAGCTCGGCGGCCATCTCCTGATCGTTGGCTGATTGGGGTCCTCCCATCACTATGATGCCGTCATGGTCGCCT
>JBDTTL010000306.1:0-5837 GCA_039930665.1 Acidobacteriota bacterium
CGCAGTGTGAACTCGCCCTCGCCGCCATGCGCCATATACATGAAGAAATCGCGCGGCATCTTCGCGAAAGCGACCGCCTCGAACTCGGTTACGGTAGTGAGCTCATCCATGCCGGGTACGCGGCTATGGTCGCGAAACGGATCCTGCTGGGCTTCGAGCAGCGTCGAACCTGCGAGCGCCCCGCCTATGCCGCCCAGCGCCGCTCGCCTGGTCATTGAATCGGAGCGTTTCATGGGATTTTTCGTCACCTCGTCTCAAAATCGGCCGTCGACTTGCAGGCGTGCGCGAGCATACCTTGACCGAGAATCAGTATATTAGCTACCAGCCCACGGTGTCAAAGCTCGTAGGGGTGACGCCGTCACCGGCGTACGCTTCGATGATAAACTTCCAGGAGTCGGAATAAGCCCCGATAAGGAGTCCCATGCCGCGCCAAACCACCATCGTCTTATTAACACTGATTCTGATCTGCGGGTTTCTATTTCCAGTTTCCGCCTCGGCGCATAACGTCTCCAAGCGGGACGCTTCCTTCGTACAGGCGAATGAGGGTGCCGCTATCGCTCCCTTCCTTTATCTTGGCGCCAAGCACATGTTCACCGGGTATGATCACCTGGCATTCCTGGTGGGCGTCATCTTCTTTCTCTACCGGCTGAAAGACGTGGTGCTGTATGTTAGCCTGTTCACTCTCGGTCACAGCGTTACGCTTCTGGCGGGGGTTTTGGGGGGCATTCACGCTAATCCGTATGTCATCGATGCCATCATCGGTTTCTCGGTGGTATACAAAGCCTTCGACAACATGGACGGGTTCAAACGCTTCCTGGGATTCGAGCCCAACACAAAAATCGTCGTGCTGATCTTCGGGCTGTTCCACGGCTTTGGACTCGCTACCAAACTTCAGGAGCTTGACCTATCGAAAAACGGTCTCGTAACTAATATCGTGAGCTTCAACGTGGGCGTAGAACTCGGTCAGGTACTCGCACTTACCGCGGTGTTGATCGTCCTCAGTTACTGGCGGACCCGGAGCGGTTTCCTTCGGCACGCGTTTGCGGCCAACACCGCATTAATGGCAGTCGGCTTCTCTCTCACCGGATATCAGATCGCCGGATACTTTGCCGCAGCGTAAGCGGAAGGACTCTATGGAAAACCAAATTGAACCGAAGATCGACCCGCCTTC
Source organism: Acidobacteriota bacterium (assembly GCA_039930665.1). Classification (GTDB taxonomy): domain Bacteria; phylum Acidobacteriota; class Terriglobia; order Bryobacterales; family Bryobacteraceae; genus Palsa-187. The sequence continues at coordinate 1,172 of JBDTTL010000306.1, forward strand.
GAAGGGCGCGCTCGCCAAGGCCACTGGCATTGCTCTACTGGTCGCCCTGATGCTTTTGTTCGTTGCGGTGCTGCCTGCCGAATACGGGTACGATCCCCTGAAAACGGGCAAGGCGCTCGGACTCACCGGCATCTCGCAAGCCGAGGTTAAAGAAATTAAGGGCGCCGCGCCAACGCCGGCACCCGGCCAGACCGGTGTCTACACTCCCGCGCCGAGGATTTATAAAGTGGACTCGGAGGACTTTCAGTTGCGACCCGGCGAAGGCGTGGAGATGAAGTATCACATGCAAAAAGGCGCGGTGATGGTTTACGGCTGGAAAGCTGATGGAAAGCTCACGTACGAATTCCACGGGGAACCCGACCAAAAACCTAATAAGGATTACTTCGAGAGCTATGAGCTTGACGATAAGATCGGCAAGGACGCCTCCTACGGCTCGTTCACTGCTCCTTCAACCGGCATTCACGGCTGGTTCTTCAACAACAAGAGCGATAAAGTCATCATGTTTCATCTGAACGTAGCTGGATTTTTCGATTCCGCAAAGATGTACGCCGGCGGTCCGCCCGAAGACGTTCCCGTGGAGGACGCAAAGTAACCGCTGCACCGAAATGCGCAGCGTCAGTGCGCCGCGGCCGCTGCGCCGCCTTTAGGTTTCACCCTCTTAAGAAAAAGAACGATGGGAATGCACACCAGGCACACCACTGCTATATAACGCAGGTCGTCCACGTAGGAGTAGATCACGGCTTGCTGGTTCAGGCCGCGGTTCATCAAAGCATAGGCGCGGCTGGTGGCGATTTGCGAATCCGAGTGGGGGCCGACTGCGCCCCGAAAGAAATTCAGGGCGGAATCAAAATTCGGGCCGGGGCTGATATAGCGGCTCAGTTCCGCGCGATGGATCTGCTGGCGTCGCGCCACGATGGTATTCACCACGGAGATCCCCACGCTGCCTCCCACGTTGCGGAGCAGATTGTATAAGCCGCTGGCGTTGCCGATCATTTCATTGCGCAGCGTCCCCATGGAAGTAGTTGCCAGTGGGACGAATACCAGTCCCGAGCAGGAACCGCTGAGGATGATTGGGGCCAGCAGTGACCACTGCGACATATCCAGCGATAGATGGCTCATCCAAATCGCTGACCCGGCGAATCCCAGGAATCCAGCGGATATGAGCCAGCGATTATCGAGCTTACTGGTCAGGAAAGCAACCACTGGCATGATGCAGATCGCTCCAATGCCGCGCGGGCTCACTGCCAGTCCGGCGGACCTCGCGGAGTAACCCATGACAGTTTGATAGAAAAGGGGCAAAATGGCCACCAACCCATAGATCACGCCGCCAAACAGGGTCATGACAACGCAGCCTAACGCGAAGTTGCGGTCTTTGAAGACACGGAGATTGACGATGGGATGAGGATCGCGAAACTGTTGGATTAAGAAGACCACAAATCCTGCCGCGGCTACGAAAACGGCCCACCGGATCCACACGGCCGCGAACCAGTCGTCTTCCTGGCCCTTGTCGAGGACGATTTGCAGAGCGCCCAGCCAGATCACAAGCAGGCCCAGGCCGATTTTGTCGAAGCGCCCGGGCTTCGCGGCGGATATGTAGGGAGGGTCTTCGACGAAGCGTGAAACCATGAATACGGCGAGCACTCCGATCGGAATATTGATATAAAACGCCCACCGCCAGGAGTATTGGTCGGTGAGATAACCGCCCAATGTGGGTCCAAGCACCGGCGCAACCACAACGCCCAGAGCGAAAATCGCCATGGCTGCGCCGCGCTTCGCCGGGGGAAAACTTTCTAGCAAGATGGCTTGTGAAAGCGGTTGCAGCGCGCCTCCGCCGGCTCCCTGGATGGCCCGCGCTACCAGAATCATCCACAGGCTGGTGGCCGCGCCGCAAAAGAACGAGGAGATCGTGAACAAGACGACGCAGAACATCAGGAAGCGGCGGCGTCCGAAGCGCAACGCCAACCAACCGCTCGCGGGCAGTACGATGGCGTTGGCAACCAGGTAACTGGTGAGCACCCAAGTGGCTTCGTCGATGGTGGCGGACAGGTTGCCGGCAATGTGAGGTAGCGCTACGGAGGCGATGGAGGTATCCAGCACCTCCATGAACGTCGGCACGATCACCGCGAGTGCGATGAGCCAAGGATTCGCTTTAGGGCGCCATTCTTCGGGCATAAACCTAAGGTTGTGGTCTTGCGACGGCGGGCGATCTCGGCCCAAACGGCGCTACGCGTTTCTACTTTTTATTATGGCGCGTGAGATATGGACGCGTCGTGCGCGGGTGGTGCGTCCCGTGGGAAACTCGATCATGATTCGCATTGCGAACGCACAGGGCTTCTGGGGGGACTCGCTGGAGGCGCCGCTCGAACAACTCCGCGGCGGCCCCATCGACTATCTGACGTTGGACTATCTGGCCGAGGTCACGATGTCGATTCTGCAGAAGCAATACGCGCGCGATCGACAGGCCGGCTACGCGCGGGATTTCCCGCAGATGATCGAGCGCGGGGCAAAAGAGATCGTGCAGCGCGGCGTAAAGGTGGTGGCCAACGCCGGGGGTGTGAATCCGGAGACGTGTGGCGATGCCGTGGCGGCGGCGCTGGCGCGCGCGGGTTACCAGGGGCGCATGAAGATTGGCGTGGTGACAGGTGACAACATTTTGTACCGCCTCGACGACTTGATCGCGGACGGCATCGAGCTTCGCAACATGGACACGGGCGAGCCGCTGACCACGGTAAGGGAACGTGTGCGCAGCGCAAATGTTTACCTGGGTGCGTTTCCGATTGCCGAAGCACTAGGGCAGGGCGCGCAGATCGTTGTGACGGGGCGATGCTCCGACGTGGCTTTATCGCTGGGCCCTAGCATCCACGAATTCGGCTGGAAGCCCGACGACTGGAACCTGCTGGCGGCGGGAGTCGTCGGCGGCCATGTTGTCGAATGCGGCGCGCAGGCGACCGGCGGAAATTGCCAGGTGGACTGGGAGACCATGCCCGATCTCGCCGGGATCGGTTACCCGATTCTGGAAGCCGAAGCCGATGGACGCTTCGCCATCACCAAGCATCCAGGCACGGGCGGACGAGTGACGGTGGCAGGTGTGACGGAGCAGTTAGTGTATGAGATCGGCGATCCTCGCGCTTACATCACGCCGGATGTGGTCGCGGATTTCACCACCATTCAATTGAAACAGGCGGGCGTCGATCGCGTACGATTTTGGGAAATCGAGGGCCGTCCCGCCACCGATTTCTATAAAGTCTCGATCAGCTACTCGGCGGGCTTCAAAGCCGCGGGCACGATGACTTACGGCTGGCCCGACGCTTATAAAAAGGCAAAGATGGCGGATCAAATATTGCGGACGAGATTGGACCGGCTGGGGTTGAAGTTCGACGCCATCCACAGCGAATATGTGGGCGCGAACGCGTGTCACGGCGACCTGCTCTCCGGTGAACCGTCGCCAGATCTGGCGGAGGTAACGTTGCGCGTAGGCGTGCGCGGCAGCGATCCCGCGGCCATCGAGCGTTTCACGAGGGAGATTGCACCGCTGGCGCTCAACGGGCCGCCCGTCGTTACCTATCCGGCGAGCGGGAAACCAAAGGTGGAAGAAATCATTGCTTACTGGCCCGCGCTGATTCCGAAGACGGTAGTGGCGGTGCATGTCCAGGTCAAGGAGGCGTAGGATGCTGCGCGTACAGCTTCGCGAGATCGCGCATGCCCGCAGCGGCGACAAGGGCGATAACGCCAACATCGGGCTGATTGCTCTTCGGCCTGAAGACTATCCGGCACTGGTGAAGCAGGTGACGGCCGAGCGAGTGAAAGAACATTTCCGCGAGCTGTGCCGAGGCCGGGTTGAACGTTTTGAGCTGCCCAATCTAAATGCGCTGAATTTTTTGTTGTACCAGGCGCTGGATGGCGGCGGAACGGTTTCGCTGCGCACGGATGCGCAGGGCAAGACCCTCAGTGCGGCGCTGCTGCGAATGGAGATCGAGATTTAAGGCCCCGATCCGAATATCTGTCACGCAAGCGGTTTGCGGAGCGGGTAGGTTAAGGAGATCCTGCCCGCACGCCGAGTGCTTAAGCTACCGCGACGGTGACGGTCCCCAAGGTGTTCGCGGCGGTGAGGGATTTGCCCCCGCTCACGTCCTGCAAGTAGAACACCATGCCATTTGTAACCCAGGCGAAGGTTTGAGCCGAGCCTGCGGATCCGCCTGAAACAAACAGCGGGCCGGTCGGGCTGTTGATATGAATCTCGATGTTGGTTGAGGTGGTATTCCACGTAACGGTGACCATGCCAAAGCCACCGCCCAGGTTGGTGGCTGGGTTTGGAGTTGCGCTGATGGCATCGTTCGACGTGCTCATGCCGGTATCGCTGGTAGCCGGGCTCGCGGCAGACGTGGTGAAGAGACCGTTCACACCGCCCGGGAAGAATCCGCCGGATGACGCGTTGGCCGAGCCGTAAGCGAGCAAAAGGACCTGGCCGGGAGTGCGCACTTCCGTGATGGCGTTGGCGTCCAGCGGGAAATATAACGAGCCGGACGGTGGCGGGACGTGGTCGGCGCCATCGAGGGCCGTCGTTGCAATGTTGTTCTGGGCGATCTGAAGGCGTATGTTGCCAGCGTGATAAGCCTCGGTCGCAAGGATGCGAGCGGCATAACCCAGTACCGTACTGCTTTTGATC
>JBDTTL010000307.1:0-5764 GCA_039930665.1 Acidobacteriota bacterium
GGTGACGTAGTTGCCTTGACCGCCGGTGTGATACCTCACCCAATCGTTAGCCCACTGGTTCATCAGTTTGCCGTGCCAGAAGGTGCTGGAGGAAAGCGTGTCGCCCTTGAGCACGAAAGGCGGGCGCTGCGCGTTGGGCGAGGGATACAAGGCGCGTTCCTTCTGCATGGCCTCGGTATCCACCAGCGGCACGTTCTGCGTCAGGTGGAACGCCCAGTCAACCAGGGCTGCATTCAAATGATAAGCTTCGCCGTTGTTGGGAGTGATGAGAGGCAATTCGTAGGGCACGGATTTGCGCAGCGGCACGTAGCCGGTTTTCCAATCCCGGGGAATTTCGCGCGCGTCGATTTCGTAGCCGATGTCGCCGTCGACCACCCACTCGGCCCACGCCGCTGAGCCGAGGCTGCCATCGACGGGATCAATGCCGGCAATCCCCGCCACCAGCCAATAGGCTTTGGAGAGGTCGAAGCGCGGGTCCATGCCCAGCGCCATGATGGTGGCGGCCGCTTTAGCCGTCCCTATGCCGGTGAGCACCGCCAGCACGCCCTTGGAATTCATGCGCAGATCGTGGTAGCCCTGCGGAAAGGGGATCACGCGGTCGAGCTTTTCGCGCTCTACCCAATACTGCAGCTCGCCGGGCAGATCGCCGGTGTCGGCGCCACGTTCAAACATGGTCACGACTACAACTTTGACGCGTATGGGCCGGGTTTTCGCCGGAGCGTGGCCCGCCGCAACCAGAAGCGCCGCAATCGAGAGCATGCTACGGAAACGCATGCGTTCATAATAAGAGGATGGAGTGCGCACTGTCAGCACCCGCCGCGCCGGCGCGCTTGTGGCTGTGGCCCAATCTACTGAGCCTGGATGCTCCCGTGGTTGCGGTGCTGTGGCAGATTCTGTTTGCGCGCTGCTTCCAGGTGCCGCTCGATCCGCTGGCTGCGCTTCTGTTGCTATTGACGGTGTGGTTGATCTATGCGGCCGACCGGACGCTCGATGCCTGGCGCGGCGACTGCCCATCTCCGCGGCATGAGTTTTACCGGCGGCATTGGCGCGGGCTGCTTCCACTGTGGATCACGGTTCTCGCGCTCACCGCCTGGCTGGCGGCAGAGCGGTTGTCACCGGGGCTCTTCCTGCGCGGGTCGATTTTGCTTGCAGTCGTCGGCGTCTATTTTGCGCTGGTGCATTCAAGCCTCCTGCGGCTGCACAAAGAAGCCGCCGTCGGAGTGTTGTTCGCCCTGGGAGCGTCGCTGGTGGCTTGGGGCAAAGTGAAAGCGCCTGCCGATGTGGCCACCATTCTGTTGTTCTCAGGTTTGTGCTGGATGAACTGCGTTGCGATTCAGCAATGGGAGGCCGGGAAACTGAATTGGTCGCCCAGCATCGCCGCGATCGTACTGGCATGCGCGGCCGGAGCCCTGCTCTATGCGCACCGTCCGGTGTTGGGAGGCGCGGAACTCGCGAGCGCGTTCGGATTCCTGCTGCTGGATCGCGTGCGCCCCAGACTCTCGGCGGATGCCGTGCGCGTGTTGGCCGACGTGGCCCTGCTGAGCCCCGTGCTGTTCCTTCCGATGGTACGCGGATAACGTGAACTGCGACCGCATAGCTCCCTGGTATCGCTGGTTCGAATATGCGGGCTTCGGGTGTGCACTGGAGCGGCGGCGGGAGGCGTTTCTCGATGAAGTGGCCGATGCGCGGCGCGTGCTAGCGCTGGGCGATGGCGACGGCCGTGCTCTCGCGGCACTGCTGAAGGCCGCTCCGCAGGCCTGCGTCGACTACGTCGATGTGAGTGCGCGAATGCTGGAACTGGCTCGTGCACGGGCCGGCACGGAGCACGTCAACTATCGCCACGACGACGCGCGAAACGTTCCGCTGCTGGCGGCTCACTACGACCTGATCGTCACCCACTTTTTCCTTGATTGTTTCGACGCGCCGGATCTGACGTTGCTGATCTCGCGTATTGGCCGCTGCGCCGCGCCGGAGGCGCGATGGGTGATCTCAGAGTTCCGCGGGAACGGCTGGCTCGTGCGCGCTCTCTACCTCTTCTTCCGCATTGGTGCCGGCCTCCGCACGCGGCGTCTGGTGGATCACCATCCGCTTCTGAAACATCAAGGCTTTCGCTTAATTCGCCATGAGGATGCGTGGCGTGGACTGCTGGCGGCCGAACTGTGGGTGCGCAATGCGGTCACGTCCCGGAAGGTGTAAACTGGTCGCCCTATGCGAATGCTTATGCAGGTAAAACTCCCGATCGAGCCGTTCAACACTTATGTGAAAGATGGTTCGGTCGGCGCGAAAATGCAGAAGATCCTCGCGGATGCCAAACCCGAAGCGGTTTACTTCACTGCAGTAGACGGCCATCGGGGAGGGATCATCGTGGTCGATATGGAAGACCCTTCCAAGATCCCGTCACTAGCCGAGCCCTGGTTTCTCACCTTCAATGCACAGGTCGAATTCCACCCGGCAATGACGCCGGAAGATCTTGGGCGCGCGGGCCTCGAAGCTCTCGGCAAGAAGTGGGCTTAAGCGGCAGGCCGATCTTATTTTTGACGAATGGCCTGGATCAGCAGCACCGCGCCAACGCACACCAGTCCCGCGTGAACGTACTTGAGAAACGCGTCTCCGCGCAGGCGGTGATTGATCACTCTGCCAATAAAAATGGCGGGAAGCACCACCGCGAGGGAAATCAGGAAATAGTGGGTCACGGTTGGAACCCATAATCCCTTGAGCCAATATCCCGCCATGGCAACCACGCTCGCGGGCAAAAAATATCCTTGCAGTGTCGCGCGGAAGTGCTGGGGAGACCAGCGGCGCATGGCCCCATAGATCACCAAGGGAGGACCGTTCATCCCATACGCACCTCCCAGCACGCCCGCCAGAAATCCGCAGCCCAGAAGCCACGCGCGATTATCATTGTCCAATTGGTGCGGCTTCTTGCCTAGTAGAAAATATCCAGAAAACGCGATGATCACCAGTGCCAACACGCCCTTGACCAGTTGCTGGTGAACGCTGGTCAGCAATGCGATGCCGAACGGGATGCCCACAAACGTCGGCGCCAGTAGCCAGACGGTGCTCCGTACGTGGATCTTTCGCCAATCCTGTACGACGACAACGCTGGCGATCATGATCGAGAGAAGCACCGCGAGTGGAGCAGCAACCTCAATAGGAATACTGAGCGCCAGCAGTGGGACTGCGATCAGCGCTTCGCCGAAGCCAAATGTCGACCGAATCAAGGTAGCGAAAAATAACACCAACAGAACATGCAGGGTCGTCGGGTCCAACCTTATACTTAACCACGAACCTCCAGCGAGCGTCGCTCATCGCAGGCCTGCAAAGACTCAATGCTGGTCCGGTCCCCCGCGTCGTGTATACTATTACCAGTTGGCGAATAGTTGGGTGGGCGCAAGCCCACTTTTTTATTGGCCGCAACAGTTTTTTGAGGACGGCAAGCCAGATGGCGGACCGTGAGGCTGTCATAGACAAAGTAATCGAGATCGCAGAACGGGTGGGCGCCAGCGAGGGCATCGAAATCGTCGATGTGGACTTGGTGGGCGGCGGCCGCAATCGGGTTCTGCGCATTTTTATCGATCGCCCTCCGGTTCCCGGGCAGGCCCCTGCACAGGCTATGGATCCCGCTGCTCCGCAAGGGGTTACGCTGGCCGATTGCGAGTTTATTTCACACCACGTCGGGACCATACTGGATGTCGAAGACGTCATCCCGGGCGCGGGCTACCGGCTGGAAGTGAGCTCGCCGGGGGTGGAGCGCAAGCTCACGAAACCGCGCGAATTTGAGCGCTTCGTGGGACAGAAAGTGAAAGTGGTCCTACGGCAGCCCGTCGAAAATCAGCGCCATCTTAGCGGGACGCTCAAGAGTTTCGCCGCCGGCGTGATCACTATCGAGCCAGGGCCGGGCAAAAGCGTGCAGTTCCCTCTCGAACTGGTGGAAAAAGCCAACCTGAAGTTCGAGTGGTAATTTTCTAGCACTAAAAATGGAAATCATATGAGTCTGGGACCGATTGTTCAATCCATCGAAATTCTGAGCAAGGAAAAGGGGATCGACCCGAAGATCATTCTGGATGCCGTGAAGGACGCCATGTTAGTGGCGGCGCGGAAGCATTTTCATACCAACGAAGAACTGGCCGCCGAGCTGGATGAATCGACTGGCGCGATCCTTATTTTCGGCGTAAAGAAGGTAGTGGCGGAAGTGGCCGATCCGGACAAGGAAATCTCCCTCGAGGCCGCGCATAAGATTCGTGCGGACGCGGAGATCGATTCGGAAATTCGCTTCCCCAAACCAACCGACGCGCTGGGCCGCATTTCGGCGCAAACCGCGAAGCAGGTCATTCTGCAGAAGGTGCGCGAAGCCGAACGCGACAACGTGTTTTCGGAATATGCAGGGCGCATCGGGGAACTGGTGCGCAGCGAGGTAAAGCGCATCGAAGGTCCGGATCTCATCGTTAGTATGGGAAAGACCGAGGCCCGCCTGCTCAAGAAAGAGCAGTCGAAGCTCGAGAGCTTCAGCGTGGGCGACCGCATTGCATGTGTCATCAAGAGCGTGGATAAGGCCGGCAAGAACGCGGGCGTGATCATTTCGCGAGCCGCGCCGGAGTTGGTGATGCGCCTGTTTGAACAGGAAGTGCCGGAGATCTACGACAACACGGTGGTTATCAAGGGCTGCGCGCGCGAAGCCGGCGAGCGCACCAAGATCGCTGTCTCAAGCCGCGACCGCGACGTGGATAGCGTGGGCGCCTGCGTGGGGATGAAGGGCATGCGCGTGCAATCCATCATCCGCGAGCTGCGCGGCGAGAAGATCGACATCATCGAATATAACGACGACCCGGTGGTATTTGCGACTCACGCTCTGAGTCCGGCAAAGATCGCCCGCGTAACCATCGTGGATGCGCTAGGCAAACACATGGAAGTGGTAGTGGACGATACGCAACTCTCGCTCGCTATCGGCAAGAAGGGGCAAAACGTGCGCCTCGCTGCCAAGCTTCTGGGCTGGCGGATCGACATCAAGAGTGAAGAAGAGAAGCGCCAGGAAGTAGAATCTCAGATGGCCGCAGTGGTGCCGGGCGCGCCGGTATCGGTCCTAGTGGATCACGGTCTGAATGAGGCCATGGTCGAAATATTGATGGCCGGTGGCGTGAACACAGTAGAGAGCCTGGGTTCCATGACGCCGGAAGATCTGGAGGCGCTGCCGGGTATAGATCCTGCCACGGTCGAAGCGATTCAGACGGCCGTCAACAGCTACTACGGGCAGTTTGAGAGTGTTGAAGTGGCGCCCGAAGAGGCGCCCGAACTGGCCGAAGAGTCCGTCGCCCCGGTGGAGGCATTGGAGCCGCCGCGGACCGAAGAAGCAAATGTGGTCGAGAGCGATGCAAGTGAGTCGGAAAATGAATCTGTTACGATAGAAAATGTGGAGTCTGCCGAGGGTCCGAAGTGAAATTCGGTCTGCACACGGGCTTCTGAGAAAGGTTTAGCGCGCAATCCCTGCAGCACCGGCGTTACGCTTCGGGGTTTTATGTATGAGTAAAATTCGCATCAACGAGCTGGCCCGAGAGCTTGAAGTAAAGCCTAGCGTCATTCTGGATCTGTTACCGGAATTGGGCGTCACAGACAAGAAGACGCACTCCAGTTCGCTCGAGGACGATGTCGTGCTGGGCCTTCGACGGCGTGTTGCCGGAATGGGTGCCGAAGAGCAGGCGGCAAATCACGAGTCGGCGCCTCGACAGGAAGTTACTCGGCACTCCGCGGTCGCGGTGGAAGAACCGGC
>JBDTTL010000308.1:0-5729 GCA_039930665.1 Acidobacteriota bacterium
CATCAAGGAGAGCGCCCGCTCTGCGATGCTCACCGCCAGGTCGCCCATGCGTTCCAGATCGGTATTGATCTTGAGCGCGGCCACGATCAGGCGCAGGTCGGCGGCCATGGGCTGGTGCAAGGCGAGCAGGCTAATGGCGAACTCGTCGATTTCGATCTCGATGGCGTTGATGCGCGTTTCCGTGCGAAAGACTTCTTCGGCGGCACTGCGGTCCTTCTGCGTGACGGCGCTGATGCTGCGGTGAATCGAAGATTCGACGATCGCGCTCATTTCGAGCAGCTTAGTTTTCAGTTGTTCTAATTCTTCGACGAAGTGCCGCACTATAGACTCCCGCTTCTCATCCGAAACGTCCGGTTACGTAATCTTCCGTCTCTTTTTTTGCAGGATTCTTAAAGATGACGGCGGTGTTGTCGAATTCGATCAGGTGGCCCAGCAGAAAAAATCCGGTGTTATCGGCGACGCGCGCGGCCTGCTGCATATTGTGGGTGACGATCACCAGCGTGCAACTGCTCTTGAGCTGGAAGATGAGGTCTTCGATCTTGGCGGTGGCGATGGGGTCGAGGGCCGAGCAAGGTTCATCCAGTAACAGCACTTCCGGATCGACAGCTAACGCGCGGGCGATGCACAAGCGCTGCTGCTGGCCGCCGGAGAGGCTGTATGCGGATTGATTGAGCTTATCCTTGACCTCGTCCCAGAGGGCGGCGCGGCGCAGGCTATTTTCCACCTTCTCGTGCAAGGTCGCGCGAGTAGCCAGGCCATTGATACGCAGTCCATAGGCAACATTTTCAAAGATGGACTTAGGGAACGGATTGGACTTCTGAAACACCATCCCGACGCGGCGGCGCACATAGGCCACTTCCTGATTGAGGATGTCGACGCCATCCAGCAAAATCCGACCTTCCATGCGGCTGCCGCGAACGTTTTCGTTCATCCGGTTCAAGGTGCGCAAGAAAGTGGATTTGCCGCAGCCCGAGGGCCCGATGAAGGCGGTGACCTGATTGGCCAGGATCTCCATCGAGATGTTCTGCAAGGCTTGAAAATCGCCGTAATAGAAATTCAGATTGGAAACACTCAGTTTGCGTACCGCGGCGGACGGCGGCTTGGTGGCATCCATAGGAGGCGTGTTAACCCTCGATGAGGGAATATTGAGCTCAAAATGTTGTCGAGTGGGAACCATCATGAATTACCTGGCAACGTGCCTCCCCTTCGAGAGTACCGCACGCGCGATTATGTTTACGGTTAAGACGAGAGTTAATAGGACGAAACCGGCCGCCCACGCCTGTTTGTGCCAATCTTCGTAAGGGGCGATGGCGTAGGTAAAGATCATCACCGGCAAGGCGGATATGGGTTGTTCCCATCCGGAACTCCAGTAGCGGTTGCCGAAACTGGTGAATAAAAGCGGAGCGGTCTCGCCCGCCACCCGCGCCAGGTTGAGCATGATTCCTGTCATGATTCCATTTTTCGCAGCGGGAATGACTACGGTGAGAATGGACCTGGCTTTGGATGCACCCAAGGCCATGGCGCCTTCGCGGAGCGAATTGGGGACGGCCCGCAGAAACTCTTCCGTGCTTCGCACGGCGATGGGGATCATCATCACGCCCAGCGCCAAGCCTCCGGCCAGCGTTGAGAAATGTTTCTGCGGAAGAACCACCATGGTGTAAGCGAAGATGCCGATCACGATGGAGGGCACGCCGTTCAGGAGATCGGTGACGTAGCGGACCACAAAGGAGAAAGTGCTGCCGCCAAACTCCGCCAGATATACGCCGCCCAAAAATCCGATGGGGATCCCGAATAAGGACGCGAGAAGCAGGAGCTTGCCGCTGCCTACGATGGCGTTGGCCATGCCGCCGCCGGGTTCGCCCACCGGGGTGGGAAGCTTCGTAAAAAAATCCCAAGTCAGGCTGGTGGCGCCATGCACGAACAAATATCCCAGAATGTAAACCAGAGTTCCGGCCGCGAACAGCGTGCACAATCCGGTGATAGTCAGCATCACGATGTTGACGGTCTTGCGCCGGAGTGTATGCAGGTTCACCATATTACGCCTTGTACTTATCGGCTCCGATAATCAGCAGGCGAGCCATGCCGTTGATCACAATGGTGAGGGCGAACAGCACCAGGCCCAGTTCGATGAGAGCGCTGGTATACAACTGACCGGTCGCTTCCGTGAACTCATTGGCGATCACCGCAGCGATGGAGTATCCAGGCGCGAGCAGCGACGCCTTGATCTTAGGATCGTTGCCGACCACCATGGTGACCGCCATGGTCTCACCAAGTGCGCGGGCGAGCGCCAGGAAGATGGATCCCATGATGCCTTTTTTCGCGTAGGGCACGACGATATCCCAAGTGGTCTCCCAGCGGGTGGCGCCCAGCGCCAGAGCGGCTTCGCGCTGATCGCCAGGTACCGAGAGGATCACTTCCCGGGAAATCGAAATGATGAACGGAATGATCATGACCGCGAGCACGACGCCCGCCGAAAACAGGCTGACTCCGTAGAAGGGGCCGCTAAAAAACGGAGTCCACCCGAGTACGGCTTTTAGGGTGGGTTCGATGTCGCGCAGGATGGGGATGAGGACGAAAACCCCCAGCAGGCCGTAGATCACGCTGGGAACCGCCGCCAGCAGTTCGATCAAGAATGTCAGCGCGTCGGACACTCGCGGCGGCGCCAATTCCGCCAGGAAAATAGCGGCGCCGACGCCCAGCGGAATTCCCAGGAGCAGGGCCAGAGCGGAGGTAACGACGGTTCCATAGATAAACGGCAGAGCGCCAAATTCATCATTAACCGGGTCCCATGTGGAAGTGACCAGGAAGTCCCAGCCGAACTTGCCGCGCGACACACTGGAGTTGGTGTACAACTCAAACACCAGCATTCCTGTGATAAGAAGAATGATGGCAGCGGCCATGAAAGTGATGACATAGGCCGCCTCATCGCCGCTGCGTAAGCGCTGCCAATAGCCCGGCACCGGCCTTGCGGGACCGGAGCTCGTGGTTACGGTTGTGGGCGTGGCGGCCATGCTAACTGGACTATTGAATCTTTGCGATTGCCTGTAGTTCTTTGGCCACTACTGACTTAGGAAGCGGTGCATAAGCGAGGGCCGAGGTCATGGTTTGGCCCTCCGTCAACATCCATTTCAGGAAATCCTTGATGGCTTTGTCCTTGGCGCGATCGGCAATCTTTTCAGGAATCAGTAGCCACGTAAAGCTGGAGATGGGGTAAGCATCTTTGCCGGGTGCGTTGGTGATAGAGACGCGGAAATCATCCGGCATCTCTTTGGAACTCGCCGCCGCGGCGGTTACTCCGGCCAAGCTGGCTTCGAGGAAAGCTCCCGCGGAATTCCTGACCTTGCCCGTTTTCATCTTGGTCTGAACCGCGTAAATCAACTCGACGTAGCCGATGGAGTTCGGAGTCTGTTGCACCTGACCAGCGACACCTTCATTCCCTTTTCCGCCGATTCCAACAGGCCAATTCACGGAGGTGCCTCGGCCAACCTTAGACTCCCACTCCTTGCTTATTTTGGAGAGGTAGTCCGTCCATATATAAGTGGTACCGCTGCCATCGGCGCGATGAATGACGATGATGTCACTCGCCGGCAACTTGACGCCAGCATTCGCTTTGGTCAATTCGGGATCATTCCACTTCGTGATCTTTCCCAGAAAGATTCCCGCCAGTGCTTCGGGAGTGAAGTTCAGGGCCGAGTTCACTCCAGCCAGGTTGTAAACCGGAACATCGGCGCCCATCACGGTCGGGAAATGCAGGATTCCAAAACCATGTTTGTCGTGGAACTCCTTTATTTGCTTATCGTTCATGGGGCCATCGCTAGCTCCGAAGGCGACTGTGCCCTCAGTGACCTGCTTGATGCCGCCGCCGGACCCGATGGACTGGTAGTTGAACGCGATATTCGGAAACTTCTTGTGATAGGCGTCAAACCACTTTGAATACATGGGAAAAGGGAAGGTGGCGCCCGCCGCGTTGATTAGAAGCTGTTGCGCCGAGGCCAGCCCGGTCGCCAAGGCAGCAAGCAGTGCCACCTGCATCACGATTAGCTTTGTCATAGCTACTCCCATTTAATCAACTGTTTATTACAGTCCAATTACACGTTTGGGGCCACTCTCTATCTGAAGGATGGCGTTCCACGTCAAACGTTGCATGATATTGAGACATTTAGGGATGAACACTCAGAAGTTAGGCATAGCACCCGGGAGAGTGTACCGGATATTAAAGTAGATCGTGCTGTCGTGGGTCGCCTTGGGGGCGTCGGTCGCGACGAACCAGGGATTGCGCGAAAGATATTCGTATTGACCCATGACGTTGATGGCGCCGTAGCGCGGATTCCTCCACATCGTCTGATTGAATCCGAAGGTAAGTTCGTTGATGGACCGGTTCTGGCTGTTGGGGGAACCGATATAGCCGTAGCCGATCGGGGTCTTGCCATTAGCGTCGAGCGCGCTATTGCGGCCGATGTAGATTCCGCCGTAATAGGCGTACAGCAAGGTGTTCTTCAGAGTCAGTTCCAATCCGTCGATTGTGCCGTCGGCTCTGACGGGGCTGAGGGAACCGTCAGCTCGAACAATGACGTCCGGCGCCTGTCCAAACAGGTAGCGGCCGCCCCCATCGCTAAAGAAGTTGGTCGAGATTAGACGGAGGTTCTTGAGCACTGCGATATTGGCGCCCAGCAGAAGTCCGGCGCCTTGCGTGGTGTGGTGAGTCGTGAATGGTGGGGCAAGATTGGTGGTCTTGAAGTTCCTCTCGATACCGCCGACTTCGAAGTGGAAGTGGGAAGTCGGGTCGAAGGCGACCTTCGCAATGAAGTCCGGCGTGACGGTGGGTTGCGACAGATAGCCGCCCGCCGCGTTGTCGAGCTGCGCCCCGGCAAGCGCCGTAAGACCGCCCGGCAGAGTGATGCCGGAACCGCCGGCCGAGCCGCCGATATACTGATCGGGTTGTTCAGCGGAGAAGCCGAAGGTCAACTGCTTACTCGCGTGCAGAAGAACACGGATGCCGGGCTGGCGCGTCCAGGTGAGGCCAGCCATGTAGTTGATGTCGATGACTTGGGTGTAGAAGAGATCGCCAGGCAACGCGGAGAGACCGCTGCGGTTGGGTGTCAGCAAGCTCCAACTCTGCCCGGTGAGAAACTCCAGCGTGCCTTTGCGGGCATCGAGCCAGAACAAGCGAAGGCGCGGGACGATAGAGCCGTTGGTGACGGCGAGGGAAGTCGCTCCACTGCTTCCGTTGAAGTCGAACTCGTTGTAGCCGATGAAGTGAGTGCCCTTCCAATCGCCATCGACCCGGAAACCGAGACGCGAGTTTTGAGAGCTGAAACGGAATTCCGAGAGGTTACCGTTGGCGGTGTTGTTATACGGCAGGCTGCCGAAGTTGGAGCCCATGCCCGATCCCGCATTCTTATCGCGCCACACGGGCGTGAGATCCATGAAACCGATCGGGACGATGCAGGTGTTCCCGAGCCGAAGGAAGATGGGGATGGTCCGTTCGATATCAGCCTCGCAAGGATTCTTGGAGGAAGAGGTTGCGGAAGGAGTGGCCTGAGGCAGCGGCGCAGCTGGAATTGCGAACGCAGCGGTGAGCATGGTGGAGCGGGGCGCCGGCACTGCGGCGCCGGACACTCGGCTCAAGTTCCGCAAGGTGCTCACTGGAGTGGGATCGACCGGCGGTATAGCCGACGGGGCGGCCGACATGGAGATGTTGCCGTCTATGTCCTGCTTATGAAGTTGCT
>JBDTTL010000309.1:0-5700 GCA_039930665.1 Acidobacteriota bacterium
CATCGAACGGCCAACTGTGTCTTAACTGTTTGTGTCAGCCGAGGGGGCAAGCGCAAGTACGACGAAAGATCGAACATTGTGGATAGAATGTCCCTTAATCGCTATACCGAATTACCCGAAGGTTGGCTGAGGCTGGGATTTGGGTGGCAAAAATCCTACATTGAGTGGCTCGCTCTGTTACAAACACTAGGCTATAGAACAGTGGTCACAAAAAAGCCGCACATCGAACAGTTTTCGGGGACAGATTCATTTTCTGCAAGAGTCGTCGGTCGCCCTCAGGCCAGATACTTGGAAGAGATCGAACTTCATTTTGACTACCAGCCAGGAACCACTACCTCACCCGATACCTTGTACTCGATAAATATTTCCGTCGCCGATGAAGAAGGACGCGATCAGGAGACAGGCGATGATCCGGTTGATACGGAGCGAGTGGCACCATTTCTGGGAGGTTGCGCCTGTTATGGGACATTATCGGCCGCTTCGAAACGCCACCTAGTAAAGAATTGAGAATCGATTGTCGGGGGTAGCAGCCACTGCAGCAAAACTCCACGCCGCAATACCAGGAAGGCGCCCGCCGTCGGACGTCGGCCGCCCAGTACGGTCATAGACCTGGTAGGCGAGTGAGCCGCCCTTCTTCCAACCCGTTCCTTCGGTCCAGGCGAGCAGCACTTCTCCGTTTTGATTCACCGCCAGACGAGGGTGCTTACGCCCTTTGCTCTCACCCGCCGGTGAAATCGGCTGACCTCCTCCGCCATTCAGATGAGCCCAGAAGACTTGGCCTCCGGTTTCCCACGCGCCAACCACCATATCCTCGTTCTCCGCGATGTCCATGCTGCTCATCGGACAGGCGTTGATGTCCCACTTGTGAAGCAGCCGGCCTTCAAACCGCAGACCCTGATTTTGAGAAGTCAGGAGGTAGATGTCCCGATGAACCGACTCCGTGGCTGAACGGTAGAGCGCATAAACGTTTTTCCTGCGATCGACAAAAATCTTCATTCCGCAGCAGCCGCAAGCGCCGGTTTCCTGGGGCCATGCTTTCTCTTCCGGTGAGAACGAGCGGCCTTCGTCTTGCGATTTCGCAATCCACAATCGTCTTCGGGCCTCGCCATCCTTCCCGGTACCGGAGGCCTCCGCCTGATCAATGCCGTGCCATGCGACATAGACATTTCGGGAGCGATCGGCCGCTATGGAACCTCCGCCATCCAGCCCAAAGGAATGACGCATCAGGTTGCGCTGGGACTGGAACGCAGTTCCAGCATCATTCGAGCGGGCGTAGAGCATGGGCATTCCGGGTTTGCCGGAATCGGGATTCATCATGCCCGCCGGTGTCGCGTCCGAGGAACCATTCCACGACACGTGCACGCGTCCATCTTTGCCAACAGTAAGCTGGGCACCGCGGATCGTTCCCACTGCTATCGCGCTGCCCGGCTGACTGTTCACCCGAATCGCGCGGGAAAACGTCGTCCCGCCATCCGCAGACTTGACGTAGAACAAGTCTCCCCGCCCCGAATCGCCCGCGTAGTAGACCAGATGCAGCGTTCCCAGGCCGTCGAGTGCGACCTGCGGTTGCAAACCGCCTCTAGGAACCCGGCTCACACGAATGAGCTCTGGAGATCCGGCGGCGATTCTGGTGACGAAACCAGTCACCGAAGCTGCGCAAGCCAGTACAGCCTGTCTCCGCGTAGTCATCGAGTGCACTCCCTCGGCCCGATTCTATCACCCGGCACCGAGTAGCAACGTCCTGAGGCAAAGCCCGCAGACGCATCGGCCCGTTAACACGTATTATCGGAACTTATCCCCGATCCACTTCGACGGTTTGCCGACTATACATCCAAGCGGATGTCTTATCGCCGACAAGTCGTGCAGGACGCGAGGCGCTCACGTCTGAGCCGTGGCGGATCAGAGCTTCATTGTTAATCCGATCCAATCACGGCGCAGTGTGTCAGCGCCCGCCCCACTATCGGCCCCAAATCCTCAATCGCCGGAAGGTCACCTTTCCCAGCACATCCCACAGCATCCACAAGCCCGGTGTGCTGTGTCGCCGCTTACGAACCGAAGGTCGCCGCTCCCTGTCTGTGCGGGTGGACATACGGATCGATTCTCCGCCTGATTCTCCGATTCAGAGGGTTGCACTTAGGAGCACAGCTATTGGGAGCACACCCCAGATGCCTTTCCTAGTGCCGCTCGTGGTGTTTCTCGTCTGGCTGTTCGGAAATCGTTCCCTCAATCTCCCCAGTAAGCGTCAAAAGTGCGGGCGCGTTAGAGGCGTTACGCAACACCGCCGTCAACGTCGCGGTAAGGGTAAGTTCGCCGGAGGCGCCCTCTAAACGTCCGGTTCCACCTGTGATCCGATACTTCACGATCAACAAAGAATTCCCTGCGGCAAGATCGATGCAACCCGACCCCTCCGTGACCGTGACGATTAACAAACTTCTGTCCTGGAAGCTAAATACGCCCGCGCCGGCCACAACCGCGAAATATCGCGGGCTGAAGCAATTGGTGGGAGGTTGGGTAGCCGCTCCGTCGGCGTGCAGCTCACGGAACGTAAATCCCCCAAACGTACCGGTCCCGGCCGAATGCTGTTCGTCGGTAACTGTGTTGGGTTGTAGGTTGATTGCCGTGGCCACATTCGTGCCCGAAAACTTCATTCTTACGGGCCTCTCTTGTGCGTGGACGCCTGCTACACCGAGATTGATCATCAGTGCTACGGTTGCTATGTGTTTCATGGTTGTTCTCCTTCCGTTAGTACAGGCGGAAACGGGCAGCAAAAGCGGCCACGTTCTGGTATATTTTGTGCGAAGGTGGGAGAACCGTTTGTTTGACTGCGCGTCCTCTGCTGAGATCACGGGTCTGTTGAAAGCCTGGAGCGGCGGCGATCAGGCTGCCTTGGCGCGGCTGGCGGAGCGGGTGTATCCCGAATTGCACCTCATGGCGCGCCGGTACATGAAGAACGAACGCGAAGGCAACACCCTCCAGGCCACCGCGATAGTTCATGAGGTCTACCTCCGCTTGGTAGACGTGAACAAGGTCGAATGGCGCCAGCGCGCGCAGTTTTTTGCGATGGCAGCGCAGATGATGCGCCGCATCCTCGTGGACGCGGCTCGCGACCGAGGTTCGCAAAAACGCGGCGGCACAGCGCTCAAAATGAACCTGGATGAGATAGACGTCTCGTCGCCTGCCCCGGACCGGTCCATCCTCGCTCTGGACGACGCCTTGACAGCGTTCTCGCTGGTGGCTCCCCGCCAGGCTAAGGTGGTCGAGTTGCGTTATTTCGGCGGATTGACCGAGGAGGAAATCGTCGCCGCTCTGAACATCTCACCGCGCACCGTCAGGCGCGACTGGGATCTCGCCAAGGCTTGGCTACTACGCGAGTTAAGCCATAGAAGAGAGCAACCAACAGCACATGACCCCGGAGCGCTTTCGGCAAATTGAAGAGCTGTACCATGCGGCTCGCGAGCGAACCGGCGAGGAGCGCACGGCGCTGTTGGCCCAGACAGATCCCGAGTTGCGCCGCGAAATAGAGTCGCTTCTTGTACAGCGCACCGAGGGCGAATTCCTGGATCGGCCCGCCATTCAAAACGCCCCGCAACTGCTGGAGCATTCGGCTTTCACCGAATGGGCTGTGGGCGCTAGCCTGGGGCCGTACCATATCGAAAGCAAGCTCGGTGACGGCGGCATGGGCGAGGTTTTTCGGGCGGTCGACACGCGGTTGGGCCGCGCCGTTGCCATCAAGATCACTCGTGATCAGTTCAGCGCACATTTCGAGCGCGAGGCGCGCGCGATTTCATCCCTGAACCACCCTAACATCTGCACGCTTTACGACATTGGGTCAAACTACCTGGTGATGGAGCTGGTCGACGGCGAGACTATAGCCTCCCGGCTCAAAAGCGGACCGCTTCCAGTGAAAACGGCGCTCCTCTATGCCTCGCAGATTGTGGCTGCGCTGGCCGAAGCGCATGGCAAGGGCATCGTGCACCGCGATCTCAAGCCAGCAAACATTATGATCGCGAAATCCGGAATCAAGGTTTTGGATTTCGGCCTGGCCAAATTCAGTCAGGATGAAGTGGTCACCCTCAGCCACATGGTATTGGGAACGCCTGCCTACATGGCACCCGAACAAAGAGAAAGCAAGACGGCCGATGCCCGCTCGGACATCTATTCATTCGGTTATGTCCTCTACGAGATGCTGACCGGCGCACGCGTCGGGTCCAATCGGAGGCGCGTCCCGTCACGAAAACTGGAACGAATCGTAAGGCGGTGTCTGGAACAAGACCCTGGCAGCAGGTGGCAATCCGCTGCCGAACTGGAGCGGGAACTGGCATGCGTCGCCGCCACCGGAAGCCGCGGGAAGCGCATGCTTGCCGCCGCTGCGGGCATTCTGGGGTTGTCCGCCCCGGCGTATTTCTACTTCCATCGTGCGCCGCGACTCACTGACAAGGACATTATCGTCCTGGCCGATTTCGTGAACAACACGGGCGATCCTGTCTTCGACGGCACGCTTCGCCAGGGCTTGGCCGTCCAACTGGAACAATCGCCGTTTGTCAAAATAATGGATGACGGGCAGGTGCAGCGCGTTCTCCGCCTGATGAGTCTTCCGCCTGGCGTCCGCGTCACCAATCAAGTGGCGCACGAAATCTGCGTCCGTGAAGGAGCCGCAGCCACTATCGACGGCACGATCGCGAGTCTGGGGAAAAGCTATGTCATCGCGCTCCAGGCAGTCGCTTGTCAGGACGGCGCAACGCTCGCGCGGGAGCAGATCCAGGCAGTCGATAAAGAGCACGTGTTGAACGCAGTGGGAAGCGCGGCGACAGCCATGCGCGGCAAGCTGGGAGAACCGCACAACTCGATCCAGAAGCTCAATCGTCCGCTGGAACAGGCCACCACTCCTTCGCTGGAAGCTCTTCAGAACTATACCGCTGGTTTCTCCGAGATGAGGCAGGGCCGTTTTCTAGCCAGTGCTCCGTTGTTTGAACGCGCCACCGCTATCGATCCGAGTTTCGCGGCGGCTTACTACTCCCTTGGCCTTGTGTTCGAACAGGCGGGAGACATGGCACGCACCCGCGAATATGCAAAACAGGCTTTCCGTTTGATTGACCGGGTTTCCGAGCGCGAGCGGGCCCAGATCACTGCGTTCTACTACATGGCCACTGGCGAGTTGGACCAGGCGATTGATGCCCATCAATTGGGTATCCGCAACTATCCCCGATACTGGGGATTTCATAACAATTTGAGCACGATTTACATCGACCTGGGCCGATATGAAGAAGGGCTGAGGGAGGGTCTGGAAGCGGCTCGGTTGGAGCCCAACGCCGAACCTCCGTATCGTCGTCAGTTGGACGCCTACATCTGCCTGAATCGCCTTCCAGAAGCCAGGCAATTAGCGCAGAAACTGCGGGCACTCGGGATCGACGGAGTGAGGATCCACCAGCGCTTCCTCGAAATCGCATACATTGATGGCGATCCGGCGGCCATCGCCAGGGAGATTCAATGGTTCGCAGGTAAGCCCGGGGAATACATCAGCTTCGGGTTGCAGGCCGCTAACCGGAATGTCCATGGCCAGCGGCGTGAATCGCAGAAGCTATACCAGCGAGCGGCGGAGACCGCGCTGCGCCTGAGACTGCGGAACGCCGCCTCCGAATTCGAGGAGGCCGATGCGCAAGCCGACGCACTGGCGGGTAATTGCCAGACCGTGCGCCGCCT
>JBDTTL010000310.1:0-5681 GCA_039930665.1 Acidobacteriota bacterium
TCCAACGCGAACTCGTCCCGCGTCCCGGCATCCAAATAGATCAATCTCAGGCTTTAAGTAGTGGGGAGCCGGCTGAAATGGTATTTCCCCTGAAGCGCGCCGACGGCGAATACCGATCGTTCTTGACACTGGTCACGCCGGTCAAAGACATCGAGGGGCGGGTTTTACGCTGGATTGGCACGAATACCGACGTGACAGACCAACGAAGGACCGAGGAAGAACTTCGTAAAGCCAACCGCGAACTGGAAGAGTTTGCCTATGTTGCCAGTCATGATTTGCAGGAACCCTTGCGTATGGTGAACATTTATACGCAAATGATTCTCAAAAAAGTTGGCCAGGAAGATTCAGACCTTCAACTGTACGCGCGTTTCGTGCAACAAGGAGTGGTTCGCATGGAAACGCTCATACGGGATCTTCTGGCATTCTCGCGCACGGTTCATCAGGATCAGATGACGACCGCAACGGCAGACCTCATGACTTCACTGTACGAAGCGAAATCGGTTCTCGGGCCACGCATCGAGGAAAGCGGCGCCGCAATCCACGTTCAGCCTCTTCCCACTGTTCGGGGCGACGTGTCGCAAATTACACACGTGTTCCAGAACCTTCTGTCAAACGCCCTTAAATACCAAAAGCCGGATGTGCCGCCCGAAATATTTATCTCCGCCAAACGCGAAGAGAACCAATGGGTGATCGGCGTGAGGGATAACGGCATCGGTTTTGAACAGCAGTATGCGGAGCGCATATTTGGGCTTTTTAAGCGGCTGCACGGCGACGACTTTGATGGGACGGGTTTGGGATTGGCGATTTGCCAACGAATCATTGAGCGGCATGGCGGACGAATCTGGGCCGAAGGCCGGCCAGGAGACGGAGCCACATTTTATTTCACGCTACCGTCCATGGAAATGCCATAGCGTGCTGCATATACTTCTCGCAGAAGACAACGCCGGGGACGTCGTGCTTGTGGAATATGCTCTCCGGGAACATCACATCCAGTATGAACTGCGCGTGGTGAAGGACGGCGCCGAAGCCATCGGTTACATTTCTAGAATCGGAATACCAGATGGCGTGCCTTGTCCCGATCTCATGCTTCTCGATCTAAATCTGCCAAAAATTGATGGGGCCGAGGTCATCAAGGAGTTTCGCAAACACCCTGCTTGTACTCGGACGCCTGTAATCGTCATATCCTCGTCGGATATGCAGAAAGACCGAGCCCAGACGGCCGCCTTCGCGATCGCATGCTATTTTCGCAAACCTTCGAACCTGGATGACTTTCTGAAGCTCGGTGGGATTGTAGACGATCTTCTGAGGGAGAATCCCCCGGATCCCGCGTAGTGCCCCAACCGCGCCTAGCGCAGCGCTGCTTCGAGCGTCCCGGTTTGCCGCAGCACATTAAGCCGCGCCAGTTCAGCCGCGTGCTGCGCGTCATAATACGCCAGCCACTTTTCGTTTTCAGTAGCCCGCAGGGCTTCCACTGTTGCCAGCGGCAGACGGCCCTCGTCCATCTGCGCGAGATCGATGGTGAGTTCTTCGCGCGTAAGATCCAGGTCCGCCCGCCCGACGTCTCTTGCCGATTCAGACCGCCGCAGATTTTGGTATGCGATGCGGAGATCCGAAGTAATTCGAGTTCGCGTGCGGCTGACCTCAATGCGCAGCTTGGCTATATCCGCTTCGCTCTGCGCGGACTCCGCCGAAGCAGCCCGGCCCACGATCAACGGAATTTCGATGGAGGCTCCCACTTGCGCATTGTTGCGCTGGAACTTGGTGAAGTAATCCTGGTAATTGTACTTGGCAAATAAGGAATACTGCGCCACCAGGTTCACCTTAGGAAGCCGCTCGGCGCGATAGCCTTTGATTTCCAGCATCTTTGCCTGAATGTTGGATTGCAGCCGCTTCAATTCATTGCTTCCCTCGAGCGCTTTCTCGATCGAGGCCTCTTCTGAAACCGGAACCACCAGCGGCGCCCGTTCTTCGGCGGCCGGGCGCGCCAGATCGTCCGGTCCGAACCCGAGCGCCACTGCCAGGCTACTTTCCGCCGTCATCAAGTCTTCCGCCAAACTGTCGGCGTGCTGGTTAGCCCGTAGTACTGCCAGGTTGGCCTTCTTCGATTCGAATGCCAGCTCGCGACCCTCCGCCACGCGCTGCTGCATCAACCCCTGCACCCGCTTCAGACTATCAACTTGCCGGCGAGCGGCCTCCAGACTGCGGCCAGCCTGCTCGGCGTCCAGATAGAGCGAGGCTACTCGATAGGCCGCCTCTTCCTGGCGCCGCGCGATATCAACGCCCGCGCCGCGAACCTCCTCATTCGCCTGTGCCGTCAAATAGCTCTGCGGGCGATTGAAAATGGCCATCTGCGTTCTCACCTGCACGATGGACGGAGCGCTGCCTTCGATGCTGCTGGGAAAGCCGGTGCTCCACGCCGCACCGCTTCCCGCGAACATCTTGGGTCGGAAGGGATCGCGGGTCACGGTCACTTGTTGGCGCGCTTTTTGGGCATCCAGATGCGCCAGCAGAACGTCCGGATTTTGCGCCGAAGCCAGATCGAGCGCCTGCCGCAGCGTCAGCACTCGAACCTCGCCAAACAACGAAAAAGTGGATGCGCAGAGGGCCAGAAGAAGTGCGGATAGTGAGAGTTTCATACCCCCCCAGTGTACCCGCGAGCTCCCGCGTGCGCCGTTACTCGGAAACGCAAAGCTACTCGTAACGCAGAGCTTCGGTAGGATTCAGCCGCGACGCGCGGCTCGCCGGCAGCAGGCCGAAGGCAAGTCCAACGATCAGTGAAACCGTGAACGCCACAATAATGGAGAGCGGCGAAATGGGAACCGCGAAGTCGTCGGTGAAAAAGCGCACGCTGAGCGGAATCGCCACGCCAATCAGAATCCCCGCCAGTCCGCCGGTCATGCTAATGATCACGGCTTCGGCCAGAAACTGCTCCAGTACGTCGCGGCGCGCCGCCCCTACCGCCATCCGCAACCCGATTTCACGTGTCCGTTCGGTTACCGTAACCAGCATGATGTTCATGATGCCGATACCTGAGATGATGAGCGCCAGCGCGGATACCAGCATCAGCACCACCGTAAGCACTGTGGCAATGCGCCGCGCGGCATCCAGAATCGCCGCCAGATTGTCGACGCGGTACTTCGCGCCCGAGCGGTGCCGCGATTCCAGAATCGCCTTCACGGCGCCGGTGATCGCAGGCACTTCCGCCGCACTGCGCGCCTGAACGTAGAGCGGGTCGATGCGCTCGAGGGGAGCAAAATAGCGCAACACCGTAATAGGAATCAGAACGTTCTCACCGGATAGCTCGGAAAGACCGAAGCTCTCCGTCTTCTCCTTGAAAGTTCCGATCACCGTGAACTGCAACCCGTGCAGCTTCACGGTTTGTCCCACGGCTGCGCTTTGGCTGCCAAACAGCCGCCGCGCGAGCCGCTCCATCAGCAGAACCACGCGATGCCGCTGATTGACGTCGGAAACGTCGAAAAAGCGGCCTGCCAGCAAATCCAGATTGCGGACCTCGGGATAATATTGGTCCGAGCCGATAATCGCGACGTCCTCTTCCCCGCCCTGGATGCGGATGCGGTCGAAGCTATTCATCACACCGGTAGCGGCGACGATACGCGAGCCAAGTTGCTCTCGTACAGCGTCCACATCGGCGATCTTGACATAGTCCGCTGCAGCCGCCGCGTTGCCGGTATTATTACCGCTCTCATACTGCGCGTAGATCAGGTTGGATCCGATGCGCTGGATCTGGTCCAGAATGTAATCCCGACTGGTGAGCGAGATGGTCACCACCAGGATCACGGACGCATTGCCTATAACCAGGCCCAAAGCCGTGAGAAAAGAGCGGAATTTGTTGGCTTGAAGCGCCTGAAAACTAAAGCGCAGCGCTTCACCGTGGAACATCAGGACCCGATCTTCTTCAGCAGGTGCTCGGCTTCGGACTTGGGCGGATCGCTGGGCGTGACGGTCGCGCCGAGGTAACTGTGCAATAACTTACGAGCCTCGTCCAAATTCCGCCCTTCCTTTACGTACGCAGAGGCCCGTTCGTACATCAGGCGAGGGCTTCCAGGGGCAATCCGCTCAGCCTGATCAAATAGCGCATCACTTTCCTTAGGGCGTCCATGCGCCGAGAGGTACCGCGCCAAAGCTATGACCCGGCCCACCTGACGGGGAGCCAGTTCCATCGCACTCCGCAGGTGCCGTTCCGCTGCATCGTATTGCTTGCGGTGGTCATCCAGCAACGCCTGGTAGTACTGCCCTTCCGCAGGGTCCTTCTGTGCAACTTTCTCAGCCAGGGCTTCCGCCTTATTCACGCCACCGCCCAGGAACCCAGGTGCCTCCAGATAATAATCGAATAGATCGCCCGCGGCTTCCCGATTGGCCGGATCGAGCGCCACCGCCCTCTCGAACATCTGCCTGGCTTTTGAAGCTAATCCAGGCGCTGAAAACGGGTTGGCCATCTCCGCCCGCCTTCCGTAGGCGCGGCCCAACCACAGGAAGCACTCGGCGTTGCCGGGCGCCAGCGCTGCCGCTTTCTCCAGCGAATCAGTCGCTTGCTTGTACTCCGCCAGCCCGAAATAGTCCTGGCCCATAAGCAGAAGGACTGCGGCGTCTTTTTCGGGTGCTGCCGACAACTCTTTGATTGAGCCTGCGTAATCGGTGCGTTGGTAAAGCTCACGCGCACGAGTCCAGGCAAGTGACTCCGCGGGGCTGGCAATGCCCGCCAACGACAGGAAACCGACGGCAATTGATAGGATTCGGCGCATAGCTCCAAACCGGCGACGCTCGAACGATTTTGGCTGCCCTTCCATTTTACATAAACTGTGATTTGGATGTGCCAAATGGCGTAGCGGATGCGTCTTTTTTATAGGAGTCTAGACCGTAAGGATGTAGGCGAATTCGCAGCCGCTGTAGTATCCTGGACGATGGAAAGCGTCCATGAAGGACCGGGAGGTATTCACACTTATGTCACCAATTAAGAAATTTTCATTGATTCTGCCGGTTAGCCTGGCCTTCTTCGCCGTTAGCGGCTTGGCTCAGACCGCCGCGGTCGAAGGCACTGTTATGGGGACTGACGGCAAAACCCTGCAGGGCGCGCAGATGAAGATCGAGCGCCTGGACGTTAAGGGTAACTACACCGTTAAGACCGATAAGAAAGGCCACTATTTTTATGGCGGCTTGCCGGGAGGCTCCTATAAAATTACGGTCGTCGTCGGCGGCAAGGACATGGATTCCATGAACGGCATCCCCATAAAAATCGGCGACACGACTCAGCAAAACTTTGATTTGTCCAAATCCGCCGCCGCTGGCGGAGGTGTGGCTGCCCCCGTGGACGAAAGCGGCCGCGCGCTGTCTGCCGCCGAAAAGGCCGAACTGGAGAAGAAGAATAAAGAGCAGGCCGCCGCACTAGCCAAGAACAAGGCTCTGAACGATGCCTTTAATGAGGGCAAGACCGCCGCCGCTGCCGGTCAGTGGGATGCAGCCATTGCGGGTTTCACGAAGGCGGCCGAAGCCGACCCCACCCAGCATGTAGTGTGGGGCAATCTGGCGGACGCCTATGTGGGCCGCTCTAAGGCGACGCCGGCCGGTAAGGACGGGGATCTGGAGAAAGCCGCGGACGCTTACCAGAAAGCCATCGCCATCAAAGTTGACGACGCCGCCTATCTTAATAACTATGCTCTGGT
>JBDTTL010000311.1:0-5669 GCA_039930665.1 Acidobacteriota bacterium
GTACTGATCATTATCTTGGGCGGCGGTATGGGCCTGCGGCCTGGCGCAGCCGGGAACCTCCCCGCTCCGCAGCATCCGATTGCGGGGATTCTGGCGGCGCTGGCTCGGTCCATCGGAATTCCCTATTTCATTCTCGCGTCGACGACACCGCTGATCCAGTCCTGGTATGCCAGGCGACACGACAAGGCCTTGCCCTACCGGCTATTCGCGCTTTCCAATCTCGCTTCGATACTCGGGCTGCTGGCTTACCCGGTACTGATCGAGCCCTATCTTGCTCTGCGGGATCAGTTCCAAGTCTGGACGTGGGCCTACGTGGCGTTGGTCGGGTTGTATCTTGCGGCGGCTCTCCTAAGCTGGCGTTCCAGTCGCGGAGCAGGCGCGCCCCCGGCGGCCGATTCCGCCGGCATGGAGACGGAGCCAAGTTGGGATCTGAAGCTCCTGTGGATGCTGTTCGCCGCCTGCGCGTGCATATTACTGCTGGCGATTACCAATTACCTGACCCAGAACATCGCGCCGGTTCCGTTCCTATGGGTGCTCCCGCTGGGCGTCTATCTACTGACCTTCGTTATCTGCTTTAACGACGACCGGTCATCCAACACGAACTGGTGGAGGTGGCTGGCCGGCCCCGCACTGGCCGGACTTGGGCTGCTCCTTTACACGGGCCGCATTGGCGGGCTGATCCTTACCGTCTCCATCTTCATCACGGCGCTCTTCGTTTGCTGCATGTTCTGCCATAGTGAGCTGGCAAGGCGGAAGCCGCACTCGCGCTTTCTCACAACCTTTTACTTGATGGTCGCCTTGGGCGGCGCGCTGGGCGGAGTCTTCGTGGGGCTCATTGCTCCGCTGGCCTTCAATGCATATTTCGAATTGCCGGCGGGGATGGTCCTGTGCGCACTGCTCGCGCTGCACGTCCGGCGGGAAACGACCTCGGGGCGGCATCTGGGAAATCTGGCGCTGGTGGCGCTTGCGGGATTCCTGGTGTGTATGCGCGTGCTCTCATACACCTCGGGAACCCGTCTGATGACGCGCAATTTCTATGGCAGCCTGCGGGTCAGCGATATGGCGATTCCCGGGCCGCAGCAGTCGATCCGTCTGCTCTTTCACGGCTCCGTCGTCCACGGAGTTCAGTTCCTGCTTCCGCAATTCCAGCGCCAGCCCACCGCCTATTATGGACCGGGGTCAGGAGTGGCGCTGACGATTGAAGCCTCGCGCCGCGGTGGCGCACGCGTGGGTGTCATCGGCTTGGGCACCGGCACGCTCGCGACTTACGGAAGGAGCGGAGATTACTACCGGTTTTACGAAATCAACCCTCTGGTTATTGAAGTGGCCAACACTCAGTTCGACTTCCTGCGAGATTCGCAGGCCGAGGTGGATGTCGTGTTGGGCGACGCACGCGTGGCGCTGGAACGCGAACCGGAGCAGCGTTTCGATGTGCTGGTGCTGGACGCTTTCGCGGGCGATTCGATACCGATTCACTTGCTTACGCGCGAGGCGTTCACGACTTACTTCCGCCACCTCAAGCCGGATGGATTGCTAGCGGCGCACGTCTCCAATCAGTACCTGGATATCGGATCGGTGGTGGAGCGGATGGGGCTGGAGTTCGGCCAGCAAGCGATCGTCGTCGAGAGTCCCGGCAACATCGAGAGCCGCAGCCTCGCGGCGGTCTGGGTTCTGCTGGCGAGCAAGCGAAGCGTGATCGAACACCCGCGCTTGCAGGCTTTCGTGGGCCGCGTGGCACTCAAGCCCGCTGCAGATGTCTGGACCGACGAGTACAGCAACTTGCTCCGGGTCCTAAAGTAGGGGGCTTCGCGCGGCCGCGCGCCTAAATGCTGACGGACGCGGAGCCCCTGTGAGATTGCTAAAACAGCGCGGCGAGTAACATAGTATTGACACCTCCTCAATGATTCAACTCCAAGGGGCCGGGAAACGTTTCGGCCACAAACTCCTCTTTGAAGATTGCGACTGGCTGATAACGCCGCGCGAGCGCACCGGCTTGGTCGGCGGGAATGGCACCGGCAAATCGACGCTGCTGAAGATTCTGTGCGGAATGGAGACGCTCGACTACGGAACGCTGAGCATGGCCAAGGGGATGACCATCGGCTACCTGCCGCAGGATGGCCTGTCGCTCACCGGCCGCACCGTGTTTGCCGAGGCTATGTCGGTATTCGATCGGCTCCGGCAGATGGAAAAAGAGCTGGAGGAACTGCATCATAGCCTGGGCGAACTGGACCCCGGAAGCAGCGAGTATGCTGCGGCGGCCGATCGCGCGCACCACATTGATAGTGAGTTTCGGAATCGCGACGGGTATGCGATTGAGGCTCAGGTGGGGACGGTGCTGGACGGGCTCGGGTTCCGCAAGGAAGACTGGGAGCGGCGCACCGAGGAATTTTCGGGCGGCTGGCAGATGCGGCTGGCGCTGGCGAAACTGCTGCTCGAAAAGCCCAGCCTGCTGTTGTTGGATGAGCCGACCAACCATCTGGATCTGGAAGCGCGCAACTGGCTGGAATCGTATCTAACGAATTATCCGGGCGCTTACCTGCTGATCTCGCACGACCGTTACTTTTTGGACGTGACGGTGAACCGCACTGTCGAGATCTGGAACAAGCGGGTGCAGTTTTATAGCGGCAACTACGATAAATACCTACTGCAAAAGACCGAGCGGCGCGATCAGTTAACCGCCGCGTATCGCAACCAGCGCGAGCGCATCGAGCAACTGGAGGCGTTCATCAACCGCTTCCGCGCGCAGGCGACCAAAGCCAAGCAGGTGCAGTCGCGCATCAAAGAACTGGACAAGATCGAGCGCATCGAGATTCCGCCGGAAGAGCAGACCATCCACTTCAAGTTCCCGCAGCCGAAGCCCAGTGGACGCATTGTGGCGGAGTTTAAGGGCGTATCGAAGAGCTACGGCCAGAAGTTTGTATTCGGCGATGCGGAGTTCGTGATCGAGCGCGGCGACCGCGTTTCGCTGGTGGGCGTGAACGGCGCGGGCAAGTCCACCATGATTAAGCTGATGGCGGGGGCGGAGCCGCTGACGTCGGGATCGTACACGCTGGGGCATAATGTGATCCCGGACTACTTTGCGCAGGATCAATATAAGGAATTGAATACGGACGCGCGCCTGCTGGATGACTTGAGCGAATCGGCGCCGCGGCACTCGCAGACGCAACTGCGGTCGCTGCTGGGGTGCTTCCTGTTCAGTGAAGACGATGTGTTCAAGAAGATCGGCGTGCTTTCGGGCGGCGAGCGCAACCGTTATGCGCTGGCGCGGATGCTGCTGGCTCCTTCAAATTTCCTGCTGTTGGACGAGCCCACCAATCACCTGGATATGCGGGCGAAGGACGTCCTGCTCGAAGCGTTGAAAGAGTATAACGGGACGGTGGTGTTCGTCTCTCATGACCGCTACTTCATCGACAACCTGGCGACGCGCGTGTTCGAGATTCAAGAAGGCCACGTGCATGTGTATCCGGGCAACTACGAAGACTATCTGTGGCGCAAGGCGGGAGGGCCGGAGGCGATGCTGGGGGAGGCAGGTCCACCCGTGGAGGCGCCCGCTGCTGCGGCTGTTGTATTGAAGAAAGACAAACCGCGCGTGAATCCCATGAAGGCGCAGAAAATGCGCGAGCGGCTGCAAGAGGTGGAGCAGGAAGTGGCGGAGTTGGAATCCGGGATTCAGCAAGATGAGGCGGCGCTGGGGGATTTCAAGAGCGTGGACGAAACAGTTCGGCTCACCGGAAAATTGGCTGCGCGGCGGCGGGAGTTGGAGACGCGAGTCGCTGAGTGGGAAGAATTGACGGCGGAGCTGGAGACTGCCGAAAAATAGGGACGGAGCCTATTTATCGCGCAGACCGGCGCGCAGGCTGAGGGGCAGAGAGCGCGAATAAATAGGCTCCGTCCCTATTTTTTCGGCCACGTAATCGACTGCGTTTAGGTTCTTATAAACGTTACCCGCTACGCCGGCGGCTGCGGGACCGCTCACGCCTCGGCCACCGGTGAGCAGTACGGTCACGGCGAGCTTGCCACGGCTGGTCTCAGAGAACGATCCGAACCAACCCAGATGCGTGGGCGAGCGCTCATCGGTGCAGGTTCCGGTCTTGCCGAAAATGGGTTCGGCGGGATCGAAGCCGATGCGGCGGGCGGTGCCGTACTCGACTGCGCCTGCCATACCGGGCTTGATCTCCGGGATGAGGTCTTCAATATCCAGGTGACGCTTGACGCGAGGCAGAAGCGTCTGCGCTTCCTCTTGGGTCCGAGGGTATTGCAGATAATACAGCGTGCCGCCGTTGGCCACGGCGCTTACTAAGGCGGTGAGCTCCAGCGGCGTGAGCGAAATGCCGTCACCGAAGCTGGTCATCATGCCCATACCGTTCTTGGGCGGGGCGGGAGGGAGCAATCCAGCCTGTTCGCCTTCAATATCGAGTCCCGCTTTCTCGCCCAATCCGAATAGATGCGCATAGTAGCTGACGCGTTCGAAGCCCAGCTTTTGGCCCAGGCTGGCAAAGTATTGATTGCTCGATTTCGCCAGGGCGTCCGTCATCGTCATGGTGGTGCGGCCGTAGATGCGGATGCGGGTTTCGCGTTCGACGATGGATTCACTCAACGCCGCGAGCGCCACGGGAACTTTCACGGTGGAACAGGGCTGGAAGCCGTCGCGGAGGGCCAGGCGCTGATTCACGATGGTGAGGATACGGCCGGTTAGAGGATCGGCCACCACCACGGTTCCGTTCAATTTACCGAGAGCGTCCAGGGCCGCGCGGCGTACGGTGGGATCTTCGCCCTCGATACGGTCGCCTTCGGAAGAATCGGCATAGGTGGGAACGCGCCAGGGTCCGCTCGAAACCTTGGCTCGGCGAGAGCTGGTGGCGGCTTTTTTCGAGGCAGCCTTGACCGTCGGAGCCACGGTGACGGAAGACTTGTGCGCCCGGGCGGTTTTGTGCTTGACGGATTTCTTGGTGATTGCCGCGGAGGGCAGGCTGAGAAGCAGCAGAAGGCTGGTTCCGTAAAAGACTCTATTTACTAAGAGGGACAAGACTTCTCCTCGGACGCCGCAATCTATGCTTGAACTGCCAGTTTGCAGGATAAGGTAGTACCAGGTCAAGCGAAATCCACCTTAGGTGGGAATCAAGTAGACCTTAGGGGCCTTCGGGATCCATGACGAACCGAGCCGAACGGGCCCGCATAGGGGGGTGGCTGGACGCCCATCGGAGCGGCCGATTGTCGGTATTGCGCTCGTTATGGTTCGCATGGCACGCAAGGAAGCATCGATGGTTTGATACCGAAATACCGCTCCAAAAGTTCCCGCGCCCGCCGCCGTCTGTATGGGTAGCTACTGCAGGCCCGAGTGATGAGTTCGTCGATTGCTTCCTGCTCGTTCCGAAAGGATTTCAGCACGTCAGCTTTGCTGCCCCACGTCGGAATGTGAAGAATGGATTCTGTTTCGTCATATTGGCGTCGAGTGTCGCTTTCCATCAGAAATCGAACCTCAAGCCCCCCTCTGTTAGCTTCGCGGACCGCCATGTCTACACAAAGGCCGAACGGCCAAAGGTGAACCGCGATCCTACCGCGCGAATCCGGATCTGCTTCGCTATAAACAATTCGGTAAATATTCAAATACTCCCGAAAGGTAACCAGCCCGGCCACTTCCCCCGGGAGGCTTGATCTCGCATAGCCTT
>JBDTTL010000312.1:0-5626 GCA_039930665.1 Acidobacteriota bacterium
CAGATCGCAATCGAGTACCGTCTGCCCCGGGCAAGGCCGCGGTGTCAGGTGCGCCTCGGAGTGGCAGGTGGAAACTACGTCGCTATACAGGTAGCGCG
Source organism: Acidobacteriota bacterium (assembly GCA_039930665.1). GTDB lineage: Bacteria > Acidobacteriota > Terriglobia > Bryobacterales > Bryobacteraceae > Palsa-187. The sequence continues at coordinate 99 of JBDTTL010000312.1, forward strand.
TGGTGTGACTGATCTGGAGCTTCATATCAGGAAGCCGTCAACTGCCGCGATTGCGGTGAATGGCTGAAGTAAGCTCGGGTCAGCATTTCGGAAAGTTTAATCAGGTCTTTAGTCAATCGCGCGAAAAGCGGTTCTAGGGCAGGAGACCCGGCGGCGCCGTCTCGCACCAGCACACGGACATCGGTGAGTTGCACTCCGGTGAGCAGCGCTAGCGCCATGCGCGCCTCCTCCGGACGCCGAATCGAAGTGTGGCTGGCGGGAAGCTGCTCGATATCTTCCTTCAGCCGCGCCAGTTGAAACGCGATCGACCGCGGATTGGCCTCGTCCGCCAGCAGCAGATCCAGCACCAGATCGGTTTGCAGCGAAGTCAGATAGCGCGATCGATAGGTGATGGAGCTATCCGCGATCTCGAGCACGGCTTCGAGTACGCCGACATCCGGAGGCGTCTCACCGGCCAGACTATTCCGCAGCAACTCCACCATCTGCAACGCCCGTTCCAACCGCCGTCCGATGTCCAGAAAGCGCCAGCCGTCGCCGCGCGTCATACCCTCCATCACTAAGCCGGCGAAAGCGGAGAGCGTGATGATGGCGTGATTCAAGCGATCTTGCGCCGCTCCCACCTGAATCGTCTCGGCCGACGCGCGAGTCGAGAACTGCTGGTCGAGCTGATTCAAAATCAGCCACGCATCCACCGAGATACGGTCGCGCAATAGACCCGCTACCTGGCGCACATGGTGAATGCTCGACGCCAGCCCCGCCGGATCGTACATCATCGCGATCAGATCGTATTCGGGAGTGTTCTCTCCGCTTCGCTCCGCCAGGAATCCCATCGCCTGCAAGACATGCAAGCCCAGGTTTAAGCCCGCGGCGCGCGCGCTGTCGCCTTCGTGGAGTACGCGACCCATGGTGGCGCGGGTGATGCGGACCACCGCTTCGACGCGCTCCGTATAACGCCCTAGCCAGAACAGATTGTCGGCCACGCGACTCGGCAGATCGAAGGTTGCGCGGCTTACTTCGAGCGGATGCGTGGGAGGGCGCAGCAAGGTGAACTCCGGCGCCGGACCGTCGCCCAGCACCCAGGTGTCCTTGCTGCCGCCGCCGCGCTGCATGGAGACCACCATGTTGCTTAGCGACGCCGAGATGCGGCTCAGCCCGCCCGGCATCACCAGATAACTGGAGCCGGTGCTCACCGCAAAAACTCGCATCACCATGTGGCGCGGTTGCAGCGCCCCCTCTTCCCACACCGGAACCGTCGAGAGCGCCACATGCTCTTGCGCCACGTAACGTCCCGGCCGCGCGCGCATCTTTGCGATCAGCCGCTCGCGTTCCGCAGCGCTGAGATCTTCGCCGAAGATGGGGTCCTCGCCTGCGCCGGGGAAGGAAGGCTTGATGACCAAGTCCTCGATGTGCTCCGCCGCATAGCGCAACGGCTTTTCCTGGCCGCACCACCAGGTGGCCACCGTCGGCATTTTCAAATCCTCGCCCAACAACTGGCGGCACAGGCCCGGCAGAAACGCGGCGTAGGCCGGCGATTCGGCGAGTCCCGATCCCAGGGCATTGGCTACCGATACCGTTCCCGAGCGCACCGCCTGCACCAGGCCGGGAACGCCTAACATCGAATCCGCGCGCAGTTCCAACGGATCGCAAAAGCTATCGTCCTGCCGCCGCACGATCACATCCACCGGCAGCAATCCGCCCAGCGTTTTCAAAAAAACGTGGTTCTCGCGCACCGTGAGATCCGCGCCTTCGACCAGGGTGTAGCCCAGATAGCGCGCCAGGAACGCGTGCTCAAAATAAGTCTCGTTGTGAGGCCCGGGCGTGAGCACCACGATGCGGGGATTCTCGCGATTCACCGGCACCATGCGCTGCAGCGCGTTGCGGTACGCCTGAAAGTAATTGGCCAGACGGCGGACATGCGATGCGCGAAAAATATCCGGCATCACGCGTGTAGTCACCAGCCGGTTTTCGAGCGCATAGCCGGCTCCCGAGGGCGCCTGTGTGCGGTCTGCCAGCACCCACCACTGCCCGTCGGGTGAGCGCGCGAGATCCGCCGAATACATGTGCAGGAAAACGCCGCCTTGCGGCATAATGCCCCAGCAGGAGCGCAGGAACGCAGGATTCGGGAACACCAGCTCGCGCGGCAGCAGATCGTCGCGCAGTAGCCGTTGCGGACCGTAGAGATCCGCCAGGATGGTGTTGAACAGCGTCGCCCGCTGTGTGATCCCGGCTTCGATGGCCTTCCATTCTTCCGGATCCATCACCAGCGGAATGGGATCCAGCTGCCACGCCCGGACGTTGTTTTGCGGGTCGCTATAGATGTTATAGGTGATGCCGTTGTCGTGAATCAGGCGGCGGCCGTCGTGCCAGCGCCGCGCCAGACCCGGATGTCCCATGCCCGCCAGCGATTCGGTCAGCTTCCGCCAGTGGGGACGAACCTCTGCGTTCGCACCCAGGACCTCGTCGTAAAAGCCCTCTGTCGCGGCGTAAGGCCACGCGGGATCGAGCTTCGACTGGGTCTCCGTATTCAAGCGATTCATCGGAACGTTTTCACTGTTGCACGTTTTATCTAGTGTGCCACACCGACATTCGCAAAATATCCCGCCGTGGCTTTAGGCCCGGGACGGCGCAAATCCAATGTGAGCGGGAAATCCGGGTCTTCCTCGATTTCGGGAACCAGCATGGGTCCCGGCGTATGGCCGAAGGCGAAGAATCGCGATGCCCGCCGCGCCTCGGCTTCATTGGCGTTGACCGGGAATGTCTCGAACGTGCGGCCGCCCGGATGCGAGACGTGATAGGCGCAGCCGCCCATGGACCGTCCCGACCAGGTGTCCACGATGTCGAAGATCAACGGTGCATGAACCGGTATCGTCGGGTGCAAACAAGAAGGCGGCTGCCACGCCCGGTACTTGACGCCGGCAACGTACTCGCCCTGGTGACCTGTGAAATTCAGCGGAAGCCTGCGCCCATTACAGGCCACGATATAACGCGAACTGGTCAAGCCCTTGACTTTAACCTCTACCCGCTCGACCGAAGAATCCACGTAGCGTGCCGTGCCGCCGGGCGCGCCTTCCTCGCCCAGCACGTACCAGGGTTCGGTAGCTTGGCGGATATCCAGGTTGATGCCCGCATGATGCGCGCGCCCCAGCATGGGATAGCGGAATTCGAAATGCGGCGCGAACCAGTCGGCTTCAAACGGATAACCCGCGCCCTTCAGATCGTCGAGCACGTCTTCGAAATCGCGTCCGATAAAGTGCGGCAGCATGAAGCGGTCATGCAGTTGGGTTCCCCACGCGATGGGCTGCTGGGTGTAAGGTGCTTTCCAGAACCAGGCGATCAGCGCGCGCACCAGTAGTTGCTGCGTCAAGCTCATGCGCGGGTGCGGAGGCATTTCAAATCCGCGCAATTCGAGCAGCCCCAGCCGCCCCGTAGCCGTATCCGGCGAATACAGCTTATCGATACAGAATTCGCTGCGGTGAGTGTTGCCGGTCAGATCCACCAGCAAATGGCGGAAAATGCGATCGACCAGCCATGGCGGGCACGCGCCTTCGCCGGGATTTGGAATCAATCCGAAGGCGATTTTCAATTCGTACAAGCTATCGGCGCGAGTCTCGTCCAGGCGCGGCGCCTGGCTGGTGGGTCCGATGAAGATAGTAGAGAACAGATACGACAGCGCCGGATGATTCAGCCAGTATCCGATCATGCTTCGCAGCAAGTCCGGTCGCCGCAGGAACGGGCTATCGGTCGGCGTGGCCGCGCCCAGCACGAAATGATTGCCGCCACCGGTGCCAGTGTGCCGCCCATCCAGCATGAACTTTTCGGTGCCCAGCCTCGTCAGGTGGGCTTCCTCATATACCGCGATGGTGTTGTCCACCAGTTCCCGCCAGCTTTTGGCCGGATGAACGTTGACTTCGATGACGCCAGGGTCGGGCGTTACTTTGATGTGCTCGATACGGGCGTCATGCGGAGGCGTGTAGCCTTCAATCACCAGCGGCAGGTTGAGATGCGCAGCGGTGTCTTCGAGCGCCGCCAGCAATTCCACGTAATCCTCGGCCGTATCCACCGGCGGCATGAAAATGTGCAGACGCCCGGCGCGCGGCTCGATGCAGAGTGCCCGGCGCACGATCCAGGACGCAGATTCGCCCACCTTCGGTTTGCGGTCGCGCGGGGTCCCCTTTCGCGAAGGTGCGGGCAGCTCAGTGGCGATCGGCAATCCGCGCGCGGGGACGGGCAGAGGTTTGCGCAACACCATGGGATCCGGCGCATGAATCTCGGGCGCGTCCTTCGGGTCCATCCACGGCAGGCTCGCAAGCGGCAGGCGCAAGCCTAACGGGGAGTCGCCGGGCAGCACAAATAACTGCTCGCCGCGCAGCATCCACGAACCTGTTTGCCATTCCGGGCCCGATTCACCGCCCCCGCGTTCGAGCGGCAGCACCATACCGACCGGCTTATCGAGGCCGTGCTCGAACACGCGCCGAATGCGCTCGCGCTCCAGAGGATCTTCCAGATTATTCTTCGCCGGCACGACATTGATCGGAAGTTGCCGTTCCTGATGCAAATGCCGGAATTGATCTTCGAACGCCGGCATGACGTAGCCGGGATCGAGTCCCAGGCGGATCGCCAGCGTCTTTGCGAACTGCTCGGCTTCCTTCACGCCAAATTTGTAGTCGCCTTCATCGCGCGCCAGCAGCTCGCGATTTTCCCACAGCGGCACGCCGTCGATACGCCAATAACAGGTCAAAGCCCAGCGCGGCAAAGGTTCGCCCGGATACCATTTGCCTTGCCCGTAATGCAGCAAGCCACCGCTGGCGAAACGCTCGGCGAGGCGTTCGAGCAAGCGCCCCGCAAGCAGGCGTTTTTCCGGACCCGTGGCCGCGGTGTTCCACTCGTCACCCTCCATGTTGTCGATCGACACGAAGGTTGGCTCGCCGCCCATCGTCAAACGGATATCGCCGTCCCGAATCTCCCGGTCCACCTGAGAGCCCAGCGCCAGAATGCGCTCCCATTGCTGGTCCGTATAGGGCAGCGTAACGCGCGGGTCTTCGAGCACCCGCCACACCGCCATCTCATGATGAAAGGTGACTTCGCAAGGATCGACCGCTCCCGAGACCGGCGCGGCCGAAGACGGCTCCGGTGTGGCGGCGAGAGGAATGTGCCCCTCCCCGGCGAACAATCCTGAAGTCGGGTCCATGCCCACCCAGCCGGCGCCAGGCAGATAAACTTCGGTCCAGGCGTGCAGGTCCGTGAAGTCGCTGTCTGCCCCCGTCGGGCCGTCGAGTGATTTGATGTCGGGCTTCAACTGAATCAGGAAGCCGGATACGAAGCGCGCCGCCAAGCCTAAGTGCCGCAGCAGTTCGACCAGCAGCCAGGCGGAATCGCGGCAGGAGCCACTTTCCAGCTTCAAGGTGTCTTCGCTGGATTGAACCCCGGGTTCCATTCGGATCACGTACTTGATTCGCTGCTGCAGCTTTTGATTGATGCCCACCAGGAAATCGATCCGCAACGCGGCTGGTTACTTATGGAAAAACTTC
>JBDTTL010000313.1:0-5619 GCA_039930665.1 Acidobacteriota bacterium
CCCGCGCGTATAACTCCACTGTGTACACCTCTCCGGTGTTCCACAAACACGTTGGCGATGTCTGCTGGAACCAGTTTCTCCGGCGGTCTTGTTTGCTGCCGCCGTACGCCGCTCACGCGCCGTTTACTGGCCTAGTATGCATCCCGCGCTTATACGTGATCGTCGATAGATCGTCTTGTATCCAAATGTCTGATGGAATTGGGGCCTCCCGATTCGGAAAAGTGTTGTATAGTGTCTTGTGCCCGGTTCCAAGCGGCGGGGGGTGCTGACGTGCGAACGCTAGAAGTATTTTGTCTTGGGTTCCTGCTGCTTCCCGCCTGTTTGCAAGCCGGTCCGATGTACGGTTCGGTGACCCAGAGCGGCAGAGGCGTTCCCAATGTCCACATCAAGGTCGTGTGCCCAGGAGGCGCGGAGGAAACTGACACCATAGGCGATGGATCCTTCCGGATCACCGTCGGACCGGATGGGCGTTGCAGCTTCACGCTTCCCGCTTACCGAGGAGCTTCCGCCACCGTCTTTTCCTACGCGAAGCCGACACACTACAACTTCGAGCTGTTGCCGCGCCCAGGCGGACGGTACGAACTTCAAGTCAAGTGATCCCAATGGCAGAGGATAACAACAAATCCGTCGCCGGAAGCGCCAAGGAGCGCTCCACCGACTGGATGGAGATATTGAAAGTGGTGGCGATGCCGCTAGTTGTCACGGTGGTTGGGCTCATCATTAATACTTCGCTCAGCGAGCGGCAGAGCAAGGATGCCGACCTTCGTCTTTACTCCGACATGATGGCGCGCAGGGAACAAGCCGACAGTGAACTGCGGAAGGATATGTTCACCAACATTCTGAATAAATTCACAGAAGAAAAAACCGAGCCCAAGTCGGTGGAACACCTCGAGCAGCAGGTCGTGAACCTGGAGTTGATGGCTTACAATTTCAACGAGTCGATCGATCTCGGACCGCTCTTCCAGCATCTCCGACGCCAGATCCCGGGAAACCAGCCAGGTACGCCGCCCGCTCAGTCCCAGCGCTTCGCGGACTTGCGCAAGCGTTTGGAGCGTGTGGCGACCGAGGTCGATGAGCGTCAATTGTCCATGTTTGGAGACGGTGGAGTGGTGATCAGAACCAATGCCGAGAATCTCGCTGAGATACACAAAGCGCCTGCCAAAATTACGTTTTTGGGAACGTCTGCCGTCGCTACGAAGGGAGCCAAACCCGATGACGACGTGAATCAAGTGTGCTTGGGCCTGTATGCGGCGGACGATAAAGATTCGCACGAACATTACCGCCGGTTTCAATTGGAAGTCATCGATTTCGATTCGTCCACGCGGGAGATACAAGTTCGACTCTACGTTTCCGAGCTCCTCACGGATTCGGAGTGCCATTCCGTCGACCTCAACATGAGCCAGAACGTGGAGCTGGACATCTATTTCTGGGTGGGACTCTTCGACTTCCCGATGATCGACAACACCCGCCTGACCCACAATGAACGCTGCTCGATCTCGCTGACTTCCCTGTCGCCGGATGCCGCGGAGCTCGCTCTTGCCTATTTCCCCAGCTCACGCGCCAGCTTGAAGGATAAACCCTACTTCGACGAAGTGGAGCATGACCTTTTGCACAAGGAATCGAAGCGTCCAAACAAGAAGTAGGGGCGATGGAGGACTTGATGATCACGTTTCACCATGGCAAAGTCGTTTTCCTTTTGGGTTTGGCCATCCTCGCGCCTCTAGCGGAGCCGGTACCTCAGGAGGATAGATCCGAAAATAAGAAGGCGGAATCGAAAAAGAATAGCACTGCACCGGCAGCAGCCCCGGTCGTCGTTGATTATAAGATTAGCGTCGAAGGAATGACTTCGATCCCCAGGGAATCGAAGGTCGAAGTTGAGGGGCTTAATAACTGCGAGGCATCTGCCACGGCGCGCATAAATACGGGGGGACAAGGCACATTCAAAAGCATTCCTCCGTGCATTGCGGAACTCAAGATCTCCATCACGGGACTGAATACTCGAATCGCCCAGATCGACGTTGCCAAGTATAAAGGCGCTCCCGTCAAAATTGAAATCATACTTTCATCAAAGCTGCCGAACGTCACGTTCCCGGATCTGACTCCCCCAGCCGTTCCCCCAGCCAAATAGCGAAGCCACGCAACTCGGTATTGGACCCAACGGCCCTTTGCGCTTAGGGTCAAATGGCACGTTAGATTTCGAGTTAAGGGCCGGTTGTAGCGAGTCATGCCTTTCAGGAAGTCTCATTGTGGGGAGTTGAGTTCACGTGGACGCAAAGTCGGTATTTCGGAGAAGTGCAGTGCCTGTGGTCCGCAAAAATTCGGTCTGCACGGAAGAAGAGCACACAAGCTCTTGTAGAATACGGAGTTGCTGACATTCATTAGGTTGCTGATTACCTCCCGTGGTGCGCTGATCGCAGAGAACCTGTTCCTCCGAAGACAGCTTTCCTTGTTCCAAGAGCGACAAGTGAAGCCGCCGGACTACGGCCTCATTTCGGAGGCTCAGGATAGGATGGAGCCAAAACTTGTCGCGGGAGGACAGGTCTTCAAGACGTTCATTAGCAATCTGTCCGTTCGGAATGCTGACCACGCTACGGTCCAGCGTACGGATGCGGGTCGACCGTAGACCAATATCTTCGGCTGTTCCTGCAGAACTGTCCATCCCCTCTCTTTCGCCTTCCCGAGTTAACCAAAGTCGCACGTCTGCCAGAGAAGGTGAGAATTCCTGGCACAGGGTTGCACTTCAAGGAGAGTATGCACGGTGTCTGGTACGCAGGGAGACACCAGTTCTCGCTACTATTGGCCGGTCTGCGGCGGCCGTTGTTAACGCATTATAAAAATGTATGGTCCGCCGCTTCCCGTCAAGCGGAATCTTCGAGGGGCTGGAGGTAGTCTGCAAAAATGTATACGGCCTACTGGTGGAGCAAGCTCCTGGCCATGATGAAGATTCGCGCGTGCCCGTCCTTATAAAGGGCTCGGTCACCAAGGGACCATTTTTTATACCAGGCTTGGGGCACGCCGTTAGACTGTTCCGCCATCTCGTTGGTTCGCGCAGCAGACTGGGGTAGAAGCTTTGTCGGACTTCAGCTAAAGCAGGGGCGCGGTTGTGTTCCCGCCGGAGCCGCCCGTCGCGCTTCTCGAGTCGCCAGAACGGCGCGCAGCAGGCAAGGGCGCGCGACAGCGCGACGAAGTGGACCCTTGCCGGCGAGCACCGTTGTGGCATTTGCCGCCAATCTCGACGGGCGGCAGAGTGGGAACACAGGTGATTCCCGCTGGTGAGCTCTGAGCATAGCTTGCATCATGCCGCTTCCCTGCAGTCCACCGCATCAGCGGAAAATGTGGAAGGCCAGTGATAGGTCTCTCCTTTCGCCAAGACCGCCCACGCGATCCGTGCCAGCTTATTGGCCACCGCGACAGTCGCTACATTCCGGTGCATCCGGTGTTCCAGTTGATTGATTCATCCAACCACCGAAGGCGAGCTTGTCCGGTTTTGCCTGTGTCAGCACAGCCCGGGCTCCATGGATGAACAGTCGCCTCAGATAGGGATTCCCGCGTTTGCTGATCCCTAGTAGCTTGGCCTTACCTCCGGTCGAATGTTGCCGCGGAACCAAGCCCAACCAGGTCGCGAACTCACGCCCTTTGACGAACGCCGATCCGTTTCCAATGGCCGCCACCATTGCGGTCGCAACCAGCGGGCCGACTCCAGGAATCTGTTGCAATCGTTGACAGGCCGCATCTTCCTCCGCGATCCGTTCGATCTGGCGGCTGGTGACTTCGATCTGCGATGCCAGCACCTTCCACTCCTGCCAGAGCTGATCCAGCAGCGAGCGCAACAGGGGAGACAGAGAGAGCTCGGCATCTTCCAGGATCAAAGGCATGCGCTGCTGGAGGTACTTCCGGCCGCGGCGGAAGGTGATCCCTCGTTCCAAAAGAAACTTGACGGGAAGGACCACATACTCACAAATTCCAATAATGATACCGTCGCCCTCATACTTGTCGATGCGAACACGGTTGATTCGATTTACAAAAGAGGCGATCAAATCGCTGAAAGAGATCGCTGGATTGTTTCCCCAGAGGGAAAGAAGATGACGGTAACAAAGACAGGCATGCGGGAGACCGGACAGCATGTAAAGGAAACGCTGGTCTTCCGCAAACAATAGCGGCATAGCGGGTCCTCGATCGTTCGATACTGCCGAGCGACAAATCACGTGTGGTGTACTACGGACAAAGACACGACATGTTACGCGCCAGAATTCCTGTCAGTATCGTATGCTTCCCAAATGATGAATTTGGGGCATGCGGGCGGCGAAGAATGGTATTCGGAACGGATTACTCCTGGATGACGGCGCATCCTTCTACAACCAAAGTAGGGGACCACACGGTACTTGGACGGGTGGCTCTACCCTTCACCGTTGCCAGCTTTTATCGACGGCGCCGCGACACAAGCGGCGCTGCTCCGACAAAATCATTGGCTGCGGCGTCCTCAAGCATCCATCGACCCATGGCTTGGTACGAAACAGGAAACCAAGAATTTAGAGCGCCGTCCCAATCCGCCGAGGCTACGGGGCGCTCGTCCTTACCCCGAGAGTTGACTGCGGCTCGGACCAGGGTCCAGCGAAGCGACGAAAACGCACCGCCGCCGAGGGCGTCTACTACCGCTTGTTGTTCGGAAGCTCCGCGCCCCATTGAACCGGGCATCCACGAAAAGAAGCGCATGGCCCGGCTCGCGGGCTTCCCAGGTGGTGAGGGCGAGTACCGTATTGGTCACAATGATGCGGTCCACGCCTGCAGCTAACATTGAGCCTTCAACCGTCAGCATGCTCGCAGACAGCAGGGCAGAGCGATTGCAGCTCGTCGACGTCAATCCAAGCACGGTCAGCACCGCGCTGGCACCCGAAAACGCCTCCGTGAGGGCGCCCCGATCGGCAAGAGACGTGACAACGGTCACGCGGGATCCGCTCGGCACGTCGGTAATTCGCTCCGGCCGTGACCGGACAATGGCAGTGAACACGATTCCCTCTGCTCGGCACACGCTGACGACGCCCTGACCTAGACCCGCAGCGCCGAGGACAGCCACGTGGGGAGGGAAGGGGCAAGACAGGCTATCGGTAACTGGTGTTGTCATGATTGGGTAAGACCTCGAATCGTGGAGTCACCCTGGTACCCCGTGAACAAAACCAATGATACCCCCTCATATGCACTGGTCATGCCCGCCGAAAGCTGCATGTGAATGAGTCGGCTAAGCTTAACCCATCAAGAATCGGATAGTGCCTGTATCACGCCAAAAGCGCACCGATATGGCCTCATGGGCTCTGGGTTCAATCCACTTCGGCGGTTCCCGACTATACGTCAAGTGGATTGCCGGGACCGCCATCCATTGTGAAACTCGCGTACAGCCAGGTTTGAGAGGCAAACCGGGCATCTGATCCAATTCCAAAAACGGAACCACATCGAAACGCATAAATCGTCCCAGTGGATTGCAAAATGAAGCGCGCCCCGGGGGGGTGGCACCCGCTTCTCCCATTAGTTTTTTCCTAACTGCGCAGCGTTTACAATCCGGTTGACGCACCGCCGCCGCCTTGTCAGCGGGGAGAACCTCGGCTGCCACCTCATCTATTCCAA
>JBDTTL010000314.1:0-5609 GCA_039930665.1 Acidobacteriota bacterium
GTGAGGCGGGGGAGCGCGCGGCATTCCTGGCGCAGGCCTGCGATGGCGATGTCGATCTGCGGCGGGAAGTGGAGTCGCTGCTGGCGCAAAGCTCGCACGATGGCGCGCTGGACCGGCCGGCAATTGACGGAGCACAGAGTTTGCTGGAACCAAGAGTCGCTCTCATCGCCGCTGGCACTTTGCTGGGGCCATATCGGGTTGAAGGGCCGCTGGGCGCGGGCGGTATGGGTGAGGTGTATCGGGCGAAGGACACCAAACTCGACCGCAAAGTCGCGATCAAGGTTCTTCCCGCCGCCCTCGCGCAAGATCCCGAGCGGTTAGCGCGATTCGGGCGCGAAGCCAAGGTTCTCGCTTCACTGAATCACCCCAACATCGCGCAGATCTACGGCATTGAGGACTCAAGCGGGATTCGCGCGCTGGTGATGGAACTGGTCCCGGGCAAGACGCTCCCAGGTCCGTTGCCGATGGAGACCGCGCTCGACTACGGCGGGCAAATCGCCGAGGCGCTCGAAGCGGCGCACCAAAAAGGAATCACGCATCGCGACCTGAAGCCCGCCAACATCATGGTGACGCCCGCAGGCGTGGTCAAGGTGCTGGATTTTGGACTGGCCGCCATCACGCAACCCTCAGCGGCAAGCGCGGTTGATCCGGACAATTCGCCAACGCTGACAGTAGCGACGCAGGCCGGAATGATCATGGGCACTGCGGCGTACATGAGTCCCGAACAGGCGGCGGGAAAACCGGTGGACAGGCGCGCCGACATCTGGTCCTACGGCGTGGTGCTGTGGGAGATGCTGACCGGCCATCGCCTGTTCGGCGGCGAGACGGTTTCACACACGCTGGCGAATGTGTTGAAGGGTGAGATCGATTTCAACCAGCTTCCGGCGGAAACGCCGCCGGCGATTCGGCAGTTGTTGCGGCGCTGCCTGGATAGGGATGTGAAGAACCGCCTGCAGTGGATCGGCGAGGCGCGGATTGCGATTCACGATAAGGCGCCGCCGGAGACTCCACATAAGCGCGTAAGTTGGCTTTGGCCCGCGGCAGCCGCGGTGTTCGCGCTCTCGCTCGGGGCGCTGGCATTTGTCCACTTCCGCGAAAAACCGGCCAGCCCTGCGGCGCCGATACGCTTTCAGCTCGCGCTGCCGGAAAATGCCAGGTTGCCCGTCATATCACCCGATGGCCGCAAGGTGGTGTTCCTCTCAGAGGACCGGCTGTGGGTTCACTTCCTGAATTCGGGAGAATCGCGCGATTTAACGCTCGCTACGCCAGCGACGCCCTTCTGGTCTCCGGACAGCCGCTTTATCGGGTACGTATCCCAAGGAAAGCTCAAGAAGATCGAGGTGACTGGCGGTCCCCCACAGACCGTGACTGACCTGACGGACGCGGACAAAACGTGGGGAGGTGGCGCATGGAACCGGGACGACGTGATCGTTTTCGGGCGGCGGCAGGTCGGGTTCTTCCGTGTGCCTGCCACTGGCGGCATCCCGGTTCAAATTACTTCGCTGGACGCCACGCGCCACGAAAACTCTGAGTATAGTCCCTCCTTTCTGCCGGATGGGCGGCATTTCGTCTACATACGTTCCTCGACGGAAGAGGGGAAGAGCGCCATCTATCTCGGCTCCATTGATGCAAAACCGGAACAACAGAGTTTCGAGGCACTGCTGACTAGCAACTCGCAGCCCGTGTACGCGCCCTCGGAAGACCCGAACACTGGCTATCTGCTTTTTGTTCGCGGAAGCACGTTGATGGCTCAACATTTCGATAACCGTCGGCTGGAGATCAAAGGGCAGGCCGTGCCTGTAGCTGAGCAGGTTAAGCAGAACCGCACCGGTGCTGGTTACATACAGTTTTCAGCCTCGGCCAATGATGCCTTGGTGTTCCCGAGAAGCAGTTATTTACGGCAAGTCAATTGGTTCGACCGGGCAGGCAAGGCATTGGGAACCGTCGGAGAGCCGGGCAGCTATGGAGTCCTTGGAAACCTGGAGCTATCGCCGGATGGGACGCGATTGGCATTGACGAAGAACAACGGGGGAGCGGACGCAGGCAACCTATGGCTGCTGGATCTCTCTCGAGGCGGTGCGAACACACGATTTACGTTTGGTTCACTTGTCGACACAGATCCGGTCTGGTCGGCGGACGGGAGCCGCATCATCTTCAGCTCTAATCGGGACGGCTCGTACAACCTGTATCAGAAGCCGGTGAACGGTGTGCAAGACGAGGAAGTTCTGCTCAACTCCAGCGAGGAGAAGCATCCTACGAGTTGGTCGCGCGACGGACGTTTCCTGCTGTATACGGTGATTCACCCGAAAACGAAGTCGGATATCTGGATACTACCGATGCAGGGCGACAGAAAGCCGGTTCCGTTCCTGCATACGGAATTCAACGAGCGTCAGGCTCGCTTTTCTGCTGACGGCCATTGGGTGGTCTACACTTCGGATGAGTCCGGCCAAGACGAAGTCTACGTGCGGTCCTTTTCCATGAACTCCGCCGGGACGGCAGTGGAGACGGGTAGCAAGTGGCCCATCTCCAACGGACTCGGTGCTGCCCCGCACTGGCGAGCTGACGGCCGCGAAATTTATTATCGGTCTCGCGGCGGAGCGCTCATGGCCGTCGAAATCGCGACTAAACCAACGTTCCGGGCCGGGAACCCCCAGCCTCTCGGGAATTTGCCGCTCCCGGCCTGGGATTCCGCCGCCGACGGCAAGCGATTTCTCGGTGTGGCATACGTGAGCGGACAGCAGGGTTACACGGTGGTGCTGAACTGGCAGGCCGGGCTGAAGAAGTAGTCGCTGCAGCACCGCGGGTACAATAAGGTTTCGCATGAGTTCCCGCGCAGCCGTTTGTCTGTTAAGTGGAGGCCTGGATTCCTCCACCTGCCTGGCTCTGGCCCGGCGCGACGGTTATGAATGCTATGCGCTCTCCTTCGATTACGGCCAGCGCCATCGTGTGGAACTGGACGCCGCCGCCCGCGTGGCTGCGTTTTTCGGAGCGCGCGAGCACCGCACAGCGCGTATCGATTTGCGAGCATTCGGAGCCAGCGCCTTGACGGCGGATATCGACGTTCCCAAGCATCGCTCGACAGCCGAGATGGAACAAGGCATTCCGGTCACCTACGTTCCGGCGCGTAACACGATCTTTTTATCCTATGCGCTGGCTTGGGCGGAGGTACTCGAAGCCTCCGATATTTTCATCGGCGTGAATGCGCTGGATTACTCCGGCTACCCGGATTGCCGTCCCGAATTCATCCACGCTTTCGAGCGCATGGCGAACCTTGCGACCAAAACCGGTGTCGAAGGGCGCACGCATATCCAGATCCATACGCCGCTGATTGCGCTTAGCAAAGCGGACATCGTGCGCCTGGCCGCCCAACTGGGCCTGGATTTCACCCTCACGCATAGTTGCTATGATCCGGACGAGGGGGGCCGTCCCTGCGGCGAATGCGACTCCTGCCTGCTGCGCGCGAAGGGCTTTGCGGAGGCGGGCGTGCGGGATCCGCTGGTATACAGGCTATAAAGATGGACACGCTGTGAAAATTTCCGAGATCTTTTATTCCATCCAGGGAGAAGGCATGCTGGCCGGCGTACCCAGCGTGTTCCTGCGCACCAGCGGATGCAATCTGCGCTGCACTTGGTGCGATACGCCCTACACTTCCTGGAAGCCCGAAGGCGACGATCGTGAATTGGGCGACATCTTGGCCGACGTGCGCCGGCGCTGGAGCACCCATGTGGTGGTCACCGGCGGCGAGCCGATGATCCAGGAGGACATTGCGCGCCTTACCGCGCGGCTCAAGGATTTCGATCTGCACATTACCATCGAAACCGCGGGCACGGTCTACCAGCCGGTGGTCTGCGACCTCATGAGCATCAGCCCTAAACTGGCCAATTCCACGCCAACGCGGCGCGAGGGCGGGCGCTGGGCTGCGCAGCACGATCGTTTGCGCTATCAGCCGGATGTGCTCAAACAATTGATGGCCGAATATCCCTACCAGCTCAAATTCGTAGTTTCCCAGCCCGACGACCTGGGGGAAATCGAAGCCATACTCACGGAAACGAATGCCGATCGAAGCCGCGTGATCCTGATGCCTGAGGGAACCGATCCCGGTGCAATATACGAACGCGCCCAATGGCTGGTGGATATCTGTAAGCGAGAACGCTTCCGTTACGGCCCCCGGCTCCACATCGATATTTACGGCAACGAAAGGGGAGTTTGAGCGTAGTGGGTTGTTGGTGACGAATTCCAGCCCCGCAGCCCCCGAAACGCATACATTTGCGTTACACTACCCGATTGTGGCCATGATTTCACTCATGCCCGGACCGGTGGAGATCGACCACCGGGTTCAGGACGCTTTCCGCCAGCCTCCGTTATCGCATCGCAGCGACGAATTCATTCGCCGCTTTGAAGAGGTTCGCGCTACCCTTGCGCGCATGACCGGCGCGAAGCATGTGGCCCTGCTGAACGGCAGCGGAACTCTGGGCAATGAAGCCGTGGCAAGCTGCCTGGAGGGTCCGGGCGTGGTGCTGGTGAACGGCGAGTTCGGCGCCAGGATCGCGCGTCAGGCGGCGCGCTGGAATCTGCCAATAAATATAGTCGAGTGGCCCTGGGGCGTGCCCTGGGATCTGGATCGCGTGGCCAAACAGCTTGACGGCGCTCGCTGGGTCTGGGGCGTGCACCTCGAAACCAGCACCGGCATGGTGAACGATATTCAAGGATTGATCGCCCTCGCGAACTCCCGCGGCGTGCGCGTGGCGCTCGATTGCATCAGCAGCCTGCGCGCGGTTTCGGTTGACCTGAAGGATGTGTGGATGGCGTCGGCGGTTAGCGGGAAAGCGGTCGGATCCTTCGCTGGTATCGCGATTGTGTTCGCGGCCGAGGTGCCGAAACTCACGCGCCCGGTGCCGGTTTATCTGGATGTTGCCGAAGCCATGAGTACGGAAGGCTCCTGCTTCACCTTCCCCTCGCCATTGCTGCTTGCGCTCGAGGAAGCCTTGCGGCAGAAGCGGGATTACGCGCCACTTGGCAATCTGGTTCGTCAGCGGCTGCGCGACATGGGCATCCAGCCCCTGGTAGGAGAGTCCGCCGCCGCTCCGGTAGTCACCACGTTTGCGCCCCCCGAAGAAAAATTTCACGAACGCTGCCTCCGCTTGGGGTATCGCATCGGCGGCGAGAGCGGCTACCTGGCGGCACGCGGGCTGGTGCAGATCGCGACCATGGGCGCCGTGATCGCCAGCCAGATCGACGGCCTCTTCGACCAGCTTCGATGAAATTGCGCTACCGCTTCAAGCAAGCGGAAACCGTGGCCGAATTCGAGCAGATATTCCACCTGAACCATGCCGTCTTCGCCGGGGAATTGGAACAGCATCCCGCGCAGCCTGGCGAGCGGCTGGTGGACAAGTTTCACGACAAGAACCGGTACGTCATTGCACTGGCGGGCGATCGGGTTATCGGCATGATCTCGGTGCACGATCAAGCGCCCTTCTCGGTCGCCGCGAAGCTCGCCGATCCGAGCGTGTTAGACGAGTACGGACGCCTGCTCGAAGTGCGGCTGTTGGGGGTAGATCCCGCGCACCGCAATGGAGTGGTGATGGCGGGCCTGATGCTGGGCGTGTACG
>JBDTTL010000315.1:0-5607 GCA_039930665.1 Acidobacteriota bacterium
TTGTGTCGCACGGAAGCCCTAGTGCCAGCGAGCGGATGCTATCGACGGATTACGGCCTCCTCTCAGAGTGCGGTGGGGCGGGAGTTCGATGTTATGCATGATAAAACCACTCGTCTCACGCTCGTTTTCATCTCCCCACTCATATGCCAACTCCCACGCCTGGCTGAGCAGCCAGTACGCGCTCCTGGGCTGCCGGCTCGTTCGCGATTAAAAAATGGCAAAACGGAACAAAATGATGTATAATGCAGCCCGAACTGTGATGTTGGATGTGCGACTCGACGGTGGCAAGGAAGCTAAAAGGCGAATCTTGGTTCAGGGAAGTCCGGCATTCGCAGAGGCGATCTTGACGGATGCGCAGTGCAGGGCAAATTGAATACCCGGTAATCACTCTCAGCTTTCGGGCCGAGATAGGGAGGTCTACGATGATTCAATCCATGGGAAGAAAGAAGCGTGCGGTCTTTTTGGCAGTTTTTTCAACGCTGAGCGTTTTCAGCGCGACGGCAATCGGCCAAGTCACAAGCGGAACGATCACCGGTTCAGTGCGAGATTCGACGTCGGCGGCCCTCGTCGGAGTCACGGTCAAGCTCGTTAACAACGGTACCGCGGCCGTTCAGACAACCGCCAGCGACAACTCGGGTAACTTTCAGTTCCTGCTTGTGCCGCCCGGCAACTATGCTCTCGAAGTGTCAACCACGGGCTTCCGGACCTTCCACCGCGATGGCATTATCGTGGAAGCAGACCGTTCGCTCGCGGTTCCCGTGACGCTTGCCGTCGGCGACGTGACGGAGAGAGTGGAGGTCGTCGGGGGCACGCCCTTGCTTGAGCCGAACACCTCCTCGCTCGGAACGGTCATGGATAGCCAGAAGATCGTGGATCTGCCTCTAAACGGCCGCAATCCGATGGGCCTTGCCAACCTGATTCCCACTGTCCGCGGCGTCGGCTATTTCGGCGGCCAAGTGCTTTCCACGTGGCGCACCGCGGCCGTCAACATCAGTGGTGGCCAGCCCCTTCTGAACGCCTTTCTGATCGACGGCGTTGCGAATGACAAGATCGGCGACGCCTCGGGCGCGCTCACTTACCTCACGGTGGAAGCGACGCAAGAGTTCAAAGTACTCACCAACTCCATGTCCGCCGAGTTTGGGCGGACCGGCGGCGGCGTAATCAGCGTCATCAGCAGGTCCGGGACCAACCAGTATCACGGCGCCTTATTTGAGTACATCCGCAACGACAAGATGAACGCCAATAACTTCTTCTCCAACCGCTCTGGCGTTAAGTTGTCCCCGCTTGCTGTCAACCAATACGGCGGGACTTTCTCCGGACCAATCAAGAAGGACAAAGGATTTTTCTTCTTTAATTATGAAGGATACAAAGAACGCCGCTCCCAGACTCGCATCATTACTTCGCCCAGCGCGCAGGAACGCACAGGTGATTTTTCCGAAACTTTCACCTCCGCTGGCAAGCTGATCAACATTTTCGATCCACTCACCACCAGAGCCGACCCAAACCGTCCCGGCGCCTTCCTCCGCGATCCCTTCCCCGGCAACATGATCCCGGCCAATCGGATTAGCCAGCTGTCGAAGGAAACTTTCAGCTTCTTCCCGCTTGGCAACCTGCCAGGCCTGCCATTCTCCCACGCTCAAAATCTTTTTCAGACTGCCAAGAGCCCCATCGACCGCTACACCTGGGGCATCAAGGGCGATTACTATCTCAACGAGAAAAGCCGTCTGGCGATCCGTTATACCCGCGATGTGCTCGCGCCGTGGCTCTTCCCCAATTTCTTCCATAGCGTAATCGATACCGACGGGCGCTACATCGCAATCCCCCGCCACAGTGCCGCTTTGCAATACACCAACTCGCTCACGCCGACCCTGCTGCTGGAAGCGCGCGTGGGCCTGAACACGGACGGTGAAAACGGCTACGGCCCCTTCTCTCAAGATCCTGGCAAGAACTTCGACCTCACTTCGCTCGGTTTCCCGCAGTCGTTCATCAATCAGCGCCAGCACGGCCATTTCACTCCCAACGGGGCCTTCCCCAATTACAATGTCAGCGACCTGACCAACTTCGGAGCCCTGGGCGATCAGATCCGCACCGGAATGGCCTGGGACAGCGCCATCTCCATCACGAAGGTCCTTTCGTCTAACAACATCAAGGTTGGGTTCGACAAGCGTTTCTCAGCATTCAACTCGGGTGGCGTTGGCAACAACCGGTTTGTTTTCGACCGCGGTTTCACCCAGGGGCCCAACCCAACAGTAGCGAGCTCTAGTGCCGGCGATGGTATTGCTTCGTTTCTCCTCGGCACGCCCTCTAGCGGGAACAATACCTATAACCCCGACATCGCACTCGGCCAGCACTACTATGCCGCTTTCGTGCAGGACGACTGGAAAGCTTCCCGTAACCTGACGCTGAACCTCGGTCTGCGCTGGGAGTATGAAGCGCCGGTCACCGAACGCTACAACGTCTTTACCAATTTCGATCCCAGCTTGACGGCGCCCATCCAAGTTCCCGGCCTCAATCTACATGGCGGCCCGACGTTTCAAGGCGCAAACGGTACGCGCGGAGTCACCGATCCGCTACACAACATGTGGGCTCCGCGGCTGGGATTGGCCTACCAGGCCCTGCCGAGCCTGGTTGTCCGCGCAGGCTATGGCATTACCTATATCCCCATCAAAGGGACCGCCATCCCGAACTACAGCGGCTACACCCCCACTACGGTCATGGTCACCTCCCTTGACGGCGGCTTGACTCCCCGCGACACCGTTAGCAACCCGTTCCCGAACGGCCTCCTCCAGCCGAGCGGTAGCAGTCTGGGAGCCCTCACGGGCCTGGGCGGCGATTTGCAGACCCAGCTGCGCGATCCCAAACCCGGCTACATGCAGCAGTGGAACTTTACTCTCCAGTTTCAGCCCCGGTCGAACTGGCTGGTGGAAGGCGCGTATGTCGGGAGTAAAGGTACGCATGTGCTCACCGTCCAGCCGCGCAACTTGAACCAGATCGCGCCGGCCAATCTGGCATTGGGCAGCGCCCTCCTGCAGTCCGTTCCGAATCCCTTTTACGGTATTATTGAGACGGGTCCATTGAGCGGACCCACGGTGCCGCGCCAGCAGTTGCTGCTTCCCTATCCCCAGTACAACAGCGTGTACGGCGGTTGGTCGTCCTTGGGCGATAGCATCTACCACGCTTTAGCGGTCAAGGTCGAAAAACGCTTCTCCCAGGGCTTTTCGCTGCTTGCGGCCTATACGTTCAGCAAGATCATTGACGGCGCGACTGGAAGTGGCGCCGCCTCCCGCCCCGGCGGAGCCAATGACGTCGGCATTATCAATTGGTACAACCTTCGCGCCGAACGCTCCAAGGGAATCGAAGATGTTCCACAGCGCCTGGTGTTGACAGCTCTGTGGGCTCTTCCATTCGCCAATCAGGGTAATCCCGTAAAGCGATTCGTGCTGGGCGGCTGGCAAGTCAATGCCATCTCGACCCTGGAGAGCGGACGCGCGATTGCCCTCAACTCTGGGGGTAGTACCAACCGGCCGAACGTGGTGCCGGGGCAGGACCCCAACTCCGGAACTCGCTCCCTGGAACGGTGGTTCAACACCGCCGCCTATTCCGTACCTGCGCCATTCACCTATGGCAATTCTTCGCGCACCATTCCTAACGTGTTGAGCGACGGCGTCATGAACCTCGACTTCTCGCTTTTCAAGGATTTCCCGATTAGAGAAAGAATGAAGCTACAATTCCGGGCTGAGGCTTTCAACCTGACGAATACACCGGTCTTCGATACTCCCGGCGTCAATGCGCAATCCACCACGTTCGGTGTCGTAACAGCAACGGCCTTCAGCCCGAAGCCGCGGGAATTGCAGATGGCCCTGAAGCTGACTTTCTGACAGAGAGCGATCCGCAGGCTAGTTCGGAAAGATTCGGGTTGTGGGATGATTTTACTCGCCACCCGCCGAAGTGACGCGCTGAAGCCGCCCTTCGGATCGCTCCCATGAAACGCTAGGACTCTATCTGGAGTGATCCGGCGCGTGAGTGTTGGGGCTGCGGACCCGGGACCGCCGGATCACTTCGGATAGAGACGTTTGAAGGAAGCCGCTCGCGTTTAGGGCAGACGCGGGCCATTATTGGAATTTGAATCGATATTCCACTGGACGTAACCAACTACTGGACTCTATTCTGAGCATCCAAATGTGGAGCATCGTCCAAAGATATTACCCCTTCTACATCGCGAACGCAAACGGGTCGAAGAGAAAGCCTCGACCAACAAGCACGCGCAGCGTCTGCCGTGCCAGCGGCTTCGTTCAAACGCCGCTCACAAAACTAATGCGGCGAGGTGGAAACTGGCCCGAATCTCCACGTACCGCCGCGTCCGTTGGGAGGTTCATCGCTTGCGTTGGGTGCCACTGCCGGGAAATCGACGCCGCCACCGCCCAGATTGCGATAAACGCTCGCCACTTTGTGTTCTTCCTGCGTGGGCGTGGAGGTGTTTCCGCGGAATCTGGCGTAACTGTCCATGAGATGCACTTAGGCGATGCGCGGGAAATCATGGCTGGTATTTTCGCCGGATCTCCGCCGCCTGGGGAAACCGGGAAGCAGTCATAGTCCAGCGAAACATTAAATGGACATTTGGACTCATTTTAATGAGCGCCCGTGGTTGCCGCCGTCCAGGTCTACGTACGTCTCGACCTGGACGGAAAACTCTACGCCATCGGTCTTAAAAAGTAGTAGTGTAGGGGGGGATGTAAAAGTGTGTGCCACGTGATCAGTTGGGTGCTCATCGTGACACGGGCTTGAGGGTTTATGAATCCGGCATAAACCGGATAGCAGGGGTTGGCACAGGGGACTACCCAGGGGAGCACAAGATGTATTTGGCATCGAGCAATTTCACGTCTGGATTTACCAGGCTTGCAATCGCATCTCTGGTACTATCGTCGGTTTGTATGTGGGCGCAAGCTCCCACCGGAACGATCACGGGTTCTGTTACGGACCCTTCAGGAGCGGTGATCACGGGGGCTTCCGTGACGCTTACAAATTCGGCGACCAACATTCGCCGCAATACCGTAACCAACGATAACGGCCTTTTTAACCTCGCGGCGCTACCTCCCGGAGTCTACGCCTTGCAGATCGAAGCTAAAGGTTTTCCCAAGCAGCTTCGCGACGGTATCGAGCTGCAAGTAGGACAAGTGGCCAAGATCGACTTTGCGTTGCAGATTGGCAACGTAGCCGAGACGATCGAAGTCACCGGCGGCGCCCCGATCCTGCAGGCGGAATCGGCCGAACTCGGCACCGTGATCGAGAACAAGCGAATCGTGGATCTTCCGCTCAACGGGCGCAACTATCTGCAGCTCGCTTCGCTGACTCCCGGCGCCACCACCAACGGACCGGCATCTTCGCAGGGACAGCAGCGCATGGGCGGCTCGCGCAATACGTTCTCCCTGAACGTGGCGGGTCAGCGCGTGGCGTACAATCACTACACTCTCGATGGCGTCGAGAACACCGATCCCAATTTCAACACCTATTTGCTGCTGCCGTCGATTGACGCGCTGCAGGAATTCAAGGTGGAAAGCGGAATCTTCCAAGCCGAGTACGGCAAGGCCATCGCGCAGATCAACGTCT
>JBDTTL010000316.1:0-5602 GCA_039930665.1 Acidobacteriota bacterium
CCGAGTCGGTGATGCGCTCCCCCGTCCATGCCAGCGCGGTGTGGTTGCCGGTGGTTCCTTAGCAGGGCGGTACGACATGCGCAGACGTGATATTCTGCTTTGGAAAGGAGCCAACCAAATGGAGCCAACCAGATCCCAAGTCCCGAGCGAGGCCGTAGAACTTTACAACCTGTTTATTCACGGTGTCATCAGTCGCCGTGCGTTTATGGAGGGTGTGCAGAAATTTGCAGTAGGCGGTCTGGCCGTGACCACTCTCATGGAGTTGTTGATGCCGAACTATGCCCTCGGGCAGCAGGTGGCAAAGAACGATGATCGGATCAAGGTCAGCTACGAGACGGTTCCCTCGCCCGAAGGCAACGGAAGCATCAAAGGGTATTTCGTCCGGCCTGTCAGTGCCGACACGCGCTCTGAAACGGCTTCGAAATTGCCCGGCATTATCGTGGTCCACGAAAATCGCGGCCTGAATCCGCATATTGAAGACATAGCGCGCCGGTTCGCCTTGGCTAACTTCATGGCGTTTGCACCGGATGGCCTTACGTCTCTGGGCGGCTTTCCTGGCGACGATTATAGGGGCGGCCAGATGTTCGCCAAGGTCGATGGCAAAAAAATGGCAGAGGATTTCGTGGCCGCTGCACTGTGGCTCAAGTCGCGCTCCGATTGCACCGGCAAGATCGGCGCCACCGGTTTCTGTTACGGCGGCGGTATGTCTAATACCTTGGCCGTCCGCTTGGGAGCCGATATAGCGGCCGCCGCACCGTTCTACGGCGGCGTTCCCAACGAGGACCTGATTCCGAAGATCAAGGCTGCGATTCTGGTTCATCACGGAGCGCTCGATACGAGGCTCGTTGCGACTTGGCCTGCGTATGATAAGGCCTTAACCGCGATAAACGTTCCGCACGAAGGCCATATCTATCCCAACGCCGTTCACGGTTTCAATTGCGATGCGACGCCGGAGCGTTACAATAAAGCCGCGGCCGATCTGGCCTGGCAACGCACCGTCGACTGGTTTAACAAATACGTGCGGGCCTAACGGGCTCACCCGCTGTAATCCGGCAAGTCAAAATCGTCAATCACACTGACGCTTCGGCCGATCAACCAATCCGCGATCCCCGGCAAGCGCATCATCCTGGTCGTCTGATTGCGCAGCCATATCCCAAGCTGAGTCTTGGGAACGAATGAAGAGGCGAGGCTCTCAGCCGCTTTTTGCTTGCCTTCCAAGAACGGCCGCAACTGCTTTTCGTATTTGGTGAAAGCCTCGCGATAATCGTCGCGCGCACGGTTCAGCTCGCCCGCCAGCACATAAGCTTCCGTCATCGCCAGTCCGGTGCCTTCTCCGGCAAGGAACGACACCGCGCATGCGGCGTCTCCTATGAGCGCAACCCGGCCCTTGGACCAGGGTCCCATTCTGATTTGGCTGACGCGATCGAAATAGATTTCCGTCACCTGATCCATCGCCCTGAGTATCTGCGGGCTCTCCCAACCTACATCGGCAAATATGTCGCGGAGTAGGGCCCGCGTTTCCGCCAGGTTGGTTGGGTCCGGCCTCGTCATAACTTCGGAGCGGAAGACTAAAAGAAAAACCGTGCGATCGTCGCGCAGGGCGATTCGGGCGAGCTGCCGTCCAGGCGTTCCATGGGCGACGTAGGTCAGCTCATCGCGCGGCCGGTATCCTTTCACTTCGAAGGTAGCGACGCGGTATCCGAGCTGCTTTTCGAACTGATCTTCGGGCCCGAACACCAGTCGCCGTACCGCCGAATGCGATCCATCGGCTCCAATAACCAGATCGAAATCGCGCGGCGGACCGCGTTCGAACCCTACTCGCACCCCGCCATCGTATTCCTCGATTCCTGCAATGCTGTTGTCGAAGAGCGTCTCGACGCAATTCTCGACGGTTCGATAAATAATCGCTGCCAGATCGCCGCGAGGCAAACTGGTGAATCGCCCGTCGGCCAGCCGCTGAAAGACATCGGTAGAGAACCCACCCACTTTGCGGCCGCGCCCGTCGACCAGGCGAAGTTCCTGGAACGAATAGCCGGTCTCCAACACCTCCGGCAGAATGCCCATTCTTTCCGCAATCGTATAGCCCACACCCCAGAAATCGATCACAGACCCACCGGTACGCAACCGCGCCGCTTTCTCAATCAAAACGGGTTCGTGCCCGTTACGATGCAGCCAATAGGCAAGAGCCGGGCCTGCGACGCCGACGCCGTTGATTGCAATTCTCAAGGGCATTTGCCGGCTTTTTCCTCTCACTCACCTTTGGTGAGTTCGACCGCCTTGGCAGGCTCGTAGGTGCCGGGCACCGTTCGCGCAGCGATGTTAAGGCGGTTCCAACCATTGATCGCCACCACCGCTAGCGTTAAGTCCGCCAGTTCCTTCTCGGTGAAGAACTTTTGAACATGGCCATACACGGAATCCGGTACGCGGGTTTCGTGGATTTCAGTCACCGCTTCCGTCCAGGCCAAGGCCGCCCGCTCACGGTCCGAATAGTAGGGGGATTCTTCCCAGGCGTCAAGTCCGTACAACCGCTGTTCTCCCTCACCTGCGGCTCGCAGATCCTTCCAATGCATGTCCACGCAATAGGCACACCCGTTGATCTGTGAAGCTCGCAAACAGACAAGATTTATGAGCGATTCTTCCAGTCCGCTGCTGCGCAAGTAGTTGCCCAGGGCAAACATTGCTTGGTGGACGCCCGGGGCCACCTTCCGAATGTCGATTCTCGGTTCCATCGTAGTTCCTTCCTTAAATACTAATGGCGGCCTCCCGATTGCAGCTCGAAGGCAGGTGACCCGCCAGTCTCCCTTCATTGGAGTCGCCAATTCGGGAAGGGTCTCACCCGAGCATAATTTACCAGCGAGCCTGAGCATCTAGGGCTGGTGTAAACCACCCGCGCCAGCCGTAATTCTGGCAGCGGTAACCGCTAGCCCGTCCAGTACTCACAAATGTGGCGGTACACCTTGAACCCGGCGTGTAGATGTAGTACAACTACTGCTAGTCCTTATGGACTATTCGGAGGAGACGACCCGTGTTGAATCTACTTAGTTTGACCCTGCTTTTGGCGGGTACTGCCGGTTCCGCATTCGCAGGCGCAATTCAAGTGCCGGAAATCGATGGGGCCTCGGCAGTATCCGCGGTCGTCCTGCTCTCGGGCGGCTTGCTGGTCTTGCGGGCTCGCCGCAAGAAATAAAGACGGGACGCAGTGCGGACGGAGCGTAGTCGATGGAAGGAGGATTATGTATAAATTTCTTGGCGTGAGCTTTCTGTTGGTGGGTGCGGCGGGCTTTGCACTTGCAGGTGTTAGCGTTGCTCCCGAAATCGACGGTGCCTCGGCGGCATCGGCGATCGTGCTACTTTCGGGTGGCTTACTGGTCTTGCGGGCTCGCCGCAAGAAATAGATTCCGTGCGCGGCGAAGGCGTAGAGGCTTGGTAGCGCGCCCAAATTCGAATTGGACGCAGGAGAAAACTGTGTACAAACTTCTTGGTTTGACTCTGTTGTTGATAGGTGCCGCCAGTTTTGCATTGGCAGGTCCCGCCGCTGTACCGGAGATTGATGCCGCTTCGGCCGCATCGGCGATTGCCTTGCTTACCGGAAGCTTGCTGGTCTTGCGGGCTCGCCGCAAGAAGTAACTCACAGCTTCTGCGGAGTTTTAAAGGGCGTTGCCAGCATGAAGGCTAAGCGAAGGCTTCCCGCATTGTCGGCGCCTTTAAGCCCGGTCGGAAACTGTTCATCTCCCATCGCCGTCCGGTTCGAGTAGGTTCCGAACAAGCGATCCCACCACGGGAACGTCTCTCCTAAGTTGCGCCGCTGATCCGCCTCGTCGATAGAATGATGGATGCGGTGCACATCCGGAGTCACCAGCCACGGCCGTAGCGCTTGCTCCAGCGCCGGCGGCAACGACGCATTCGCGTGCTGAAAGCAACTTTGTATGCAGGACATGAGTTCCGCCGCCAGCACAGCCGCGGGCGGAAGCCGAAATGCCAGGATCGCGAGCAAAGCGGCCCCTTGGGTCAGGACGGTTTCAATCGGATGCGCCCGAACTCCTGTCGATACCTCGAAGTCCGGGTCGGAATGGTGCACCTGGTGCACCCGCCACAAGAACCCGACCGAGTGCAGCAGCCGGTGGGTCGCGTACTTGACCAAATCCATCATCAGGAGAGTCAGCACAAAGCTCGCAAACCACGGTACCTGCTCCAGCCATCGCAGACCGTATTTACTATGCTGCACCGCTAACGCGACCAACACCGGAGTGCTGCCGAGCAGCAACATCGAAGCAAACGAAGCTAGGATCAGGAGCAGCCCATGGTTTCGCCAGCGCAGCGACGCAGGAATGGATAGCGTCCCGCGGGGTCGCACCGATTCCCACACCGACACGCCCAGAAACGCCGCTGTAAAAGTACTCCAGTATGCGTGGCTTTCGGCCTGTGCCCAGCTTGTAATCATGTGGTTTAGCCAGAGCATTGCAGTCATGCCCTGCTCTAGGTTGTGGCACTCGACCGTGCGTGTCAAGAGGTACTTTTATGTGCGCTCCGGGTCTTTGGAAGCCGGCGGATTTTACGGCTTCACCGGACGGAGCTTGACCACTCGCTTGGTTCGCGTTTCGGCTACGTAAATCGAGCCGTCGCGGCCTACCGCGATATCGTGAACCGCATTGAACACGGGATCGCCGGGTTTCCCGAAACCGATGGACGCGACGATATTCCAGTCGCGGTCGAGCTTAAGGACGCCGGTGTGCTGGGTATCATAGTCGGCGCGGCGAATTCCCAGATAAAGGAAGCCGTCAGAATCGGCGTCGACGCAAAAGATGCGGCCTGTGGTTTGAGCGCCCTTATCGCCGGTCCACTGCCGCTTGAATTTTCCGTCGCGGTCGAACAGTTGGAGGCGTGAGTTTTGGCGGTCGGCGACCAGCACGTCGGTACTGCCGGGAACGAATACCAGGCCATGCGGATTGCTGAACTCACCTTCGCCCGATCCCTTCTTGCCCCATTCCCGCAACCATTTTCCAGTGCGGTCGAAGAGCGCCACGCGGCTGTTCTTGTAGCCGTCCGACACATAAAACGTTTCGTCCGGGCGGATGGCGATATCGGTAGGCTCATTGAAGTGCGTCGCATCCCAGGCGCCCACGCCCGGCTCGCCAATCGCGAAGAGGAGTTTGCCGTCGTGGGTGAACTTAAAAATCTGTTGCAACGCGACATCGGTCAGAAAAACATTATTCTGTCCGTCGATAGTGATGCCGTGCGGCACCAGAAACGTATTTGCGCCCCATGAGGAAATGAGTTTGCCGGTGTTGGCGTCGATCTCGAGCACCGCCGGTTCGGCGAGTTTGGTGGTCGCCTTGACGTCGAACCCGCGGCCGGGCCTATGGAAAATAAACACATGGCCATTTACGTCGACAGCAACCCCGGCGACTTCGCCAAGCGCAACGCCCGGCGGAAGACTCGGCCAACCTTTCACTTCTTCATACCGCGTAATCGTCTCCGCGGCAGCGCCACGGCCCCCGGCGAGAGAGGTCAGGATGACTACACAACCGATCACAACAATATTGCGCATCCCTTCGATCATACAATGCGCCTTGGAGCATTCCAGGCCCGCGGTAGTCGGATA
>JBDTTL010000317.1:0-5578 GCA_039930665.1 Acidobacteriota bacterium
CGCCAAAGGCGTCTGCGTGCGAGCCACGTTCGAGGTGTTCGACGTGGCGGCCTCGATCTCGGATCCGGCGCTCGCCGTGCGGCTCGCGCGCGGTCTATTCGCGCAGCCCGGCAGATATCCGGCCACGGCATAGGTGACTTCCAGGTTGGTTCCCGCCTCGCTCGCCGATAACTGAATCGTCATGCTGCCTGTCGCGGCCAGCGATTGCAGCGGACCCAGAGCGCCCGAGAGCACCAACTCTTTACCCGGCGCGAATCGTAAGACTTCCATATGGCGAACCCCTCCCTGACCGGGCAGCATTTCGCAGAAACAGCCCATTGGTTTTTCTTCCAAAGTCAGGTTGTGGGCATCGCCCGAAAAGGTGTGCTGCGGACTCCACCAGTCGTCAACATTGTGCACCAGTCTGCGATACACCTCTGCGGGCGAAGCCTAAATGGTGATGGAGGTCTTAACCGTGAAGCCGTTCGCCGCAGAGTCGGCCACTTCCGCGAACGCCCATTCCGGGGATAACAGAATTGCTGCGGCGATGAAGCCCGTGCTGAATTTCGTCATGAGTCAAGTCCCATAGGGCAGCGCGCCGAGCGGACGGTCCAGGTCATCGCGAACCCTAGAACCATAATCGGCTTAATTGCGCTGAAGCCTTAGTGCGTATGACTAGCCAACTTCAAGGCAGCATCGTATGCAGGCGTTCGTCGAACGGGCTGCCCAGCATGGGCTGTAACTTCTCACGGAAGTCCCGGGTATGGGGGGCGGCCAGATGAGTTTCAAAATCCCCGCGGCTACGCCAGACTTCAACCAGAGTGAAATGATTTAAGCGATTGGGATCGCGCAACACTTCAAATCGGACCGAGCCGGGGTCATTGCGGCTATCGCCCGCGAACTGATGCAGCATTTTGGCGGCTTCTCCCGCGCCAGTGGGTCCCAGCACATCGATGTGCGTGACAACATACAACCGCTCGGCCGACTCTTGCGCGCCCGCCGGAATGCATAATCCGATGAAGAGGTTTGTGAATCGCAAGCAAGGCAGCGACTGTAAATTTTTTGTGAATCGGAGGCTGAAGCATAGACCGCCATGTTACACCCGATGTATCATGGATTCAATTGATTCACCGGGATCGTGATTGGCTCCCGGCCGGGGATGAATTCGGAGACGTCATCAATCGAATTTTTTTTGAAGTTTACGGAACGTTTCCCAACCAGATTCGTCTCTACGACAATATACGACCCGTGTAGCTCTTCACGGGAAACTGGCGCACCGTGGCGAAACAGACCTCGCAGTCAGCGATCGCACTATCGCAGGCCCTGGCCCCGGCGCCTTCCGGTCCGGGACCCGAGGAAATCCGTGCCCATCTGGAAAAACTCCTCGCCGGCCGGTTATTTGCCCGCTCCCTCCGTTTGTGCCGTTTCCTGCGCTTTTCCGTGGAGGAATCTCTTGCCGGCAAGGGTGGCCGCCTCAAGGAACAGATTATCGGAATGGAGGTCTTCGATCGGAAGTCCGATTACGATCCGCGCATTGACCCCATCGTTCGCGTGGAGGCGCGGCGGCTACGCGCCAAGCTGAAAGCCTACTACGCGTCTGCTGGGCGCGGCGATTCAATCATGATCGGATTGCCTAAAGGCGCCTATCTACCGTTTTTCAAGGTTCGCGCCGCAGCGGCACTAGGCTCGCGCACGGCTTTGGTAGCGTCTTCTGGAGTGGCGGCAGCTCCTAGAAAATCCATCGCGGTCTTGCCCTTTGTGAACCTGATGCAGGGGCCCGATGACGACTATTTTAGCGATGGGCTCACCGAAGAGCTGATTCATCTTCTGACGCGTATCCCGCGCCTGCGTGTGGTTGCCTGGAGCAGCGCCTCGAAGTTGCGCGGGCGGGAAGCGGATTTGGCCGGCATCCGGCGCCAATTGCGCGTCGGGACCGTCCTGCGCGGCAGCGTGCGGCGTACCCTTGAGCGAGTCCGCGTGACGGCGCAACTGATCGATTCAGCATCGGGCGATTATCTGTGGTCGGAAACCTATGACCGCCGGCTGGAGAATGTTTTCGAGATTCAAGGAGAAATGGCGCGAGCCATCGTACAGGCGCTGCGGCTCAAGCTCACCGGCTTGCCGCAAGCGGAGCCGACGCGACGCGCGCCCAACGTGGCCTGTTATAGCCTTTGTCTGCAAGGGCGCTTCCACGCCAACAAACGAACCGTCGACGGTCTGAACAAAAGCGTCGATCGTTTCGAGGAAGCCATCCTGGCCGACGAGTCGTGCGTCGAAGCCTACGCCGGCCTGGCGGATGCCTACAGTCTGCTGGCGGACTACGGCCTGATGAGTCCGGCCGAAGCCTTCCCCAAGGCGCGTGCGGCGGCGGAGCGGGCGCTGGAGCTAGATCCGCAATCGGCCGAGGCCAACGTTTCGCTGGCGTTCGTGCGCTCGCTATTCGAATGGCGCTGGGAAGAGGCCGAAGTACTGTACCGCACGGCCATTGCGGCTAATCCTGGTTACTCGCGCGCTCGGCATTGGTTCGGCCTGGATTATCTGGGTTTGCTCGGGCGCTGCCAGGAGGCGCTCGCCGAGGTGCGTGCCGCCTACAATCTGGACCCTCTATCGATGATCATTCGCGAAGGGGTCGGATACATGCACATGATCTGCCGCGACTATCCGCGGGCCGTGGCGGTCTACCGCGAACTAACCGACATGGACCCGGATTTCTATAAAGGGCATAGCTCGCTGGGCAGGGTGCTTTCGCTCATGGGCAAGTACGATCTCGCCATCGAAGCTCTCGATCGGGCGCGCCGATTGGGTGGAGAGGTGCCCAGCATTCTCGCCGCGCAGGGCGAAGTGCTGGCCCGCGCCGGACGCATGGAGGAAGCCCACGGCCTTCTTCACGAGCTCACGGCGTTGTCCAAAACGCGCTGGGTGCCGGCGAGTTGTTTCGCGATCCTGCATCTGGGGCTGGGCGATTATCCGACCGTGCTGACGTATCTCGAAGCGGCGACCGACCAACGCGAGATGCCCGTCACGGCGCTCAAGGTGCACCCGCTTTACGACCCGCTGCTCTCGGAGCCCCGTTTTCAGCGACTGCTTCAGCGCATCGGTCTAGAATCTTAGCCGCGGCTTAATGCCGTAAGCGGATCCCCACCCTTACCGCGCGGTTATTTCCGCGCGCCGCCGATTCGCCTCTACGCGAGAAGCGATTCGCCGAAGCCGCGAACACTTTCGACCAAGCGCTCACAGTTCTCGATCCGGCGCTCGGCCCGAGAATCCAGAACTTCTACCAACCATGGAACACTATGCTCAACTCCTGCGTTCACGGCAGGATTTCGCCAAGGCAGCAAGCCTGGACGCGCAAGCCATGAAAATCCGCGTCCGGCATACACTCAAGAGCGCGGTTTAGGCAAGGAGTCTCCTTGACATCAGGGCATCAATATAGTTATGCTGTGATGTATGAGGACCACCCTCAGTCTAGATGCCGATGTTGCGGCCCTGATAGAGCAGATCCGGAAGAAAAAGGACGCTAGTCTCAAAGAGGTAGTGAACGCCGCCCTGCGTGAGGGCTTGACTCGCATGGTGGACCCGCCCGCCCCGCGCAAGAAATTCCATATGACGGTGCATGACCCCGGCCGATGTTATCTGCCGAACTTGGATAATACCGCCGAGGTACTCGCTTTCGCCGAGGGTGAGTGGTTCAAGTGATCCTAATAGACACGAATCTTCTGGTCTATGCCCGCATGTCCTCATTCCCGCAGCATGCAGCCGCGCGGGATTGGCTGGTGCGGAGCCTGAATGATCGTCCCCGCGTAGGTCTGCCGTGGCACAGCCTGCTGGGGTTCTTACGTGTCGTGACCAACTCACGAATTTTTGAGCGCCCAGATTCCATCCGAGCCGCCTGGGCGCAGGTCGAGGCTTGGCTTGACCGCACCAACGTGTGGATTCCACAGCCCGAGGAGGGTCACTCCGCCATCCTCGGAGATCTGCTGACCCACACATCAAGCGGAGCGAATTTGATTCCCGACGCTCATTTGGCCGCACTTGCCATCGAACATGGCTTGACGCTGTACTCTGCGGACGGCGATTTCGCGCGGTTTCGGGAGCTGAAGTGGGTGAACCCGTTAAGAAGGTGACCTGCCGCATACGTTCGAGTCTGGATCTAGCGTCCCTGAAATTGCCGATGATATTGTGATGGCAAGAAGAAAGCAATTGGGCCTCTCGACCTTCGACGACCAACTAATAAACGGACTCGATTTCTGCCGGAAGGTTTATAGTATATGCGACCAGGTGAATAGCGGAGCCAATGGCTTGACTCCCATTGCGACCAACGAAGAACGAGAAGCGATTAATCGAAGAGCTTATCCCGAATCAAATATTTAGAGAAGGAAAATCCAATGGCAGAAGGGCTGAAAGAACGCGAACGAATGCAGTCCCGTAACGACGAGAAGTTGGAGCGGTTCAAGATCGACCCGCCGCGCTTCATCGTCTACATTGATGGGTACAATTTCTATGCCGCAATAAACCACTCAGAACCACGCGATCTATTTCGATTAGGATGGTGCAACTTCGAGAAGCTTAGCTCGAAACTCGTGTCCCTTGCGTTTGACCTCCAAGGTGCAACATCGCCACAAGTTGTCGTGAAATACTTCACTTCCCGCGTGTCACACAAGGCCAACACCGCATCCGCTGGCGAGGAGACGAGGCAGAGTTTGTGGCTTGAGGCATTGAAAGCAGAGACGGGGATCGTACCGATCCTAGGAATGCACAAGGCCCGGCCAGATGGAAAACGCAAGGAGAAGTGGACAGATGTGAATATAGCGATAACCATGACCCAAGACGTCGCTAACCGCCCCAGCGGAATGATTCTCATCTCGGGTGACCACGATTTCGAGCCAGTTGTAGAAAAAGTGGCGGCAAGCCAAATACCGGTAATCGTTTTTTGCCCACACGGGCACAAGATATATGCTCCGCCCGTCGGAAAGGAGTGTGGGCGACGAATCAGGACGTCTTATTTGACTCAGGAGATATTAAAGGACTGCAGGCTCTCCGCAGAGAAACTGTGGGATGAGTACCTAGATCTCAAGATCAAGAGCAGCACGCTCAAAGGCGCTCGATCTCCATACCAGGGGTGTCGTGAATTTGACGAGGAACAACGCAAGAACAGAGTTCGGCTCTAAAACGATCTGGTGTCTCTCGCAGCATCCATGACGTCATCCGACGATATTCGATGGCTCCAAGAATGCGCCAAACTGGCTGCGAGTAGCGATGATTCCGAGACAAGCATCGGCTGTGTCATTGTTGCCGCGGAGGGTAATCTCGTCGCGGAAGGCTATAATTCCTTGCCTCAGGGTGTCGACATACGTCCGGATCGCCTCATGAGGCCGACTAAATACCTGTGGATCGAACATGCAGAACGCAACGCGATATTTTCTGCCGCTCGGGCTGGCAACGCCCTGCATGGCTGTACCATCTATGTGGAACTCCTACCTTGTGCCGATTGCGCAAGAGCAATCATCCAAAGCGGAATCGTTGCGATAGTCACTTCCCTAAAGCGAGCCGCCACCTACTCAAGCGCGCGCTACAGTGAAGAACATATCGTTGCATCCAC
>JBDTTL010000318.1:0-5535 GCA_039930665.1 Acidobacteriota bacterium
TGGGCGACGATACCGGTGGCGGAGCACCCCCGCCGGAAGTTTCGAAATCTCCGGCGCGCAAGACAAAGAGAAGAGTCAAAAAGAGTACCTAGCCCTAAGGGCCAACTCGGAGTTCATACAGAATGGCGACGCTTACCAGGTCTTTCCATATGCTGAATCAAAGCCCCCAACTTAACCTGTGTTGGGCGGCTACTGCTGCCAGCGCGGTCAATTATCTTGACACTGCGACACATCTAAAGAAGTGCGAAGTGGCTCAGGATCGCCGCCCACCCCCGGCGGCAGTCGATTGTTGCGCGACTTTGGATCAGTGCGATGTGGTTGGAAGCGTCAGCCAGTCGCTGCACAACCGCCGGAGATTCCGTCGCATGGATCAAGGGAAACCGCCCATCCAAACGATCAAGGATGAAATTGACAACGACAAACCCGTGTGCGTGAGGATCCAGTGGCTGAATATACCCGTGGGGGGTGAACCCCAGGGGCACTTCGTAGCGATTACAGGCTACTCGGGAGGTCCCGGGAGCGAGAAGATTCAAGTCAAGGACCCGCTGTTTACAGATCGCTCCATCGATTTTGACTCCTTTCCAGCCCAATACGAAGAGGGTGCGGATTGGACGCACACCATCTTCACGAAGTAAGGAGGGCGAATGCGATTTGAGAAGATCGATCCGGGCAAAGGTTTCTGGGACGCTTATCATGAGGGACTCAAGTCGGCTGATGTGCCAGCGCCAACCGTTGGGCAGCCGAGTCCGCCGAAGCTACCTGATGGGTTCTCTCACGAACTCCAGCTTTGGGTGCTGGATCGGACGAGTCTGGAATCGGGTGGCGCCCCTCGATTTCTATCCTGGCGTTTCGTCGATATTAAGAACGGCCGGCTGGTGCTCTGCGAAGTCAGGGGCGACCCGCCCAAATTTCTAAGTATTGCCTATGGGGAAAAGGTTGACGGGATTGCCACGATAGTGTCCGAATCCTTGAAAAAGTTGGATTCCGACCCGAATACTTACGAGCCCCGGCTACTGACCGCTGCCGTGGTCCTTACAGAGGCCCTTTGGCTGGTTCCGCGTAGCGGCCCCGAGAACAGTCGCGTGATCACATTGAATACCGCAGCGAGGGAAGTGCAGGTAGGCAAAGCCGTTTCCCTTTCGGAATTCATCACAAGACTTCAGAGCGCATCAAAGAGGCTTACCCCCCACTCCGAAATACCTGACCAGCCTTAAGGAGAACGCAGCAGAGCCTATATTAACCTGGCGGCGTTAACGCCGTTCCCAGAACCCGCGCCTGTCTAGACCACAGAAGGGGCTCACGCTTCGATCCGCGCGGTGCAATCTACAGGACTATCGGCCGCCCTTGCTATAGACGGGCAGTTCTTTGCCGTCGGCCAACACAACACGCTCCAGCCTGACGATCTTCTGGCCGTCGGCAAACTGATAGCCGATGCCGGTGATCACGTCGCCGGGCTTCACCGTCGTCTTGGTCCACCCGTTGGCCGTCATCCGGATGATGGCGGGACCACCGACCATCCATTTCTCCGTGCGGCCATCATTGGTCCGAACCTCAAGCGTGATCATTGGGTGCGGATTCGCCCACGCGAGTTCGACTACGGTGCCCTTCACTGTGACGAGCTGGCCATAGCTGACTGGCCATGAGTGATGCGCCAATAGCGGAACCACAGCAGAGACCAGCGTAAGGATGACAAATGTTGGAACGCATAACGACTTCATCGAGGCTCTCCTCCTGCGAGCGATTTTAGCAGGCTTGTGAAAAAGATACTTGGGGTAGTCGTCAACCTGCGCGTTTCGGGGTGGTTGGTTCGTCGGGGCAGCACCTTTTACCTTTTACTCCCCAACCTCACCTAGTTTAGCTCAACGTCGTAAACTACGGGATTAGCGATGCGGATCAACTTGTTCGGCAATCTGCAGATCAGTTTCTCGGGACATCCGGTCACCACCGTCAACACCAACCGTCTCCATTCGCTGATTGCATACTTAATTCTTCATGGCGATTCGCCGCAACCGCGCGAACGCCTGGCGTTTATGCTGTGGCCAGCATCGAGCGAGTCGCAGGCGCGTACCAATCTGCGTCAGCTTCTCCACCATCTGAAGCGAGCGTTGCCGCCCGAATGCGACTTTCTGGTGACCAATCATTTCGCGGTGGGATGGCGGCAGGATACTGCGTGTTCCATCGATACAGTCGATTTCCAGGGGGCCATCGCCGAGGCCGCTGCCGCGCGAACGGAGAATGATCGCACGCGGGAAATACAATCTCTTAAGACCGCAGCACAACTTTACGAAGACGACCTGCTCCCTGCCCTCTACGACGACTGGATCGCCCCCTTGCGCGACGACTACCGAAGGCGGATCTCCGAAGTGCTGCAGCGCCTCGCCGCGCTTTTCGAAGAACAGAAGGAATATGCGGCCGCGATCCCGTCCGCCGAGCGGCTTGTCGCATTGGATTCACTGAACGAATCGCATCATCAACTGCTGATCCGGCTGCATGCAGCCAACCACGATCGTTCCAGCGCCCTGCGCGCCTACCACCAGTGCCTGCGCGTCCTGCGCCGCGATATGGGAGTCGAACCTGGTCCAGCGACGCAGGAGCTCTTTGAACGAATCCTGAAAACGGAATCCGGCGCCAACGGCGAGAAATCCGGATCCCCCGTGCAGCCCCTGGCGAAGGCGATGTCGCACCTGCAGAAAGTGCGGGCCTTGGTGGGCCGTACGTCGGAATGGCATCGCTTGGCATCGGCATGGCAAGCGGCGGTCGATGAGGGTCCGCGTGTCGCAATCATTTCGGGTGAGCCCGGGATCGGCAAGACGAGGCTGGCAGACGAGTTATATCAATCGTGCCTTCGGCAAGGGCATGCAGCCGCACGCAGCCGCAGTTACGCCGGACAAGGGCAAGTGTCCTATGCGCCAGTGGCGGAGTGGCTGCGTTCCGATGCGGTCCGCGCGGGCTGGACCAACCTCAGGCCTCAGCAATTGGTGGAGCTAGCACGGCTGGTTCCGGAAATCCATGAGCATTTTCCGAAACTAGAAGCGATCGAGCCGGCGCAACAGAGTCCGCTGGCCGAAGGCTGGCAGCGTCTGCATTTTTACGAATCCCTAAGCGCCGCTTTCGGAAAGAGCCGCAAGCCGATTCTGCTATTTCTCGATGACATGCAATGGTGCGATTCCGATTCGTTTGAGTGGCTCAGCGCCTTCTTGAACTCGCCCGCCGCTTCCGGCGTCCTTATGCTCGGGACAGTGCGCTCGGAAGAGACGAGCCGTGAACATCCGTTCACACGGTTTCTGGCAGGGCTGCGGCCATCCGGCATGGTTCTGGAATTTCCGCTTGAGCCCCTGGATGCCGAGGAGACGGCTGAGCTGGCGCGTCTCGAATCCGCGAAGCCGCTCGAAACCGGAAACCTGGGCGAGATCTATCGTTCCACGCGAGGCAATCCGTTGTTTGTAGTGGAGAGTGTGCGTGCGGGCTTGCAGAGTACGCGAGTTCATGCAGTCATCGCGGCACGGCTGGCGCAACTTACGGCAGCTTCTTACGAATTGGCTGGCCTGGCGAGCGTTGTCGGAAGGCCCTTCTCCTTCGAATTGCTGGCGAAGGCCACGGACTGGGACGAAGACAGCATTTCCGGCGCGCTCGATGAGCTCTGGCGGCGGCGTATTGTCGAAAGCCGCGGACCCTCGGAATACGATTTCACGCACGATCGTCTGCGCGAAGTAGTCTGCGGGGAACTGAGTCTGGTGCGCGAGCGTTATCTGCACAGGCGAGTGGCGCGGGCTCTTGCCGAGATGTACGGGTCCGACATCGAAAGCTGGAGCGGCCAGATTGCCTCGCATTCCGAACAGGCCGGAATGGCGGAAGAGGCGATAGAGCACTATCAGCACGCGGCTTCCTATGCCCGCCGGCGATATGCCGACACCGAAGCTGCCGATCTGCTGAGGCGCGCACTGGCATTGTGCCGGGGATTCCCGGAGTCTGAGCATCGGTTAAAGCAGGAACTGGACTTGCTGGTAATGCTCGGTCCCTCGCTGGTAACGACGGAAGGTTACTCCGCGACGGAAGTCGGCGCAACCTATGAGCGGGCGTTGGCTCTTTCAAGACGCTTGGACGATCGCAATATTCTGGTGATTCTGAGCGGCGCCTGGGTTTTTCACCTGGTGCGCGGCGATGTCCGGGAAGCACATCAGTTCAGCCTGGACTTTCTGCAGGCTGTGGAGCGGGAGCCGACCGCGGGGTTGATACGAGTGGGCAACTTCTTGGTGGGAAGCAGCTTATTCCATCTGGGCCACGTGGAAGAGTCGCAAGAGCGAATGATCGCCGCAAGTGGCACCGAGAGAGACCCGGCGGACTCAATACTGGTGCTGTTCCCGGGGCGTGACCTCGGCGTCTTTTGGCGCTCTTACCTCGCCCATCTCGCGTGGCACCGCGAAGACGGGAAGAGCGCTGACGGGTACGCGGCGGAGGCGATAGCGGCGGCAACGCACATGAGCCATCCTTTCAGCCATGCAATCGCTCTCGACTACGCCACGATGCTGCACGTATTCCAGGGCGACAGCCGCGCGGCGCTGGAACAGGGGCGGGAGGCCGTGGATCTGTGCACACGCCACGGATTTGTATATTACCTGGCTATGGCGAACGTCCTGGCGGGTTGGGCGGAAGCAGCGGAGGGCAACGTTGCGACCGGCCTGACACAGATTCGCGAAGGGTTGGATACGATGCGCCGTTTGGGCGCTGAAATCCGCCTCCCTTATTTTTTCGCCCTACTGGCGGAAACGCTTGGGCGCGCTGGCCTGGTGGGTGAAGCCCTAGCCAGCCTTTCGACCGGTTTTGCCTTCGCCAGCAAGAATCATGAGGAATGGACCGTGGCGGAGTTGCATCGCGTACAGGGCTTGCTCTTGTCTGCGGAGGGCAAGGACGAACCGGCGCGCGCCAGCTTCCAGAAGGGTCTGGAAGCCGCGCGGCGATCGGGTTCGCTGGCGTTCGAGCGAAAATTGTCGATTCTTGCGGCTGGAACGGCCGCAACCGCCACTTTAGAACGCTCCTAGAACGCCGCATCCGGCAAACTAAACACACTGACCGGCAAAATAAAACCGACCGCCGGCGACAAGGAGAACTGGAATGTCGTTACAACAAGCTATTGCCGAATTTCGTAGCCACTTTCGCGGCGCGGTTATCGAGCCGGAAGATGCAGCATATAACGAGGCGAGGAAAGTCTATAACGGGATGATCGACCGGAAACCCAGGATGATCGTTAAATGTACCGATGTGGCCGACGTGATGACGGCCGTGCGAATGGCGAAAGCCAATGATCTGCAGGCTTCCATCCGCGGCGGCGGGCACAGTGCGGCGGGCCTCGGCGTCTCCGACGACGGCATGGTGATCGATTTGTCGCCCATGAACTACGTGCGGGTCGATCCTTCCAGCCGAACCGTACTGGTGGGCGCGGGTTGCAAGTGGAGCGATGTCGACCATGCCACGCATGCGTTCGGCCTGGCTGTGCCCTCAGGCATCATAGCGAGCACTGGAGTTGCCGGGCTCACG
>JBDTTL010000319.1:0-5529 GCA_039930665.1 Acidobacteriota bacterium
ACTTCGCCGGGCCGTACGCGCTGATGTACAACACCTACGTGGTGGCCGCCGATTCACCCATCCAGAAAGCCGCCGATGCGGACCGCGCGGGCGTCAAGATTGGCGCCGTCCGCGGCCAGACGCAGGAGGCTTGCCTGAGTGCGAATATCAAGAACGGCGAAGTGAAAGTGTATGCATCCCAGCCGCCACAGCCGGAACTGGAGCGCCTGCTGCTCAGCGGTGAACTGCAGGCCTTTGCGGCCAATCGCCAGCGCATGGAAGACGCCGCCGCGAAATCCAGCAAGCTGCGCGCGCTCAGCGACAATTTTCTGGTTGTGATCCAGCAGATCGTGGTCGATAAAGGCGCTCCCGCGAAGCTTGCGGAGATCGATCGCTTGATCGATGAGATGCGGACGTCGGGCTTTATCAAAGCGTCGCTAGAGCGCGCCAAAATTTCGGGAGTCGACGTCGCTCCCGCGGCTAAGCGTTAATGTCAGCCTAAAGATCTATCGTCCGCCGCTCGGCCGCGCTCCGCTGGGCCGCTTCGATCACCATCAGCCCGTTGCGCGAGTCGTGCGCGTCCACCGGAGGCGGCGAGCCGGTGAGCAGGCAGGCGGCGAGAGCCTCGTAATATTTCTCGTAGCCGCCGCGGAGCGTCGCCACTTTGCGCGTGACGCCACCGGCTGGAGTTAGTTCGCCGTAATACTCGCGCTGATCTTCGCCCCATTGCGGGTCGCCGGGGCGCGTGCCTTGTTTCAGTGCGTCCTCCTGCCCGTCCAATCCGTACTTGAGGAAGCTGCCGCCGTCGCCATGCACTGTGAAACGAGGGCCAGGATGAGGCACCAGCGTCGCCGCATGCAGGATCACCCGCAGCGGCTCGTAATCCAGCAGCAGGTGGAAGTAGTCCTCGACTTTGCCGCCGGGGCGCTGCGCGATGATATCGGCAGTCACCGCGCGGGGCATGCCAAACAGGTGCAAGCTCTGGTCGATCAGGTGTGCGCCCAGGTCGTATAAGATGCCCGATCCCGGGCCGGGCTCTTCGCGCCAGCCGGCTTTAATCTGCGGACGGAAGCGGTCGAAGTGGACCTCATAATGCAAGACCTTGCCCAGCCAGCCTTGCTCGATCGAGTGGCACGCGGTGAGGTAGTCGCCATCCCAGCGCCGGTTCTGAAATACCGATAAAATCAGGCCCTGGCTCTCGGCCAAAGCGATCAGTTCATCCGCCTCTTGCGCCGTGGTGGCGAGCGGTTTGTCGACCACCAGATGCTTGCCGGCGAGGAGCGCCGCGGTGGCGTGCTCGAAATGGTTGGCTGATGGCGAGGCGATGACCAGCAGATCAATGAAGGGATCGGCGAGGACGACTTTGATATCCGGGACCGCCGTGACGCCCGGCAAATCCTTGGCGACTTGCTCGACGCGGCTGGTCACCACCTTCGACAAGCGCAGTTGGGGAATGGATCCGATCAACGGAGCATGGAACACCGACCCCGCGAGGCCATAGCCAACTAAGCCGACGTTGATCACGAAAAAGACGCTTCGGGCATCGCCACGCCGTGAAGATTCATAGATTTTCAGTCTAATCTGCCGCGACGGCGAACCACAACCGCCGCATACGGCCCTTTTGAGGAGGTCTTTAAGGCCCAAATGACCCCGCAAGTGCCGCACAATTAATAGCTTGCAGTTATTTTCCTTATGTGGTATCCTCTTTTCAGCATTTGAGAACCCAGTACGTCCGCTTGAACCTCAACGAAACAACCTCGCTAAACCTCAATCGAACCCGCAGGGAATTCCAACGCTAGAAAAGAGAAAAAACTTCAATGAAAGAAACAGGAACGGTGAAGTGGTTTAACGCCGGCAAGGGATTTGGATTTATCGCGCGAGAGAACGGCGAAGATGTGTTCGTGCATTTTTCGGCCATCGAGGCGAGTGGTTACCGTACGCTCGAAGAGGGCGCGAAGGTTTCGTTTGTGGTTACGCGCGGACCGAAGGGTCTGCAGGCCGAACAAGTCAGCCTAGCCTAAAATCTGGTTTAGAGCGCCGGTGCTCCCTAAGAGTGCCGGCGCGTTTTGCATTCTGCGCCGACGGAAGAGAAGCCGTGGCGCGGCCTACCCAGCGCGTGTGTCCCACGAGCGCGCCTTCACCCCATAGCGCTCCCCGCCATGGCATGTCCGCTATCAGAAAAGAGAATTTCATGTCCAAAACATGTGGCGATACCGCGCGTTTCCACCGGCTCCGCAAGGCGAAGATCAACCGTCGCGCCAAAAATCGCGCGCTGCAGGCGGAGATAACAGCTCGCAAAGCGACCGCCGCCGCTGGCGCTGCCAGCGCAGAAAAATCAAAGCCCGCCGCGTAAAGCATCTGGGTTCACCCCTTGCGTTGACTAAGCTAACAGGATTACTAAGCTGTCTTTGTGGAAGTCAATATTCACGAAGCCAAGAGGCAGCTCTCGCGCCTGATCGAGCGTGCGCTCAAGGGCGAAGAGGTGACCATCGCCAAGGCTGGCCATCCCCTGGTTCGACTCTTCCGATTCAAGAAGAGAGCCCGGTGCTGGGAAGTGCGCGCGGATTGTTGACCATGACGCCTGGCTGGGACGAGCCGATGGCTCCCGAGGAAAGAGAACAGACTTTCGGCCGGTGAAGTGAGTCGCAATTGAGATTGCTTCTGGATACGCACGCCTTCCTCTTCGCGATTTCCGAACCGGAGCGACTCACCGCCAAAACCCGCCGCCAACTGGCAAGCCTCGAAGTCGAGCGATGGGTGAGTGTGGTTTCTTTGTGGGAAATCGCCATCAAAGTGCAAATCGGAAAGCTAGCGATGCCGCTGGACGAATCATTCTATACGCGCCACCTTCGAGCGCTTAAAGCACGCGTGCTTGCAATGAACCCCCAACATTCCCTGGCACTGATGCGTTTGCCCATGCACCATCGTGACCCGTTCGATCGTTTGCTGATCGCCCAGGCACAAGAAGAGGGACTGACATTAGTGAGGCGGGACGCAGCGTTTAGAGCGTATGGAGTGGCAACGGTTTGGTAAATGGTGGGAGTGAGGGCTTGACGGAAAAGGGCGAGCGTCGACAAATCGGGTAACGCCCTTGCTTACCCTTCCCCGGTGTGTGTTACATTAAAGGTTCCGATCACTTTGGGAGGTTAGGGCCGTAGTGAGGTTCTGACCGTTTGGACCATTCAAAAACATGAGCCACAAAACTGGTAAAAAGTATTCTGCTGCGTTCAATCAGGTGGAGCGCAAGCCGTACGCCTTGGAAGAGGCCGTGCCGCTGGTTCAGAAAATCAAGTTCGCCAAGTTCGACGAGACCGTCGAATTGCACATGCGCCTCGGCGTCGATCCCAAGCACGCAGACCAGATGGTCCGCGGCACGGTGGTGTTACCGAACGGGCTGGGCAAGTCGAAAACGGTGCTGGTGATTGCTTCCGGCGACAAGCTGCGCGAGGCGACAGAGGCCGGCGCGGATTTCGTGGGCGGCGAGGACATGGTCACCAAGATCCAGACCGAGAATTGGACGGCCTACGACGCCGTGATCGCCACTCCGGACATGATGCGCAGCGTGGGTAAGCTCGGTAAGGTGCTGGGCCCGCGCGGGCTGATGCCGAATCCCAAGACCGGGACCGTCACCACCGATGTGGCGAATGCGGTCAAAGAAGTGAAAGCCGGTAAAGTTGAATTTCGTGTGGACAAGACCGGTGTAATCCACGTGCCGGTGGGCAAGATTAGTTTCGATCAGCAAAAGCTGGTGGAAAACGCCAATTCGCTGCTGAGCGCCGTGGTGAAGGCCAAGCCCGCGGCAGCCAAAGGTAAGTACGTCCGCAGCGTGACCATTTGCTCGACTATGGGCCCCGGCGTTCAGCTCGACACCTCGCCGTATAATTTGAAAGCGGTTTAGTCAGGATTTTCCAATGAAAAATAAGAAGGAAAAGCAGAAGGATTACGAGGAGTTGCGCGCTCAACTGGAGGCCAACAAGAACATCTTCCTGGCAGGCTACGAGAAGATGAAAGTGGCGCAGGATTTCGAGCTGCGCAAGACAGTTCGGGGCGCGGGCGGCACCTATAAAGTAATCAAGAACCGGATTGCCGAAAAGGCAGCCGAAGGCGGCGAGGCGGCCGGGCTCTTGAAGGAACTAAAGGGCATGTGCGCGATCGCCTATACTTCGGGCGATCCCGTGGCGCTGGCCAAGGCTCTGACGGTCTACGCCAAGGCGAACCCGGCATTCACGTTCAAAGCCGGCATGGTGGAAGGCCGGGTGGTGGATGTCTCCGGAATCAACCAGTTGGCGACGCTGCCATCAAAGGAAGAGATCTTCAGCAAGCTGCTGTGGGTGATCAACGCTCCTGCGCAGCGACTGGTGACGGCCATGAACGGCGTCGGCCGCAACTTGGCGGTGGTGGTCGATCAAGGCGTGAAGGAAAACAAGTTTCAGGGTTAGGGTTCTACGGTAGGGCCAGCGGCCTGCGAGATTTTGAACGGTATTTTTGAAAGGGTCAAGGAACAACATGGCAGATATCAATGCGATTTCGGAACAGATTCAAGGGCTGACGCTGCTCGAAGCGTCTCAGCTGGTTAAGTTGCTCGAAGAGAAGCTGGGTGTATCGGCGGCTGCTGCGTCCGTGGTAGCGGCTCCGGCGGGTGGCGGGGCGGCGGCTGCGGCTCCGGCGGAAGAAAAGACCGAGTTCACCGTGGTATTGACTGCGGCGGGCGCGAATAAGATCAACGTCATCAAGGCGGTACGCGAAGTCACCAGCCTCGGCCTCAAGGAAGCCAAGGATCTGGTCGATGGCGCCCCGAAGCCCATCAAAGAGGGTGTTAACAAAGAAGAAGCCGAGACCATCAAGAAGAAGTTTACCGACGCCGGCGCCACTGTCGAAGTAAAGTAGGCAGCGGCGAGGGGCGGCGCGGACTGGTGCTTTGGGGCCAGAAAGCGAGGCCGTCCACGAAGGCCGTTTGCCACCTCCGGCGGCTTTTGTTATGATTGGATTACCGGAAGTGCGCGTAGTGGGATGGCTATGCGCAATTGATTTTAGGTAGCCCGTACGGCGAAAAGGTGAATTTGACGCCCTGCGTTGGAATCGGCAGTTCGTCTGAACTACCGCATGGCTTTGTCCCTGCGAAAAATTGTCCCGCCCGAAGTGTCTTCTCACCTTCGGGCTATTCGTATTGATTCGTTTTTTTAACTGCGTCGAGGATTGATCATGCAACCCACCGAAAATATTGTGATGCGCGAACGAGTTGATTTTTCGAAAATTAAGACTTCGATTCCGATTCCGAATCTGATTGAGATTCAAAAGAAATCGTATGAGAAGTTTTTGCAGATGGATCTGCTACCAGCCGAGCGCGACGACGCCGGACTCGAAAGCGTGTTCAAGAGCGTATTTCCAATTTCGGATTTTCGCGGGCTTAGCCAGTTGGAATTTGTCGACTATGCCATCGGCAACTGGGAATGCAAGTGCGGCAACCTGAAGGGGCTGCACCACCTGCGGTCGACGTGCCGCAACCCGGCTTGCGGGGCGACCATAAAGACCGACCCGTTCCATCTGGGC
>JBDTTL010000320.1:0-5526 GCA_039930665.1 Acidobacteriota bacterium
ATATTTATCCGACTTCCAGGCCCGCGCGGATTCACAAACTCGCATTCGGGTGGACGGCATTCCACCAAACCCGCAATTCGGCTAGAATGAGCTTGCTCACAAAGGAGCATATGCCCGAAAAAATCGACCCCCTC
This sequence comes from Acidobacteriota bacterium, assembly GCA_039930665.1. Lineage (GTDB taxonomy): Bacteria > Acidobacteriota > Terriglobia > Bryobacterales > Bryobacteraceae > Palsa-187. The sequence continues at coordinate 135 of JBDTTL010000320.1, forward strand.
AATGAGAAAAACTATGGCGCAGTGAGCACCATGCTCACCGTGGGCGATATCAAGGCGGCCGTCAGCTTCTATCAGAAGGCGTTCGGCTTCTCCAAACGAGGAATCATGACCGGACCGGGCGGCCAGCCCATACACGCCGAACTGACGTTGCGCGGCACCACGCTCATGCTGGGGCCTGAGATGGCCCAAATGGGTTCGCGCAGCCAAGTCAATCGGAGGCTCGCCGCAGATGCGCGCTCAAGCAGCCGGGAGCGGGAGCGCATCCTAACCGATTCGCCGTTGTTACTGGGCGGCCGCGCGTTCGATATTCTCGGGTTCCAGCATGGGGGTGGGTGGGCTCTGGGTTGTCGAACAAGTCGGCCGCTTGCAGGAAGGCACATCTAGCCGAGTTGCGTTTGCCGCTGCCAACCCCTTCTCATCTGCTTTGACCCGGTTCCGGACTCATGAATTGTCGACAAGACGCTGGAATATTCGGAATCTTCCCTTGGATAACATAACCCGGCGTTTCTCACGCCTGAACAAGAGGAAGGAAGCATGTCTATTTGCAGGCTTTTGCTAGTTTTGCCATTGATTAAGCTCTGGTCCGCTTATGGGTCCGACGCCACGGCTCACAACGCTTCGTTATGAACCGCCGGTCTCTGTCGAGGCCTCTGGCTACCAAGTCAAATTCTTCGAGCATTCGAGGCGTACGAACAAGCCACCGGCCCGCGTCGTTGCGCCGCTCGTCCCCGCGTGGTTCTGTGTCGAATCCGCATCCTGCCGCGTTTGCTGCTCTGGCCGGACTTCGCACGAGTCAGGCTATACCAGCGGAGAAGCAAGAAAGCGACGCGCTGATCGGGCTTCCGCCGCTGCAGGCTTCCCGGTACCGCCCCCCGGCGCCTCCGTCCAATCCCTAGAGGTCTGAGGTAAACTGGACTTATGCGAAACCTTGCTATGCGAGTCCTGACCGCTGCCTCGTTTGTGGCACTCACAGTTTCGGCTTTTGCCATGCCTCCGGTTCCCCGCAACTCTCCGGAATTTACCGTCACTGAGCCCTCCGGCAAGCAGGTTCTACTTTCCAGCCTCCGCGGCAAGATTGTGGTGATGCCGTTCATGTTCACCACCTGCCCCCATTGCCAGCGCTACGCGCAGATGCTTACCAAGCTCCAGCAGGAATTCGCCGGGCGCGGCGTGGTGATGCTGGGCACGGTTTTTAACGATGCCAACGCCCAGATGGCGGCTCAGTTCGTCAGAGAATTTCAAGTCGGCTTCCCGGTCGGTTATGCCTCCCGCGATCAGGTCGTCAGCTACCTGGGACTCTCTGTCCTCGACCGCTGGGTGGTTCCGCAAGTCGCCATCATCGATAAGAAGGGCAACGTCGTGGCGCAGAGCGTGGCAACCGGCACCCCGGAACTACAGGACGAGGCCTACTTGCGCAACTTCCTTGAAAAGCTGGTGAAGGAAAGCTCTACTTCATCGAAGAGCGCCCCGCCAGTCAAGACTTCGGCCAAGACGGCTGGCAAGAGCAGCGCCAAAACCAACTAACACCGCGGCCTCATTCAGTCAGCGCCGCGATTGCCTCGGCGATCTTCTTCCCGTGGAAGCGGCCGTTCTCGATGAAAATCTCGTTGGTGTGCATACCGGCCACCAGCACTCCGGCCAGATACATTCCTTTGCGATCGCTCTCCAGAGTCTCCGGGTCGGTGTAAGGCCGTCCCGACGCCAGATCGAAGTGGATGCCGTGCGCGTCCAGGAACTTGGTATCCGGGCGGTATCCGGTCATCGCAAAAACAAAATCGTTCTTCAGCGTGACTTCGCCCTTTGGCGTATTTAGCCGCACCGAGTCTTCGCGAATTTCCGCAACTGTCGAATTGAAATAAGCCGGGATCTCGCCGTTCTTGATGCGATTCTCAATGTTGGGCTTGATCCAGTACTTCACATTATTGTGAATTCCCGGGCCGCGATGCACCAGCGTCACCCGTGCGCCCGACCACCACAACTCCAGCGCTCCTATGGCGGCGGAGTTCTTCGCGCCAATCACCACCACGTCAGAGTCGTAATACGGGTGCGCCTCTTTGTAGTAGTGAATAACCTTGGGCAGATCTTCGCCCGGAACGCTGAGCTTGTTGGGGACGTCGTAGTAGCCCATCGACAGAATCACTTTGCGTGACTCATACCGTTGCGCGCAGCCAAGACGATCTACCGCGTGCGTGACGAAATGCCCGTCTTCTCCAGTGATCTTTTCAACGTGCTGGTACTGGCGGATGTCGAGCTTATAGTGATCCGCCACGCGTCGGTAGTATTTGAGCGCCTCGCCGCGCACCGGCTTCTCGTTGAGCGAAGTCATGGGAATGTCGCCGATCTCAAGCAGTTCCGGCGTCGTGAAAAACACCATGTTCGTCGGGTAGTGGTAGAGCGAATTCACCACGCAGCCCTTATCGATCAGAACCGCGTTCAGCCCGCGCCGCTTCAGCTCGATGCCGCAAGCCAGGCCCGTAGGCCCCGCGCCAACGATAACCGCGTCGAGCACGACTACAACATCCCCTCGACGCTCGTATAGACCGCCGCCAGCGCCCCGTCAAGCGCCGCCGCGTCCTTGCCTCCCGCCTCCGCCATGTCGGGCCGGCCGCCTCCCTTGCCGCCCACCGCCTGCGCGACCGCCCCCGCCAACTTACCCGCGTGAACCTTCGACGTCAGGTCTTTGGTAACGCCAGAGACAATCGAAACGTTGGAGTCTTCGGCCGCGCCCAGCACCACTACCGCCGTCTTCCATTTGTTACGCAGCGAGTCGACCAGAGTGCGCAACTGCTGGCGATCGAAGCCATCCACTCGCGCGGCGAGAACCTTCACGCCTTTGATCTCGCGCGCCTGGCTTTCGAGATCGCCCACTTGCGCCTGCGCCATCTTGGTCTTCAGTTGCTGGACTTCGTGTTCGAGTGATTTTTCCTTCGCCACCAGCTTATCGAGCTGTTCCAACAATTCGCCGTCGGAAGCCCGCACCAGGCTCGCCACACCCGCGAGCTGCGTCTGCGTCGATTGAAACTTGCGCAGCGCTTCCTCGCCGGTGACCGCTTCGATCCGCCGCACTCCCGCTGAAATGCTGCCTTCGTAAACGATCTTGCAGATGCCGATATCGCCCGTCCGTGATACGTGCGTGCCGCCGCACAGTTCCTTACTGAAGCTGTCAATCGAGACCACGCGCACGTGCTCGCCGTACTTCTCGCCGAACAGCGCCATGGCGCCGGTCGATAGCGCCTGATCCAGATCCATCACGTCGGTATGCACCACGCGGTTCGCCAGGATCTCCTGCGTCATCAGCCGCTCCACTTCAGCCACTTCATCGCGATCCATTGCTGTATAGTGCGTGAAGTCGAAGCGCAGCCGGGTGGGTTCCACCACGCTGCCCGCCTGCTTGACGTGCGAGCCCAGCACGCGACGAAGCGCGGCATGCAGTAGATGCGTGCCCGTGTGATTGCGCATCGTCGAATAGCGCGCCGCCGCGTCAACTTTCGCAATCACTTCGTCGCCCACCTTCAGCGGCCCCAGCACCTTGACCTTGTGAATGGTCTTGCCGGGAGCGCCGTTGAATGCCGACTCCACCATGCCAACGGTCTCTCCGGTCGCCGCCGAAACCAGCACGCCTGTATCGCCGACTTGCCCGCCGGCCTCTGCATAAAACGGCGTCCGATCCAGTGCAACTTCGCCTTCGAACGCTGCCACCACCGTAGCCGGGGCCTCCAACGAGTCGCGCCCCACGAACTCGGTTTTGGGCAGAGCTTGAATCTCCGGACGCACCTGCGCCTTCTCCGCTCCCTTCCAGCTCGCGCGCGCCCGCGTCCGTTGCTTCTCCATCTCCGCGGTGAACCCCTCGCGGTCAATTGACAGTCCGAACTCGCGAGCCATATCTTCCTGCTCGTCGAGCGCCAGCCCGTAGGTGTCGTAGAGCTTGAACGCCGCCGCGCCCGGCAACAGTCCACCCGACGCCGCTTTGGCTTCGTCCTGGAAGATTCGCTCCGCCACCTGGAACGTCGTCGCATAACGGTGCTCTTCGTCCTTCACCATGCGAGCCACACGAGAAACGCTCTCCATCATTTCCGGGTACGCATCGTGCATATGCTCAGCCACGAAGCCCGTCAGCTTGTAAAGATAGGGATCGGTCGCGCCCGCCATGCGCGCATTACGCATCGCCCGCCGCATGGTCTTACGCAGCACGTAGCCGCGACCCTCGTTCGACGGCACCACGCCATCGTGAATCAGAAACGCCGTTGCCCGCGCGTGATCCGCGTTAATCCGCAGCACCGTATCCGTAGCCGCCTGTTCGCCTAACGCGCAACCGATCAGCTCGCCCGCCCGCAGCACGATGGGCTTGATCAAATCCGTATCGTAGTTCGACAGCACGCCCTGCTTCACCGCCGCAATGCGCTCCAGCCCCATGCCGGTATCAATCGACGGCCTCGGCAGCGGATTGAGCTTGCCCGCAGCGTCGCGGTCGTACTGCATAAAGACCAGGTTCCAGATTTCGACGAAACGCTCGCCCGGATCGTCCGGGAAGCTTCCCGCTCCCGCCTCCGGTCCAAAATCGTAGTGAATCTCCGAGCACGGACCGCAAGGCCCGGTCTCACCCATCTGCCAGAAGTTATCCTTCTCGTCCAGCCTGAAAATGCGTTCCTTCGGAACGCCGGCCACCTTCTGCCATAGCTCCTCCGCGTCATCGTCTTCGCGAAAAACCGTAACGTAGAGCTTGTCCTTCGGCAGCCCGTACTCTTTGGTGATGAGTTCCCACGCGTATGCGATGGCGTCTTTCTTGAAATAATCGCCAAACGAAAAATTCCCCAGCATTTCAAAGAACGTGTGATGCCGCCGCGTGTAGCCGACGTTGTCCAGGTCGTTATGCTTCCCGCCCGCCCGTACGCATTTCTGGGACGACGCGGCGCGCGAGTAATCCCGCTGCTCCTGCCCCAGGAACACGTCCTTGAACTGATTCATCCCGGCGTTCGTGAACAGCAGCGTCGGATCATTCGCGGGCACCAGCGACGAGCTGCGCACCACGCGATGCCCGCGGGCAGAGAAATAGTCAAGGAACTTCTGGCGAACCTCGGAACCTGTCATGGATACTTTTATTTTCGCTTACCAGCCGACCGGTTTGCCCTTATTCTGCTCGTCGAGCCACTTCTTGAGCGGCGCGAAGTAGTCCAAAATCGCGGTGGCATCCATCTGCCGTTGCCCGGTCAACTCAAACATGGCGTCCTGCCACGGCTTGCTTTGCCCCATCTCCAGCATCGCGTTGAGCCGCCGTCCGGCTTCCTTGTTGTCATAAATGGAACAGCGATGGAGAGGCGTATTGCTCCCCGCCGCCGGACAGCCCGCCGCCTGCGCCAGCGCGCGGTGAAACTGAAACTGCATGATGTAGGCC
>JBDTTL010000321.1:0-5414 GCA_039930665.1 Acidobacteriota bacterium
GGCTTGCGCCTCATGCCACATCGGGGCGGGCGTCGAGCCGGGCAATCTCAGTCTCGCGACTGCCTTCAAGAAGTATCCGCGCATTTCACCGCGCAGCGCCGCCAGCGAGAGCATTGAGGAGCGTATTAACGGCTGCATGATGCGCAGCATGAACGGCCGCGCACTGTCGGAGAAAAGCCCGGAGATGATCGCGATGGTTTCCTACCTGCGATTCCTGGCAGACCAGGACGCAGCCACTGGTGCGACCCAGCGCAAGGCGCACGAGCCCGCCGCCTTCAAGGCACCAAATCGCGCCGCGGATTTGAAAGCCGGCCAGAATGTTTTCGATAACCGCTGCGCTGCCTGCCACGGGCCGGATGGCGCGGGCTTGGCTGCCGCCGCAGACCTGGTTCACGGCTACGTGTTCCCACCGCTCTGGGGACCCAACAGTTTTAATGACGGCGCCGGCATGCACCGCGTCCTGACCGCCGCGCGCTTCGTCAAGGCGCGCATGCCTCTGGGAAACGCCGACTTGAATGACAATGACGCCTTTGACGTCGCGGCCTTCATCAATTCCAAGCCGCGCCCGGCGATGCAAGGTCTTGACCGCGACTATCCCGACCGTACCAAGAAGCCGGTGGATACCGGTTATCCGCCCTACGCGGATTCCTTCTCGATAACGCAACACCGCTTCGGCCCGTTTGGACCGATCGAAGCGTTCTATAAGAAGTCAGCCAAGCCGTCCAAGTAGACTAAGGAGCAATTCATGATCACCAAAGCGTTTGGATCTTTTTTGGCCGTCGCCGCCCTGGCCACCGCCGCTACGCGGCCGGATATGTTGGTCAGCACCGATTGGCTGGCCAAGAATCAGGCCGATGCGAAAGTCGTAATCCTGCATGTGGCAGCGAACCGGACGGCCTACGACGCGGGACACATTCCTGGATCCCACTTCGTGGGGCTGCCGGAACTAGTGGTCGTGCGCGATGGCATTCCCAATGAGCTGCCGCCGGTAGCGGACCTCAAAAAAGTGTTCGAAGCCGCCGGCGTCTCCGACGATTCGAGAGTCATTCTGTATGGCGACGTCTCGGTGCTGCCTGCAACGCGCGCGTATTTTACGCTCGACTACCTGGGCCATGGCGATCAGGCTGCTCTCCTCGATGGCGGGCTTGAGAAATGGCGCGCCGAAGGACGAATGCTCAGCAAAGAGACAACGATGGCCGCTGCCGGACACTTCACACCGCATGTCAACTCGAAGCTGGTAGTGCAGATCGATGAAGTGAAGCAACTCTCCAGCAAGCCTGCCTCCGCGCAGTCTGCCGTCCTGTTGGACGCCCGGCCAGCGGCTGACTTTAATGGCGAGAAGGGAGAGCACATTCCCGGAGCCGTGAACCAGTTCTGGATGGCAAACCAAGCCAGCCAAAAGGACCAATCGTTGAAGACGGATGCGGCATTGCTTGCGCTCTACGAAAAACTCGGCGTCACTCCGGATAAGCCGGTGGTGACCTATTGCCACAGCGGCATGCAGGCGACGCAGGCTTACTTCACGCTCAAGCACCTCGGCTACGACGTGCGCTTGTACGACGGCTCCATGTCGGAATGGACCGCCAAGGGAGCGCCGGTCGAGAAGTAGCGCGAGCCGGCGTCCTGCGCCGCGTGACCGTCGCCAACCAACAACGAGGCTCTAGTTGACCATCACGCGCCGCGAAGCATTGTTTTTGTGCGCCGCGCCCGCCTTGGCACAGCCTCGGCCGCGAGTCGCTGTCACGATGGATGATGTACGGTGGCAGGCAATTCCGGAAGCTCGCCGAGCGGAAGCCGAGGAGAAATTATTGAACTCTCTCGGCAAGATGCGTGCGTTTTTGTTCGCGATCGGTCAAGCTGTGGACAACCAACACGGCGCGAAGATCTTGAGCCTTTGGAGTTCTGCCGGCCATCGCATCGGGAACCACACTTACGACCACACCGTGTTGTCGGGAAATAGCACGGAAGACCAATTCGAAGCACTTGAGGCAGGGATCTTGCGCACCGATGATGTTTTGCGCGTCTACCCCGGCTTTCGGAAATGGTTCCGCTTTCCCGCGCTGAAGGAAGGACGAACCAGGCAGGGTCGCGATCGCCTGCGTTCGTTTTTGGCGCTGCATGGCTACCGCAACGGTGCCGTTACGATTGACGCATCCGATTGGTATTACAATCAGCGCCTGCTTCATCGCCTGGAGGCCGATTCGACGTTTGATGTGACCCGCTACCGCGATCCATATCTAGCTCACATCTGGGACCGGGCGCAACACTACGACCTGCTCTCCCGCGAAGTGCTCGGGCGCAGCGTGTCCCACACGTTGCTAATCCACTACAATCTGCTCAATTCTCTGTTCCTCGGCGATCTCCTCGCAATGTTTCGAAAAAAAGGATGGGCGATCATCGAAGCCGATGAAGCCTTTACGGACGAAGTCTTCAAGAGACAGCCGGATATTGCTCCCGCGGGCGAGAGCCTGCTATGGGCTTTAGCCAAAGAAACCGGCAAGTTCGACTCGCGCCTCCGGTACCCCGGTGAAGATGACACCTACGAAAAGCCAGTCCTCGATCGACTCGGTCTATAGCTGCCGATGAATCCCAAAGCCATTGTGTTCGATGCCTATGGCACCCTTTTCGATGTTCACTCAGTGGTGCAGGGCATCGGCGACAATCTCGCAGGAGACGTACAGGCTCTTTCGGCATTGTGGCGGCAGAAGCAAATTGAGTACACTTGGCTGCGCTCCCTCATGGGGCGTTACGAAGATTTCTGGGCTGTCACCTACGCCGCTTTGAAGTCCGCGGTCCGCCAGCTCAAAATCGAAGCCAGCGACGCCCAATTGAACACCCTCATGCAGGCGTATCTTGTTCCTGCAGCATTTTCAGACGTCAGACCCGCATTCGAGGGCCTAAAAAGCACTCCGCTGGCAATCCTCTCAAACGGCTCGCCCGGAATGCTCGAATCGGCGGTTCGCCACAATGGCCTGGAATCCTCCTTTGCGGCGGTGATTTCCGTGGACCGTGTGAGAACTTACAAGCCGTCTCCTATGGTTTATGCGCTTGGCCCCGAGATCCTGAAACTCCCCGCAAAAGACATCCTCTTCGTCTCATCGAACTGGTGGGATGCAGCGGGGGCCAAAGCGTTCGGCTACCGCGTCTGTTGGTGCAATCGATCCGCGGCGGAAATGGAAGCACTGGGATTCGCTCCCGATATGACGATCTCCCGCTTGGACGAAATTGCTCTCGGTTTTAACGATTAGGGGCAGGGAGGTCTGGAGGATATGCCGCGCTCGCGTGGTGGGCACGCGCTAATTCCAGAATTCGGTCGGCAGCTTCGTGCGGCCGGTCGACCGATGGCATGACGATCCGGCTGGTCTCTCCCGCCGTCTCGAGTGACAGGTCGCCGACATTCAGCATCCTCTGGCCGACTGTCTGGTCCACCCGCACGTCCTGTACCTTGGTCAGCTCCATCGTGCGGGTGGTCTTTGAAAGAAAGCCAGCTTGGTAGCGCAGCCGGTCTTCGAGGATCGTCAGCTTGACCAGCCGCCGCTGGATGTGCCGAACGATGAGGTATAGCGCACCCAACGCCGGGAGAGCGAGCAACGCCCACATCCGGTCATCCTGGTTGCGGATTGCCAATAGGTAGACGGCGATTCCAATCGTCACCAACAGGCACAGGAGGTAGCCCATCTTTATTGTCTTGGCCGAAGCAGTCAGCTGCACGCGAGCATGATAGCACGCGGGTTGAGACTGGCCGCTTGGATTTGAGCATTCAGGACGTGCGAATGCGCCGCCAAACTTTCCGCTTGCAAATTCCCCTTTTCTTCGCCTATTATATTGGCATGGCTCTTACGAAACGGCAGAAAGAATTCCTCGATTTCCTGGCCGGGTTCCTCGATAAGCGGGGCTACAGCCCCAGCTATGAGGAGATCGCCGAAGGGCTGGATCTGGCGTCGCTCGCGACCGTGCACAAGCATATCCTGGCGCTCGAAACCAAAGAATATGTGAAGCGCGGTTTCAACCAGAGCCGTTCGCTCGAAATCTCGCAAAAATACTATGACGAGCAGCGGCAGCACCGGCAGATGCCGGCTCGCGTGGAGGTGCCGTTGCTGGGACGCATAGCCGCCGGGCAACCGGTGGAGGCGATCGCCGGCGAAGACACCCTCAATTTCGCGGACTTTGCGGGCGACCCCGATACCTATGCGCTGAAAGTACGCGGCGATTCGATGATCGAGGACCATATCTGCGACGGCGACTACGTGCTGATCGAAAAGGCCAGTGCGGCTCGCAATGGAGAGATCGTGGTGGCGCTGGTGGAAGGCGTCGAGACCACGCTCAAGCGCTTCTACGACGAGCCGGGCGATCAAGTGCGGTTGCAGCCGGCCAACGCCTCAATGCAGCCGATCTTTGTGAATAAGAGCGCGGTAAGCATTCAGGGCAAGCTGCTGGCAGTGCTGCGGAAGTATTAATCGGGCAGGGCGGGGCAGCGTCAAACGGCGATGCCTACGCGCCACAAGCAATAAGCGATGGCTTGGCGGAAATAGAGCCAGCGTTCTTGCCAAGTGTCACGTGGCTCCGATGGGCGTGGCGATCCGAACACATCCATCCCTTGAGATTCCAGCACTTTCTTGACGCGATAGATGTGGTAGCCGTCGCTCACCACGATGCATGATTTCAAATTCATGCGGCGCATGATCTCCGCGGCGGCCACCGTGCTTTCAAGAGTTGTCGATCCTGCGGTCTCGGTCAGAATCGCTTCCGAGGGAATGCCGTGGCCGCTCAGATACGCGCGGCCCACTTCGCCCTCGGTGAAAGTGGGGTCGCCGCCGGCGCCGCCGGTGGTCAGGATGCGCGGCGCCCACTGCTGGCGGTAGAGAAACAGCGCGTGATTGAGACGCGCTTCGAGGATCGGCGAAGGCTTTCCGCGATACTCGGCCGCGCCGAGCACCACGATGACGTCCGCGGGCCGCACTTCGTCCACAATCGACTGGCGGCGAATGGCGCTGGCCACTGCCAACACCTGGTTCAGCGCGGCTGCGGCGGCCACCGCTACAACCAAGATCGCGATCCATCGAAGAGGCCGTTTCATGTGGATTATGCCCGCTGCGGCGCCCGGCTTTGCGGGCTGAGGCGGGGGCGCGTTTAGAATCATTGTAGTGGACTCCCTCAGCGACAAGAACCCGCTGGTCAAACAAATCCGCCGCGCCGTGTCGCGCGGATGCCTCACCGAGGACGGCTATGCCGTGGCCGAAGGCGTCCATCTTCTCGAAGAAGCGCTGGCGGCGAAGTGCGAAGTCGGAGCGGTAATCGTGGCGGAGTCGGCGCACACGCATTACCCCGACGCACGTATCGTTAGCGACAAGACGTTCCGCGAACTTGCATCGACCGAGACGCCGCAGGGAGTGATTGCGCTGGTGCGTCCGCCG
>JBDTTL010000322.1:0-5393 GCA_039930665.1 Acidobacteriota bacterium
CCCGGGAAATGTTTGGCGGAAACCAGCACGATGTTCTTGGGATCGGAGTGCGCACCGTCGATGTAGGCGGCGACATGCTGCGCGACTTCCTTCGGATTTTCGCCGTAAGAACGAAGATTGATGACCGGATTCAGCGGATTGTTATTAACGTCCGCGACGGGGGCGAAAACCCACTGGACTCCTAGCGCGCGCGCTTCGCGGGCGGTGGCTAGACCCTGATGGCGCGACGCTTCGACGTCGCGCGCAGCGGCGTAGGCCATGTTGAACGGATAGCGGATGGTATCGCTGACGCGCATGGAGGAACTGCGTTCGAAGTCGCCGGCAATTAGCAGAGGCGTCTTTGAAAGCTTCTGCATTTGGTTAAAGAACAGCGCCATGGCGTGCGGCTCGGCATTGCGGACCAGGCCGTACTGCACGCGGTTGTTCATGATGAAACCGCCGATATGGAGGTCCCGCACCCAGTGACGGAATTTCACATAGTCCTTGGAATGAGAACCGGGAACGTCGCCGTAGCAGACGCCGATGACCAACTGCGCAACGCGGTCGTGCAGATTGAGCGATCGCAACATTGCTTGCGCGGTGCGTTGCTCGGCGGTGAGCTTCGGCGCAGGCTTGGTTGCGGGCTTCGGTGCTCCCTGGCCCAGCAGTCCGAACAGCGCGGCGGTGGCGAGGACGACGATGGATCGCATCGCTCTCTAGGATATCTCGCTCTAGGATATCTCGGCCGGAGCAGGCGGAGGCAAAGAGGCCGCTGCGATCTGGGCAATATCCAACAGCTTTGGCGCCGCGCCGCTGGTCGCCAGCGCATCTCGGAACATCGTATTGCAGAACGGGCAGGCGGTGCCGACGATGTTCGCGCCGGTGGCAACCAGTTCCTGAGCGCGGTTATGGCTGATACGCTCACCGGTTTCTTCGCCGAGGAAGGCGAGTCCGCCCCCGGCGCCGCAGCAGAAGCTACGCTCACGGGAACGCGGAGGATCGATCACTTCGCCGGAGCGTGCCAGCACCTCGCGCGGATCATCGTAGGTACCGCGATAACGTCCGAGGTAGCAGGGATCGTGATACACGATCTTGTCGCTGGTGGCAGTACTGGGAAGTTGATTCTGGTGACGCGCCATGAACTCGCTATGATGCTCAATCTGGGGGGCGACGCCGAACTCTTTCCAGTCGACGGAAATGGTGCGCACGCAATGCGGGCATATGGAGACGATCTTGGTTACCTTCGCCTGCCTAAGGGTTTCCAGATTTTGTTCGGCGAGTTGCTGGAACACCAGGTCATTACCCAGGCGGCGCGCCGGATCGCCGGTGCATTTTTCTTTTCTGAGTACGCCGAAAGTGGTTCCGAGATGCTGCATGACGCGCGCAAACGACGCTACGATCTCGCGGCCCTGCGGATCGTAGCCGCCCATGCAGCCGAGCCAGAGGCAATATTCCTGAGTACCGTCGAAAATGGGGAATTCTTGTTTCTGAATAAACTTGTCGCGATCGGAGGCGCTGAAGCCAAGCGCATTGCCATTACGCTCGAGCGCCAGGAAAAGCTTAGTGCCATATTCGTCTTCCCACTTGCCGGTGTTCACCGCGCCGCGCCGCAGCCCGATGATCATGGGCACGTGCTCGATGCCGACCGGGCACTGGAATTCACACGCGCCGCAAGTGGTGCATTGAAACGCCGCTTCCTGCGAAAGGTGCTTGCCGAGAAGCGGCTCTTCGGAACCGGCGCCGAAGTCATTCAGGTAATCGCGAATGCCGAGTGCGATTTTCTTGGGGTCAAGAATTTTGCCGGTGTTGGCGGCGGGGCAATGTTGCGTGCAGCGGCCGCATTCGACACAAGAATAGGCCTGGAGGGCGACGATGCGTGTGAGGTCCTTACCTGTGTCGAGCCCAAAATCTTCGTCGCCCGCGAGCGGCGGGATGTGCGCGAACTCGCCGCGTGAAAGAAAAATCGTGAGCGGGCTGAGCACCAGATGGAGATGCTTGGTGTGCGGGATTAACGGAAGGAACACCACCAGCGCGAGCGTGTGAGCCCACCATAGCGCTTTGGTATCGCCATACCAGAAGGTGGCCAGGTAGGTGACCATCAGCGCGAAGATCAGGAACGCAATAGCGCCGGATTCGATGGAGACCTTTTCGCCCAGCCAGCGCGGGCGCACCAGGAAACGGCGCACGAAGAGACCAAAGATAGAAATCGCGACGGCGATTGCGAAGGCAGCTGCGAAGTAAAAATAAAATCTGCCGAACCAGCTTTCGCGCGATAGGAATGTCCAGCCGACGCCGGCAGCGACATGGTTCAGGGTGACCAGTGCGAAGGCACAAAATCCCCAGAATACGAACGCGTGCGCGAGGCCGGGCAGAGGGCGCTCACGTATCACTTTGCTCTGCAGCAGAACTTCGGAGGTGAAATCCCACAGCCGTTTGCCCATGGAGCCGAGATGGAAATCGGCATCCAGCTTGGCTGCGAGGATTTTGCGCACGACTGTGCCGAAGCGCATCCCGAAGGCGCAGACCGACGCGGCGGTCAGCACCAGGAATAATGTGGTTTCGAGCGGTGAGAAGACCGGCACGTTTTCAAAAGTAGCACGCGCATTCCCGCAGACGTTAAGATCTAGAGAATGGAACATCTGGTTTCGGGGGCAGCGGGCTTCATCGGCTCGCACTTATGCGACCGCTTGCTGGCCGACGGCCACAGCGTGGTGGGCGTGGATAATTTTATCACCGGCGCGCGGCGAAACTTGAGCCATCTGGCGAATCACCCGCATTTCCGGCTTATTGAGCACGATGTGACGCAACCGCTGGCGCTCACAGGCCGTTTCGATCACGTGTGGCACTTGGCGTCGCTGGCCAGCCCCAAGGAGTATCTGGCGCATCCTATTGAAACGCTGGAATCCGGATCGAGCGGGACACGCAACATGCTGGAACTGGCGCGACGCGACGGAGCGCGGTTTCTGATCACGTCGACGTCCGAGTGTTACGGCGACCCGCTGAAACATCCGCAAGTGGAAACGTATTGGGGCAACGTGAACCCGGTGGGCTTGCGCTCCTGCTATGACGAGAGCAAGCGCTACGCGGAAGCCATGACCATGGCGTACCATCGCTTTCACGGAGTACGCACCAACATCGCGCGAATCTTTAATACCTATGGGCCGCGCATGGCGCTGAAGGACGGCCGCGTGGTGCCGGCGTTTCTGGATCAGGCGCTGCAGGGCCAGCCGCTGACTATTTTCGGCGACGGCACGCAAACACGCAGCTTCTGTTATGTTTCGGACATGGTGGAAGGGCTGGTGCGGTTGGCGTCGTCGGAAGAACGTTTTCCAGTCAATTTGGGAAACCCGGTTGAACTGACTATCTTGGAATTTGCCGAGCGGATCAGGCGGTTGATGAGCGCGGAGATGCCCATCGTGTTTGAGCCGCTGCCGGAGGACGATCCGCAGAAGCGGCGGCCGGATATTTCGAAAGCCAAGCGCCTGCTGGGCTGGGAGCCGAAGGTGGCGCTGGCAGACGGCCTGCAGGAAACCGTCGAATACTTCAGGGCGTTGACGCCTGCGTAATCCATACTTTGGATGCGGCGGGGCGCCCGAGCTGCACCGATTTACCGCTCACTTTAAGCGTCAGAGTCTCGTCATAGTTGCGCGAGATCATGCGCAGCTTTACGCCGGGCCGGATGCCCAGTCCATCCAGATATTCCAGTAAGCGGCGGTCGCGCTCAAATACGCTCGTGACCTGCGCCGGACTGCTGCCGGAGATTTCGTCGAGAGGTTTCCAGCCGCGGGCGCGCCGGTCCTGCGGGCGATCCATCGCGACACGGTTGCCGTGCGGGCAGGACTCCTCTTCGCCCAGCTTTTCGCGCAGGCGATTTTCGAAGTCGGCCGAGACGGCGTGTTCCATCCGCTCGGCCTCCTCGTGGACTTTGTACCATTCCATGCCGAAGATTTCGGTCAGCATGCGCTCGATCAGATGATGGCGATTCATCACGCGATTGGCGATTTCGCGGCCTTCGCGCGCGAGCGTGATTTCACCCCCCGCGGTGACGCGGATCAAGCCATCGCGCTTCAATCGCCGGATCGCCATGGTCACTGCGGGCGGCGACACCTGAAGCCAGCGGGCCAGCGTGGCGGCAATGACCACTTCGCCTTCACCTTCGGCCTCCGCAATGGCCTTCAGGTAGTTCTCCTTGGAAATGGTGATTTGCACTCACTCGTGATTGTAATATGCGGGCGCGATTGTGATAAGCGGGCGTCATGCCGAGCGGAATCGAATGCCGGCAAAGCTGACGACGCTTGCTTCGTCGATGTTCCACTGCTGGTAGCCACGCAGTTCTCCGCGGGCTTGGGGGACGGCTTTGAGAAACGTATAGATGGGGGCGGAGCCGCACCACTTCAAATCGTCCTGATTCTGCTGTACTAAATCCCAGAAGCCGCGGGCGTCGCCGGATTCCATACGCTGGATGCGGACGCGGTCGCGCTGTTCCACCTCTGCCATTTCATCACGGCCGGCGATGGCGGTCATGCGGTCACCATAGCGCTGGCCCATGTGCGCCATGTCGATCCCCAGAACCCACAGCAGCTTGCCGTCTTCGCGGGCGGCGATCTCCCCGAGCGTTCCCAGGATGCGGCGGACGTTGTCATCGTCCTCCGGCAATCCGCCCTGGTAGATACTGCGCAGGTAGGAGCCGCATAGGACCGGCAGGACGCGAATCCGTGGTCCGAACAGATGCTGCAGGAAGACCACTTGAAACTCGATGGAGTGCTCGATCGCGTGGCAATAGTCCTCCATCAGCGCCGCGGGACCGAGCGATCGCTCGAGCTCGTCGACCAAATTCGCGTCCGTGATGGCTTCGCCGTAGGGCGTGACAAAGGGCTTGCGGGTGAGTCCGAGGCGTTCGGGATGGCCGTAATGTGAGGTGCCGAGGATGACGAAGGTGCGCTCGGCGTCGGCGGGTGTGAGCGCGGAATAGGCCGCACGGTAAGCTTCCACTCCACCGAAGGGGCTAACGTGAGGCGCGGCAATGGCGAGCGTGCGGCCGGGCGCAGAACCGTTGGGCTCCGCACCATTCGCGCCGGCGCCGTTCATATATTCCGCGAAAGTGGCGCGGAGTTCGTCAGCCTCGCCGGGGTAACCCGTACCTGCGTGTGAAGGCTCGCGAAGGGGAGACTCGGCGAAAGCGCGCTCCGTTTCCGCACGGCGACGCGCGAAGTTTTCATCTTCCAGAAAACCCGCATCGCTGAGCGTATTTAGCAAGTTGGTTTCGATATCGCCGGCCTGCAGGTCACCGGTGAGGCGCACGAGATGAGCCCGCAGATCGAGAGCACTGTGTTCGCCGTCGAAATACTCCAGACATTCGATGAGCGGCGGGAATGGTGCGGATCAGCTCCCGAAGACGATTCACAGGACCCGTC
>JBDTTL010000323.1:0-5356 GCA_039930665.1 Acidobacteriota bacterium
CAAAGCCGCGTTTTTCAGCAAATTGGGATCCCCGATCTTCTGAAAAAAATATTCCAGGGCTTTGACGTGACCTATGAGCTCCAGGGGACCTTTGAAGAGCGGGAATACGTGGTGCAGTACCAGGAAAGCGACCTGGATTTCGCATCGCGGCTGATGGAAGAAGAAGGCATTTACTACTTCTTCAAGTTCACCAAGGGCGTGCATAAGCTGGTTCTGGCGAATACGCCGCCGTCGCATCCCGATCTGCCCGGAGGATCGCCGGTCATCTTCGAAGCCGCTGAGGGCGGTGAGAGAGATGACGAGCGAATTACTTCTTGGACCAAGGAACAGCATTGGGGTTCAGGAAAATACACGCAGTGGGATCATCACTTCGAGCTTCCACATAAAAAACTCGATGCCGAGCAGATTATCATCGATTCCGTCCCGGCGGGGAAGGTCACTCACAAGCTGAAGCTCAGCGGCAATGAGCAGCTCGAAGTCTACGAATACCCGGGCCGCTACGCGCAGCGCTTCGATGGGATCGACCGCTCCGGAGGCGAAAAAGCCTCCGACCTGCAGAAAATCTTCAGCGACAACCAGCGTACTACCGGCATCCGCATGCAGCAGGTGGAGACGCCCACCATCCTGATTCGTGGCGAGAGCAACCACTGGCGACTGACTCCGGGGCATAAGTTCACTCTCCAGCGCCACTTCAACGCCGACGGACAGTATGTGATCACCTCCGTGAGTCATCAGGCGGGTGAAGGCGGATTCCATTCGGGGCAGGAAGAACAGGACCACTACGAAAATTCCTTCGAGTGTATTCCCTACGCTCTCAAGTTCACCCCACCGCGTGTCACGCGGAGACCGATTGTGTCCGGGCCGCAAAGCGCGTTGGTGGTGGGTCCGCCGGGCGAAGAAATCTTCACGGATAAGTATGGGCGCGTGAAGGTGCAGTTTCATTGGGACCGCGAGGGCACGTACAATGCGGATTCATCCTGCTGGCTGCGCGTTGCCACATCGTGGGCGGGCCAGAAATGGGGATCGATTCACATCCCGCGCATTGGACAGGAAGTGATTGTCAGTTTTCTTGAAGGCGACCCCGACCGGCCTCTTGTCCTTAGCAGTGTCTATAACGCCGACATGATGCCGCCGTACGATCTGCCGGCCAATAAAACTCAGAGCGGCATCAAATCGCGCAGCTCGAAGGGCGCCGGCCCGGCCAATTACAACGAGATCATGTTTGAAGATCTCAAGGGCAGCGAGCTGATTCGGACGCATGCGGAAAAGGACCAATTGTTGGAGGTCGAGAACGACCGTACGGTCAAAGTGCACCACGATGAATCCGTAACCATCGAGCATGACCGTACCGAGAATGTTCAGAACGACGAGACCGTGACGATTCAGGGAAAGCGCAAGCACTATGTGGTCGGTGAAGAGCAGCTACAGGCGGATGGCGACCTGCACTTGACGGCAAGCATGAATCAGAACGAGAAAGTTGGGATGAATTACAGCCGGCAGGTGGGCGTAAATACTTACGAAAAGACGGGCATGAACTACGCCATGGACGCCGGCATGATGATCCACCTCAAAGCGGGCTTGACGGCCGTGATCGAGGCGGGTATGGGCTTGACCATCAAGTCGGCCGGCGGATCCATCGACATTAATCCGGTGGGCGTGTTCATCACGGGGAATCTGGTTTTCATCAACAGTGGCGCTGCGAACTTGAGCGGATGTGGATCGTCCCCGACCTCCCCCACGTCTCCCGGGCAAAAAGCTTTGGAAGGTTTGAAACAGGACACGGCTTCGTCGCCGATCGCGGCCGCTGCTGCTGCGGCAACGGCGAAGCAGATGCAACAGCACGCGCAACAAGCCGCCGCCATGGCTACGAATGTGGTGCAGGCTGTCGGGCAGCAAGCCTTCGGAGGGATCGCGCAGGTGGCTAGCCAGGCCGTGGGAGCGGCGCAGGAGGCTGGGCAAGTCTCGCCGGGCGCCGCTCAGCAAGTGCTGGGGCAGATCAACGCCGCAGTGGCGCAGGCGCAAAGCACCGTGGGCGGTGCGGCGGACCAGGCTCAGGCAATGGTGAACACGGGTATGAATGCGGTGCGAACCGGCGTTCAGGAGTCCGTGCAAGAGACCAGCACGGCGGTAGCAGAAGCGGAAGGCCACGCGGCTGAGGGGGCCGAGGCAGCGCAGCAGCAGTTGCAGGATGCGGCACAGCAGGCGCAAGCGGCGGCACAGCAGGCGGTGGCTGCAGATAAGGGCGGGTTGGGCCAGGCATTGCAGCAAGCCCAGCAGATGTTGAGCCAGGCACAAGCGATGGAGCAGCAGGCGGCGCAGCAATTAAAGGGCGCATCGAACCAAGCGCATGCGTTAGCAGGACAAGCGCAACAGGCCGGACAGCAGGAGTTGAATCAGGCGTCTCAACAATTGGCCCAGGCGGCGAATCAGGCTCAGCAAACTGCCACGGCAGCGGCGAATCAGGCTCAGGCGGCGGCGAATCAATTGCAACAAACATCTTCGCAGGCAGCGGCACAGGGCCAGCAACAGATTGCCGACGCCGCGGGTCAAGCCCAGCAGGCGGCGCAGCAAGCGCAACAATCGGCGCAGCAGACTGCCGCGCAGGCTCAGCAGGCCTCGCAGCAGGCCGGACAACAGGCGCAGCAGATGGAGCAGCAGACCCAGCAACAGATGCAGCAGGCGACACAGGCCGCTGGGCAGCAGGTGGGGCAGGCGGCCAACCAGGCGCAGCAGCAAGTCAATCACTCCACGCAGCAGGCTACGAACCAGGCGCAGCAGGCGGGGCAGATGTCCCAGCAGGCGGCGCAGCAGGTGCAGGGGCAGGTGGGCCAAGCCAGCCAACAGGCCGCGCAGACAGTGGGCAACACGGCGGGGACCGCCTACAACCAAGCGGGTAGTTCCGTCAATCAGGCTTCACAGAACATGCAGAACAGCATGAAAGGTTTGGGTGCATAGCGCATGCCTCCGGCGGCGCGCGTTACCGACATGCATGTTTGCCCGATGGTGACGGGAATCGTGCCGCATGTGGGCGGGCCCATCCTTCCGCCGTGCGCGATGACGGTGATCATTGGCGGGATGCCGGCGGCTCGAATCACGGATATGGCGTTGTGCGTGGGCCCACCCGACATCATTGTGATGGGGTCGATGTCAGTTCTGATCGAGTACTTGCCGGCGGCTCGAATGCTGGACAACACCGCTCACGGCGGAATGATCGTCATGGGTTGTTTCACGGTGATGATCGGCGGCTAGGGGCTGGCATGCAGGTGATTCTCGAAGCCACGGCAGGCCCGGCGACCGGCAGAAAAATACTGGTGCCGGAGGGGTCGATTCTTCGCGTCGGGCGCACGGCGCGGGCGGATTACGCGCTGGGTGAAGATTCCTACCTCTCCGGCCAGCACTTCGCGATTGAATACGACGGAACCCAGTGCCGAATCCGCGATCTCGGTTCGAGCAACGGCACGTTCGTCAATGGCGACCGCGTCACGGACCGCGTCTTGCAGGAGGGCGATTCGATAGGGGCCGGCGGCAGCACGTTTATCGTGCACCTCGATTCTTCCAGTCCCGCTCCGGAGCCGCGCAGGCCCACGGCTGCCCCTACGCTCAAACTGCCGGGTCCGATCGGGTTGGAGGGCGGCGCACCCGCGCTGCTGCGCGAGACTTCGGATTGGACCGGGTTTTCACGCCCGCAATCCGCCTTGCTCAACGCGCTCTATGGCAACGGCGAGTCTGTGTATGCGGTGCTGGACGCCGTGCGCGATGCGCGTATCCCGGCGTTCCTGGACGCGTCGGGGGAAAGATACGCGCGGGTGGACGAGGAGAATCCGGCCTCGCCATATCTGGTTCTGGTGCCGCGGCAGTCGCGGCTGCTGGATGTGCTGATCAAGGACGGATGGAATCACGGCTGGGGCTTCTATGCGGCGGCCCCGGTCGATTTTGAGACCGCGCTGCGGCATTGGCAGCTGTTTGTTACGCTTCACAATCGCAGCGGGCAGTCGGTCACTTTTCGCTTTTGGGAACCGAGCGTGCTGCGCGCGATCGTCCCGGCGATGCCTTCCGCGGAAGCCCTGGATTTCTTTGGACCGATCTCGCGCCTGGTGGTAGAGGGGGACAAGCCGGAGACGGCTTTGGAATTCACCGTGGCGTCGGGCGGCGTGAACCAGCGGGCGCTGACGATGGTTTAGTTGGTTGTAGTTTTGGGTGCCGCTTAGCTGGTATCGTTAATACTTCGGATGAAGCGCTTACAGCCGGTAATCTGGATGAAGGGCACGCTGCTGAGCCCGCAGTATCTGCAAACGCAGGACCGCTTTCTCGAAAACTCGTTGAAGTTTCAATTGGACGGCTTGAGTTTTGCGCCGTGGGGCTTTCGGCGCCTCCAATTGAGTCAGGAAGCGCTGGCGTCGGGCTACGCGGCGATCGCCGACGCTGCCGGAATTTTTCCCGACGGCCTTCTGTTCGATATTCCGGACGCCGATGCGGCGCCATCGCCCAAGCCGCTCGCCGATTGCTTCGATGCCGACCAAAATGTCCTGGACGTGTTTTTGGCGATTCCCCATTTTCGGGATCGTGGGCTGAACGTATCCATGCCGCAGACCAAGGCGGACACGCGCTACCTCTCGGAAATCGCGATGCTGCGCGATGAGAATTCGGGTTTGGGCGAGCGTCCGGTTCAAGTCGCGCGCAAGAATTTCAAGATTCTCGTCGAAGGCGAATCGCAGGAGCATTCCTCGGTGCTTCGTGTGGCGCGGGTGCAGCGCACTGCCGCGGGGCTATACCAGCTCGACACCAAGTTTGTGCCGCCGCTGCTGAATATTACGGCCAGCGATCTTCTGGTATCGATCCTGCGGCGGCTGGTGGAGATTCTAGCCGCCAAAAGCAGCCAGCTTGCCGGGACACGCCGGCAGAAGAACCTCAGTCTGGCGGACTTCGGCACTTCCGACATCGCCAACTTTTGGCTGCTTTACACGATCAACTCTCATTTTCCGCTGTTGCAGCATTTGTTCGAAACGCGGCGCGGGCATCCGTCCGAGCTGTACGAAACCATGCTGTCGCTGGCGGGCAGCCTGACCACGTTTTCGGC
This sequence comes from Acidobacteriota bacterium, assembly GCA_039930665.1. Taxonomy (GTDB): domain Bacteria; phylum Acidobacteriota; class Terriglobia; order Bryobacterales; family Bryobacteraceae; genus Palsa-187. The sequence continues at coordinate 5,078 of JBDTTL010000323.1, forward strand.
TACTATCCATCCGCGCGATCTTCCCAAATACGAACACGACGAACTCAGTTTTTGTTTCGAGGATCTGGATGAGAAGATACGCCTGCTGCTGGATACGGTGGTGCCAAGCAATTTCGTCTCCTTGCCCCTCAAGCTGACGCAACCGTCGATCCACGCGACCGCCCTCGCCGACGACAAGTATCTGCGCAACACCAAAATGTATCTGGCCGTGCGGTCGGAAATGAACGAGGCCGACCTGATTGCCAAGACTCCCCAGTTGGTGAAAGTGTGTTCGGCGAA
>JBDTTL010000324.1:0-5340 GCA_039930665.1 Acidobacteriota bacterium
ACCGCATGCCGCGCAGGTGCGAGCTAGGGGCGTAGCACTTCAATGTGATGGACGGAATACCTGATAGCGGCGCCGAAGAAATCGACGCGCGTCGATTGGGCCTGGAAGCGGATGGGAAAGAAAAGAGTTGCCGTCAGAATAGCCGCAGCGCTACACGGCTTCACGGTTCCGTGGCGACTTCCGGCTGCAGTTGCTCCAGTTGTGCGCGTTCTTCGAGCACTTTCGCCCACTCGGCGCCGGCCTTTTTGGTGGCGGGCGACACCGGCGGCTTGCGGTCTTTGTAGTAGTCCAATATATTGCCGCGGAGCTCCGCCGAGACGCCCAGGAATTTATGGTCGGCAAGCTTGTCTAGCAGCTTGTCATAAGCCAGGTCGGCTCCCAGATAGTCCCCTGCAACCGTGGGTTTGCCGGTATCGAAATTCTGATTCGCCAGTTCCATTGGGCCGGCGCCGCCCGCTTTGGCCAGTAATGCGCGGTAGCCGTCAACGGTAGCGTTGAAGCTGGCCATGAACATTTTCTCCACCGCCGGCGTCGGCGCTCGGAACTTGAGCGATTTGAAGGGACCGATCTTCGGAACGATTTTCAGAAACCAAGTTACCAGGCGAGTGCGAATTCCGGGCCGATGATATTTCGTTCCAAATTCCTTTTCGTAGCTCGATCGCGAAAGGTTGAAAAGAAACTTCTGCTTGGTTATCCCGGGTATCTCCTTGACGACCGCGTCCTTTTTGAGCTGCCATGCCACACGCGTCATCCCGGGAATGATATTGCTCACGCTGTAACGGTAGGATCCCAACGCGAGATCCAGGCTGGCGAAGACATCCTTGAGCTCCAGGCTGTAGGTGTTACGGAACGCTCGCTCGAGCACAGGCTTGGACACCTCGAAGCCGATGAACTTGCGGTAGCTGTCGGTCGCGTAGCGCCCTTGCGCCACCTGCAGGACGTCGAAACCGAACTCCGTTCGCATGTGCGCATTGGGATCGTCCCAATAGGTCACGATTTTGCCAAATCGAGTTTCGAGTTTCGGAAAGAGCAGAGGCACTGCCAGATTGGTGGCCAGGCGATGGCCGCTTTCGTCCGCGGCATAATGGGCGAGCGCCCCCAGCGCAAAAGCGTATTCGTTAAGGTCCTGCGATTCGTTTATCAGCGCTAAGATGAAATCTCCGCTGCGGACGTAATGCGTAAGATCGCTGAAAAATTTACTACTGAAGGGGTAATACCCCATATCTTGCAGAATGCAGCCGCCATATACGTAGGCGTGCGCCTCCTCCAACTCTTCCGCTGTCGCTGACGGAAATCGCTTCAACAATAACTTCTGGATCGAAGCATCCCAAAGAGAATCGACGATGGCTTCGTGCGTGAGCACCGAATAGCCATAGGAGACCGAGGTGGTGAACAGTGTCGAGAGCACTAACAGAGCGCTTACTCGCGCGGCCGCTTTGAAGCTTCTAAACATTTATCGGCCACGCCCCGCGACGCTCGTCGAAGCCGCCAGTGTGCTCAAGGTGTAATCCACATCGCGCGATAGCATGGTGTGGTGTCCCAGAAAGCGGACATCTGCGCTCGACTCCGAACTTGTCTGCAACCACATGCCGCCGACATCGCCATAGACCAGCGCTACGCGCGTCTCTTTAAGCCACCAGGAGGGACTCCGGGCCGGCTCGCCTTCGGTCCGGCGGAGCAGATAGGTGGTCGCATCCACCCAAATTTGACCGCGCAGCAAAATCTTGTCTTTGCGCCGCGGAATCATCTCCAGCACGTAACAACGTTGGCCGGCCAATTCTTCCTCGCGTAGATAACGAAAATCATAGTTGGTCGGGGACAAATCCGTCGACTCGTAATTCCTGCCGATTTCAGTTTCATGCTCCAGCATTTGACGAACGATTCTCTCGCCTAGTCCCAAGCCGGTAGCTTGCTGGATGACAAACTGTTTGATGCCCGGTGGGTCGAAACTAACCCGCGCAATTACCTCCGACCTGGCCTTCTGCCTCTCTTTGCCGAACAGCTGATAGTCACGGGTAACGCTGTAAGGACGCAGACGAGCCCGATTCTCCGAGCGGGCCTGCATCATATGGGCAATAATGGTCTCCGCACTGGGGACGGGACTCTCGACGTGCGCCGCCAGCGCAACCCCTATCGCAGCGAAATGCAGGAAGACCAATTGGCGGAGCCGCGTTCGCACGGAACGCCCGTCCAGGGCACGGCGGCGGAGAGCTCGGGTTAGTCCAACCGTTGCCAACTTGCCCATCGTCCGCTCAGGCCGTCGCTTCACCGGAACCCAATTCCTCCCATACAACGAGTGCGACACTCCACGGAAGTTATTCTCGTCGTGAGAACCCGCCGCCGGCACGCCATTAGCACTCAACCAAACGGTGACTTTGGTTCGGAATATCTTTCCGGAACCGTTCAGGCAGTCTCTTTAGTTGCACGCAGATGGCCATTGCCGCAAACGTGACTGCCCTCGAATGGATTCGACGGAGCTGGTGGCTGACCCGGGGGAACCCTCTCGCGGGATGACGGTCCCTCGTCAAGTGACCAACGAAGGTCACGCGTATTACAGCGGCGGAACATTTTCTCTTGATATCGGGCCAGAACTCCGGGCCCAGATTCCTAGGAGATCGAACCCGAGTTGAGTTGTCCCCTGCGAAAAGCTCTGGCGCTGCGGTGTTAACCCGGTCGGGGTACCATTCGTTGGAATAAAGGCTTCGCCGTAGGCTCTCCGCAGGCGCTTGGTGGCAAGCCTCTCACCGCCTGAGTCCTTATGCGTGAATATGGTCTCGCGGAACGCATGCTTGGTGCGGCGCCACGTTCCGCGGTCGTGGAGCGATAGTATAGCGGATCCTGATGCAGCGCCGAATCGAGTCCGAAGACGAGCACGTTGCGCACTTCCGAATAAGCCATCGTGGAGCCGACATTCTTACCGTACTCCTGCGCGTCTTGTCCCCACTCGCTGGGAAATCGACTCCCTGGAGGAAGCCATCCTATGCCAATGAACCCGCAAGCGCCGCAGCGCGGTAGGCACTCGGAGCCTTCTGCCGCGCGCTGGGACTAAGTTGGCATGCCGGGGCGAACGTATCCACCAATTGCACCCTCCACAGTTCAAAACGTTCCACATCGCTTGGCACTCCACGTGCTTATATCGGACTGTGATTGTGGAGTTAAACACCATGAAGGTCGCGAGTATAGTGAGCGCCACGGCAGTCGGCTTGTTCTTCTGGATGATCGTACCTGGTTACGCCCAGCACGACGAAAAACAGGGAGAGAAGCAATCCGGCAGGGAGCGGGGGCAACGCTCTCCGGAGGCGCAGGAGCAGCCTAAACAGCAGCAACGGCAAGCCGTCCAGCAACCGCGCCAACAGCAACAGCAGTCCGTTAAGCAAGCCCAGCCGCAACGCCAACGCGTGGAGCAGACACCTCAGCGACAGCGTGTGCAAGCTCCTCAAGAGCAGCAGCGTGCACAGCAACGGCAGCAGCGCCAGCAGCCCCAGGCTCAACAACGTTCCATCCCGTCGCAGCCGCAGCGCACACAGGAGCAGGCGCGTTTCTGGCAGCAACAGCGAGGATGGCTAAAACAGGGCGGCTGGCAGGGGCACGATAGTTTCCGGCAAGGTAGCTCCCGAAACTGGGCCTCCGACCATCGGAGCTGGGCGCAGCGCGGCGGCTACGGCGGCTACTACATCCCGCAGAACAGCTTCAATATGTACTTCGGCAGCCAGAACTTCTTCCGCCTCCGAACAGTCCCGGTCATGTATTTGGGCTATCCACGTTTCGAATATGAAGGGACCTCATTCCTGCTCTTGGATCCCTGGCCCCAAAGCTGGTCGCAGGACTGGTATGCCTCCGATGACGTTTATATCGATTACGACGACGGCTATTATCTCTACGACCGCAACTATCCGCAACAGCGCCTTGCAATCACGGTCGTGCTGTAGTCAGCATCCGGCGCCCGGGGCATTCCCGCTTGAATGCCCTAAGAATTTGAATAATGGAACGTCAAGGAGAAACTATGAACACGATGAAACCGTATTTGTCCGTGCTGGCATTACTGGCAGTCGGGATCCTGGCAGGTTGTTCGACCGATTCCACCAAAGCGGCCGACGTCTCGGGCCCCATTCGCACATCGCTCGATCAGGCGAATCTCAAGGATGTGTCCGTAACGCAGGATCGCGACAAGAGCGTGGTGACTTTGGGTGGACACGTGACCACGGATTATGACAAGGGCCAAGCTGAATCTATCGCCAGATCGATGGCGGGAATTCAGGTAGTTGCGAATCAAATTGCGGTGCTGCCGCCGGGCGACGAGCGCGACGCGAAGAGAATAAACTCCGCCTTGGATAAAGGCATCGAGAGCAATCTGGCTGCGGCGCTGATCCAGGACGATCTCCACGACAACGTCAAATATTCCGTCAAGAACAACGTCGTCACTCTGACGGGCGACGTCAACTCCCAAGCCAAGCGCGCACGGGTCCAGGAAATCGCATCTACGGTTCCGAATGTGCAACAGGTTGTGAATGAGTTGCAGGTGAGGGCGCAGAAGGCAACCTCATCGAATTAAGAGTGGTTTTGAAAATCGCAAGAAAGGAAAATTATGCTTTGGACACTTGTAGCTGTATTCTTGATTTTGTGGCTTCTGGGATTTAGTCTCAGCCTCGGGGGGAGCTTGATCCACTTGCTGCTGGTTATCGCGCTGGTGCTGGTGGTGGTCAACCTGGTCACCGGCCGGCGCGTGGTTTAGATCCGGGTGCGCCATTTATTTTTGGACTAACCCGCGTCTTGTTTGAGCTCCCAATGCGCCGATGATGGAGAGCCAGCGACGTAAAGCCGCTAAGCATCGGCGCGGGCCTCACCATTTCCGGAGGTTCTTCAGCCGCCTGCCGTGCTGCTTCTAACCAGCAATCGGGTGGTCATGGGATCGCGAACCAACTCGCGCTGGCTGGCGGCGCTGGGATGGATCACGGTGGCGGTCATGACGGCAGCCAGCATCGCGATGTTTGCGACCTGGAAGTGATTGGACGGCGCGTGAGCTCATACGCAGCCCTTATTGGCCGGCGTTAGAGGTCGGCGCGTGAGATGCCCAGCTTCTTCATCATGGCGTTCAGCGTCGTCCGCGGCATTCCCAGGCGGTTCGCGGCAGCGCTGATCACGCCGCCGGTTTCGCGGAAGACCCGCAGAATATGGTCCCGCTCCACTTTTTCAAGTGTGGAGTTGCCGCCGTCTTCAGGCGCGTCCGTCCGCAATTCCGCCAAAGGCGCGCGCAGGCTAGGGCCGCGCGACAGGATCACAGACCGCTCTATGAAATTTTCCAGCTCGCGCACATTGCCGGGCCAGGACCAGTTCATCAAG
>JBDTTL010000325.1:0-5295 GCA_039930665.1 Acidobacteriota bacterium
CCTATTGGAAGCGCTGCCTCGCATCTTCCGTTTGCCGACTATGGGTTCATTCAGTCAGTGGAGGATTCCGCGAACGGCGAATATAACGCCTTCGCGTTTAAGGCCACCAAGCGCTATAGCGGAGGCTTTAGCCTGACCGCCGCCTATACCCATTCTGTATCGATCGATGACAGCAGCGGCATTCGCGTGCAGGGCTATGACACTCTGTTTCCCCAGAACAGCAATTGCCAGCGGTGCGAGCGCGGACTCTCCTCGTTCGATACCCGCAATCGTCTGGTGGTGGCGCCCCTCTATGAACTGCCTGTCGGCAAGGGTAAGCGCCTGAACATCAACAACGGGTTCGCAAACGCGATCATCGGCGGCTGGCAAGTCGGCGGTATCCTGATGCTTCAAAGCGGCGTGCCGCAGAACATCAACATTGGCGGCGGTGACAACTCCATCACCACAAGTGGATACGACCGGCCGAATACAACCGGGATCAGTTCCGCCATCGATAACCCGACCCCCAATGGTTGGTACAACCGTGCCGCGTTCGTCGTAGCGCCTAAAGGACAGTTCGGCGATGTCGGACGGGACACCGCGACCGCTCCGGGTATTTACGCCATCAACGCCGAAATACACAAGAACTTCGTCATGCCCTACAACGAGCATCACCAGGTACAGTTCCGTGCGGAAGCGTTCAATCTGCTGAACCATCCGAACTGGGGTGGACCGAGCGGCAACATATCGGCGGGCGCCGCAATTCCCGGCCAGCCGGCGAACGCCGCCCACGCGGGGTTTGGCGTCATCAACAGCTTGGCTACGGGCATCCCCATGCGCCAGTTGCAACTGGGGTTGAAGTACATCTTTTAGGCAGTCATCACTGGGGAGGGGCTTCCGCTCCTCCCTATTTCAAACCGCCCGAAACATCAGCCCCTCAAAGCGCGATCTTCATTGTATTGCGTATGTAGTTCGCCGTAATGCGTGCGCTCTCTTTCGGCGGACGCCACGGTGAAGTGTCCAGCTCCACTACCAAAAATCCCCGCCAGTCGATGCTATCCAGATAGGCTTTGAGGCCCATGAAGTCGACCCCGCCGTTGCCGAGCGGAAAAAAATAAGGGTCTTTCATCATGTCCACTTCCGGTCCGGGAACGTGTTTGGTTCCTCCGCGATCTTCGGGCTTGGTGTCCTTCAGATGGAATTCAATGACCCGCTTCCCTAATTTGCGGGCCAGAGCCAGCGGGTCCATGCCGGCCATGGCGATGTGACCGGTATCGAGCACGAAGCCGACATACTTCGGATCGGTGTTTGCCATCACATAACTGATCTCGTGCTCGTTCTGGAACTGGCTGCCTAAATGCGCGTGGACTCCGAATCTGATTCCTTCTTCGTCATAGGCCCGCTTTCCAAGCAATTGGAGGGTCTCGGCCATATTCTTAAGATCCTCTTCGGTGGTGCCTCCCGGACGCCGCGATCCCATGTTGGTTTTCTGGTGATCCGCCCCGAATTTCTTGCTGAAGCGGATTACGCCCAGATGATTTTCAACGACGGCCTGACGGCTTGCTGGATCCTCAAAATGGACGTTGCCGCCGCGCCTGCCGCCGGTAATGGCACACACGCCAACTCCGATTTCATCCAGCCGCTGCTTAAGCTCCGGGGCCTTGTCGGGATAGAACGTGTCCAAAGAACTTGCGAAATGCTCGATCCAATTGAAACCGACCTCATGCGCTTCGCGGAAGCCGACGAACGGGTCTTTCTCCCATCCGCCGCGCGTATTTGAGGTGTAGCCGATGCGATAGCGGGCCGCGCCTTCGGAATCCGCAGCGAAGACCTTCGAGACTGCCGCGAAAGCCGATGATGTAACCAGAAATTCTCTTCGATTCATAGGCGATCTCCTTCCAATCTCGCTTCAAGCTCCGGTCTTGACCTTCGCCGAAATGTTCGCCGAAGTCAAGGAGGCTTTCATCCGTCTACGCGCAAGCGGCCATCAAAGCCATTTTGCGTTTGCAGATGCCTAGGGCGCTGCCAGACGCGCCAATCGAGTTTTCAGCACCCTCGCCATGGAAACGCAGTCTCCGATTCGCCGATCCCATCGAGTTTTACATTGATGGAATTGATTAGCCGAGGCTTGCATAAGAGCACCGGTACGGTCTTGCACAACTCGCTTTTGGTCACGTTCCCTTGACGCCGTAAGACGCGGCACAGTACAATTCACGCGGTTATGTTAAGAGCATCTATGAGACCTCTTGCCGTCGTACCAATCCCTGCCATCGCCCTGACCCTGGCAATTTGCCTGACGCCCGTTCGGGCGGCTTCTCCGAGTGAGTGGTTGACTTGGGGGTATGACCAGGAACGCACCGGCTGGAACCAGGCCGAGACAACTCTGTCCAAAGATAATGTGGCGCAGCTCGAACTGAAATGGAAAGCTCAGTTGCCCACTGCATCGAGTGAAGTAGTTCTCTCGACCCTCACGGCGCCGCTGGTCGTTACCGTGAAAACACCGCAGGGGCCCAGGTCGCGCTTGTTCGTCGCCGGGAGCGACAATACGGTTTATTCGATCGATGCTGAAACCGGCAAAGTCACGTGGCAGCGCCGGTTTCCCAATACGCTGACTCCCAAACAAGCCGCCAGTTGGCTGTGTCCCAATACGCAGAACGCCACGCCCGTCATTGATAAAGAGGCCGGGACTATTTATGTTTCGACCAGCGACGGGAAATTGCGCGGCCTGAGTCTGGTGGATGGCGAAGATCGCATGCCGCCGGCCGATTTCACCACGCCCTTCGCGCGCAATTGGAGTTTAAACCTGATCGACGGAGTGATGTACTCCTCCACCGCCCGCGGCTGCGGTGGCTCGCTTGCCCACTTTACCGCCTTGGATTTGAAGGACCCGTCGCGGCGTCTGGTCGAATTGTTTACCAGTCCCGGACGGCCGGCAGGCGCTTGGGGACGGGGCGGGATGGTGCGCGGTCCGAAAGGCATTTACACCCAGACCGCAGACGGTCCGTATGATCCCGCCTCCGGAATATTTGGCAATACCGTAATGGTTCTGAACTTCAAAGACCTGCGTTTGCTGGATAGCTATACACCCGTAAACTGGGAGCATCTCAATGTAAAAGATCTGGACTTGGGCTCGGCAAGCCCGGTTGTGTTCCCCTTCCAAAAATGGACCCTGGTCGCATCCGCGGCCAAGGAATCGGCGATCGCTTTGCTGGATGCGGATCAAATAGGAGGAGCGGATCATCACACGCCGCTCTATCTTTCGCCGCGCTGGGGCAATGATGAGGTTCTCCTCTACGGACGGGGCCTGTGGGGAGCCATGGCGACGTGGCAGGACGGGCAAGGCCGAAGGTGGTTGTTGTTGCCATTGTGGGGTCCGCCTTCTAACGAGGCGCCGAAATTCCAATATACCTATGGAGATCCGGAGCAGGGAAGCGTCATGGCTTTCGAAGTTCGCCTGGATAAAGGTAAAGGCACGCCAATGCTGGTTCCCATCTGGATGTCCCGTGACATGCATGTGCCGGATCCGCCGGTAGTGGCGAACGGGGTGGTCTATGCGCTGCAAACCGGCGAAAACACCGCCCAGGGGCAAGGCGCGACTGCGAAGACCCGCAGTACTCCAATCACCAATGCGATTCTATATGCGCTGGATGGCGAAACGGAAAAGCAGCTCTATTCGAGCGACAAATTAATCGATAGCTGGACTCATTTCAGCGAGCCGGTGATAGCCGGAGGCCAAGTCTACGTCTCAACCTGGGATGGGAGGCTGTATGCCTTCGGTCTCAAGAAGTAGCGGGCGCGCGATTGGCCAGTGCACCCTAAGCTGAACGCTGCGGGGCACCGGCTGAGAAGCGGTCAAACCAGCCCTCAGTACGGTAATGCCCTCTTGGTGAATTTGCGGCCGGCCGCAGCGGTTTCTTCGCCGGATCCCACCATGTGGCCTTCCTTGATCGTTTGTTCGATCATGGCTTCGAAATTGGCGCCTCTGCCTCCGCCAATTCCCAGCCAATATACATGTTGAGCTTTGGCAGCGGCAAAAATTTTATCCTGAACTTCCTTCGCCTTGGGATCGCCTGGCTTGAAGCCGAAAGAAAGCGCCATATCGCCGGGGCCGCCCTCGCCGAATCCGATTCCGGGAACCTTCACGATTTCATCCACGTTGGCATAAGCGTATTTGTCTTCTATTTTGACGCCCAGCAAAATCTCGCCGTTGGGATTGAGCGGCCAAACGTCCGCTTTCTGCAGATACTCTTCGTTCGAAATTCCCCAGATTTTTGACGCGGTGGCGGCGCCGTGAGCGCCTCGGCGGCCTTCCTGAAGTTTTCCAGGACCGACACCTTGTTCGCGATTGGGATAGCGTACCGCTTCGACGAAGGCTTTCACCGCGCCCGCGGTGGTAGCGTGGCACAAGAGAATCCCATGGACGCCGGTGGCCAGTACCTGCTCGAACATCCACGAGTTGGCGCGCACGGTGGCTTCGTCGGTTCCTCTGACCGCGACATTCACGATGACGGGCGGTGTGCGATGCCCGGTCCGGGTGGGTCCGCCCGCCGCCAGTCCTTGCATATACGCCGAAAGCCCTTCTATGTCATAGGGTGCGGCTTCCATGTCATAGCTGATGTAATCCGCCCACGTTTGGGCGTCCGCCTTGCCTTGCTCGAATGTTCCCTTGGTGCCGGAATGCGATCCAGTGTAATAAATCGGCTGGCCTTCTCCCAGAAGCTCGATAGCGCGATTGATTCGCTTTGGTTTCGGCGTTTGCGCTACACCCGTAACGCTATAAACGAATAGGCTGGCAGCAGTGGCTATGAACACCAGTGCCGCTTTGCCCTTGCCGTCGATGTGGACGTGCCTCATAATTTGTCTCCCTTGGTCAGGTGCCATCCGTTACCTACAACGTCTAAAGAGTCTATCTCAAATCCCAGGTGTTGGTGCGGTAGTCGCGCGAGGGCCACGTCGTTTCCGGCACATGCCCGACGCGCCAGTATCTGGCGCCGAACGGTAGACTTGCCGGCCTTTTAGGCTCGAAGCGGGAGATAGGCCGCGCCGTAGAGCCCGGCGTCTGCGCCGAGACCCGCGCGTTCAACGCGTGGCGGATTCTTGCGGAAGATGAACGATCGGCGAGAGGCTTCGGCTCGCATCGACGATTCGAACAATTCCCAGGCAGCAGTCATGCCGCCGCCCAGCAGGTAAAGCGGGAAATTGAAGGTGTTGATCAGGGTCGCGAGCAAAGTCCCCAGCGCGAGGCCGACCGAGTCAAAGATTTGCAAGGCTCGCGGATTGCCGCCCTTGGCAAGTTGGAACACCTCTTCGGAAGAA
>JBDTTL010000326.1:0-5277 GCA_039930665.1 Acidobacteriota bacterium
AGGGAACCGAGACTACGCACTACTCGATCGTTGACGCCGCCGGGAACGCAGTCGCGGTGACGTATACGCTAAACAACGGCTACGGCAGCGGTGTGACCGTTCCCGACTTGGGCTTCCTGCTCAACGACGAAATGGACGACTTCACATCGAAACCAAACGCGCCGAATCAGTTTGGCCTTGTACAAGGTGAGGCCAACGCCATCGAGCCCGGAAAGCGACCGCTCTCCGCGATGTCACCGACGATCGTCGTGCGCGATGGCAAGCCTTACATGGTCCTGGGCGCACCGGGCGGCCCACGTATCATTACTGCGGTGCTGCAGGTGCTGCTCAACGTGATCGACTTCCATATGAACATCCAGGACGCCGTCGACGCGCCCCGCTTTCACCATCAATGGAAGCCCGACATACTGTATCTCGAACCCGGCATCTCGCCTGATACGGTTGCCCTGTTGCAGGGCCGCGGCCATCAGGTGGATTACTCGCCTGGCATTGTGCTGGCTCGTATCTCCGCGATTCTCAGCGACGGCGGCTGGCTGCAGGGCGCGGCTGATACGCGCTGGGTCGGCAAAGCTGCGGGATACTAGAACTCTAGCCTCATGCAACGCGCCCTCTCGACGTACCTGCTGGTTAACCATCGTCTCACCAACGTGTGGCTTGACCGGATTTGGGAGGCCGGTATCCCGCTGGTGGAGTTATTCTGCGCACGCCAGCATCTGGATTATCACAACCGCGCGCAAATCGCCGAGCTGGGGCATTGGTTTCGCGAATCCGAACTCAAACTCCATTCGCTACATTCGCCCCTGCACACTGATGAGCACGCAGGACGCTCCGGCCCTCAAGCGGTGATTAACATCACCGAGCCTGTAAAAAGCAAGCGCATTTCGATGCTGGATGAAATCAAGCGCGCGTTGGAGGTCGCCGAGACCATTCCTTGCCGTTACTTGATCCAGCATATTGGCGTCACCGGACAGGAATACGACGAGCGTTCCGTGGAGGCGGCGTTCACTGCGCTCGAGGAAATTAGTCTATTTGCCCATCAGCGCGGCGTCGAGGTGCTGCTCGAAAATACCCCGAACGACTTGGCGAGCGCCGAGCGGCTGCTGTACTTCCTCAACACCACGCACTTAAAACTGAACGTCTGCCTGGATGTGGGCCACGCGCATATGAACGAAGGCGTAGAAAGCGCATACCGCTCACTCAAGAACCGCATTCGCTCAACGCACATCCACGACAATAATGGGAAGGAAGACATGCACCTGTTTCCGACGCTCGCGGGGCAGGGAAACATCGACTGGGGCAGCACCATGCAGCTTCTCCGCTCGCAGGAGAATCGCTATCCGCTCCTGTTGGAGCTCCGCGAAGTGACCGATATGGGACCGCCGTTCGATACGTTGCGCACGGTGTTTGACACGCTAGAAAACCTGAACCCAAATGACGAATCCTGAACCCGCCGTACCCAGAATAACGATCGCCGACGCGGGCCGGCACGTGGGAGAGTCGGTCGAAATTGCCGGCTGGCTTTACAATCTGCGGCGCAGCGGCAAAATATGTTTTCCGCAAATGCGGGACGGCACCGGCATTCTGCAGTGCGTCGCGGTGAAGAGCGCGCTCCAGGAAGAGCTTTTCGAGGCGCTGAAGGATCTGACCCAGGAGTCCTCCCTCACCATTCGCGGAAAGATCCGGGCCGAGGCGCGCGCGCCGGGCGGCTACGAACTGGACGTCGAGACTGCGCATATCCTGCAGCGTGTCTCCGAAGACCACCCTTATCCCATCACCCCGAAAGAGCACGGCGTCGATTTCCTGATGGATCACCGTCACCTGTGGCTGCGCAGCCGCCGCCAGCATGCGGCTCTGCTGGTGCGGCATGAGGTGATTAAGGGCATCCGCGAATATCTTGATTCTCAAGGCTTCATTCTGGTGGATACCCCGATTTTCACGCCGTCCGCATGCGAGGGTACCAGCACTTTGTTCGAGGTGAATTATTTCGACGAGGAAAAAGTATACTTGGCGCAGTCGGGCCAGCTATATAATGAGGCCAACATCATGGCGTTCGGCAAAACCTACGCCTTTGGTCCTACGTTCCGCGCCGAGAAGTCCAAAACCCGCCGCCATCTGACGGAATTCTGGATGGTAGAACCCGAGATGGCCTTTGCCGATCTCGAAGACGTCAAGCGCATCGGCGAGGGTCTGATTGTTGCCGTAGTGGGCCGTGTTCTGGATCACCGCAAGGAAGAACTGAAGGCGCTGGAGCGCGATATCACCAAGCTTGAGGCGATTCAGGCTCCGTTTCCTCGTATGACCTACGACGAAGCCGTGCTCAGGCTGCAGTCGAAGGGCAGTGAGATTCAATGGGGCATGGACTTCGGCAATACCGACGAGACCCTGCTCACCGACGATCTCGATCGGCCGGTCATCATCGATCGCTTCCCATCGGCAGTCAAGGCTTTCTACTTCCAGCCTGCTCCGGATCGGCCGGAGGTAGCGCTCGGCGCCGACTTCATCGCGCCCGAAGGTTTTGGCGAAGTGATTGGCGGCGGTCAGCGCATTCACGACCTGGACTTGCTGCTCGAGCGCCTCAAGGAACATAACCTGCCCGCCGCGGACTTTGAATGGTATCTGGATTTGCGCCGCTACGGCTCGGTTCCGCACTCCGGATTCGGAATGGGCGTGGAACGATTCGTCGCCTGGATGTGCGGCCTGGAGCATATTCGAGAAACCACCGCCTTTCCACGCATGCTGTACCGCACGCGACCGTAACCGACGCATGAAACAATCTCACATCGCCATCATCGGTGCGCCGATGGATCTGGGCGCCGGACGCCGCGGCGTCGATATGGGTCCGTCCGCACTGCGTCTGGCAGGCCTCAACGAAAAACTCACTCTACTCGGCTATGAAGTCGAGGACCTGGGAAATGTTCTTGTGGATCAACCCGAGAGCCTTCCTGTGGGGAACCCGGGAGCCCGCTATTTGCCGCAGATCGCCCACACCTGTACACGGCTTGCGGAGATGGTGGAACAAGCCGCCGACAACGGCCGCGTCCCCGTGGTCCTGGGCGGCGATCACTCCATCGCGATCGGTACCGTCTCGGGTATGTCGCGGTACTTTCGCAAAGCCCAGCTCAAGCTGGGTCTGATCTGGATCGACGCGCACGCCGACATGAATACGCCAGAGACCAGTCCCAGCGGGAACGTACACGGCATGCCTCTGGCCTGCTGCATCGGGCTTGGGCCCGATGAGCTGACGCACATCGGCGGGCCTGCGCCACAGGTCGAGCCCGCCTCGGTCGCGCTGATTGGCCTGCGCAGCATAGACGATGTCGAACGTTTCAACGTTCGCGGCGCTGGCGTCCATCCGTTCACCATGCGCGACATCGACGAGCGCGGCCTTCCCGCTGTGATCCGCGAGGCCATCGAGATCGTCAGCGTGGGCACCGCCGGTTTCCATTTATCGTTTGATATGGACGCCGTCGACCCACGGGAAGCGCCGGGCGTCGGCACTCCGGTGCGCGGCGGTATTACCTATCGCGAGGCGCACTTGGCGATGGAACTCGTGGGCGATAGCGGCCGCATGACTTCGCTCGAAATCGTGGAAGTGAACCCGGTGCTTGATGAGGCCAATCGCACCGCTTTGTTGGCCGTAGAGCTCGCAACCAGCGCCTTGGGGAAGCGAATTTTATGAAGCTTCGAGTCGCCGTACTCTATGGAGGCCGCAGCGGCGAGCATGAAATTTCGCTGCGCTCCGCCGAATCCATCATTGCCGCCATGGACCCTCAGCGCTATGAAGTCCAGCGCATTTTCATCACGCCGGACGGCCGCTGGGAGCCGCGTGCTATCTCGCCTGAACCTGGCGGCAATCCCGACATCGACGTAGTTTTTCCGGTGCTCCACGGCACCTTCGGCGAAGATGGCACCGTCCAGGGCCTGCTCGAACTGGCCGGTCTGCCGTATGTCGGCGCGGGCGTTCTGGGGTCGGCGGTGGCCATGGACAAGGAAGTAACCAAACGGCTATTACGCGAGCGCGGCCTGCCGGTGGCGGAGTTCGTGGTGCTCGCGCGCGGCGAATATAACCTCGACGAAATCTGTTCGTGTCTGCCGTTCCCGATGTTCGTAAAGCCCGCAAATCTGGGTTCATCGGTAGGAATCTCGAAGGTGAAGACCCGGGATGAGCTAGCTCGGGCCTTGGAATTCGCCGGAGAGTTCGATCGCAAGCTCGTGGTCGAGCGCGGCATAGAAGGACGCGAGTTCGAATGCTCCGTGCTCGGCAATCACAATCCGGTCGCGGCGATCCCCTGCGAAATCCTGCCTTCGCGCGAGTTCTACGATTATGAGGACAAGTACCTGCTGGGCGCTTCGAAAACGGTACTGCCGGCGGACCTGACGCCTGGGCAAACCCGCGAGGTCCAGCGTCTCGCTGTCGCTTGCTATCAAGCGGTTCACTGTGAGGGAATGGCGCGCGTGGATTTCCTGCTCGAAACGGCCACCGGTAAATTTTATATCAACGAACCCAACACTATCCCGGGCTTTACGTCCATCAGCATGTATCCGAAAATGTGGGAAGCGGCGGGGGTGCCGTATGCTGAGCTGATCGGCCGGCTGATCGATCTCGCGCTTGAGCGCCATCGCGAGCGTGCAGCCACCCGCTTTCACAGGTAAGTATGCGCAACCTGGCATTCATCGCGTTATTGATGCTGCTGCCCCCGGCGTTGCGTGCTGACGACGACCCCGCTGCCGGACTTGCGGACGATCTTAAGAAACTACTGGATGTGTACACGATTCTGGACCAGCAGGCGGCCGACCCCATCTCGCCTGACCAGGCACTCTACCAGGGCGCCATCCCCGGCATGCTGCGCACCCTTGATCCGCACTCGATATTTTTCGATTCGGATCAGTTCCAGCAACTTCAGCAGATGCAAAGAAGCGAGTCCAAGGGCTTCGGAACCATCGTCAGCATCAACCCCGGGCAGGTTACCATTCTGCAAACCATGGAGGGGTCGCCCTCTGCGAAATCCGGCTTGAGCGCCGGTGACGAGATTCTTGCCATCAACAATATTCCCGTCGGGCCTCTGGTGCCGGATCAACTGGTGCAGTTGCTCTCCCAGGCGCGCCAGCAGGCGGTGGTGCTCGATGTCCGCAAGCCCGGCAACGGGCGCGCATTTCGCCTGACGCTCTCGCCCGAACTTATCGATGCGCCCAGTGTGGATCGCGTTTTCCAGATCGAGCCCGGAATTGGGTATCTGCGCATCAAGAGTTTCGACGAACCCACGGGGTGCGCTGGTG
>JBDTTL010000327.1:0-5258 GCA_039930665.1 Acidobacteriota bacterium
AAGAAAGCCTAATACTTTCAGCTAGTTAGTCGATCTTCCCGATATATCACCCCTACATTGTCTATCTTTCACCTATCTTTCGTCTGATTGTCGCCAACCTATTGACCCACTAAGGGAAAACCCTTATACTCACTACGCATCTTGAAGAGATACTATAAGGTATTGATCTTAGCTCCTTGCTCTACAAGGTACTAGTAATCAAATTCTTATAGTTTCAAAGGTTGGTGAACTGTGAAGCGTATTTCAATTCTGACGATATTTGTTTTGGCGCTCGTATGCGTGAGTGCCTATGCGTGGATCGATGTCCACGGGCTAACAACAAATGACGGTAGCGTGCTGGTTACCTCCGGACCCCCTCCTGTGGGCGATACTAATATCGCATCCGGTCCGCCTCCCGTCGGCGATACCAACATCGCTTCTGGTCCGCCTCCCGTCGGTGACACCAACATCGCATCCGGTCCGCCTCCCGTTGGCGACACGAACATCGCTTCCGGACCACCTCCCGTCGGTGACACGAACATCGCTTCTGGACCACCTCCCGTCGGTGACACCAACATCGCATCCGGTCCGCCTCCCGTCGGTGACACGAACATCGCTTCTGGACCACCTCCCGTCGGTGACACGAACATCGCTTCCGGACCGCCTCCTGTCGGCGATACTAACGTCGCCTAGAGGTATTCCCGTAGCGGTGAAACCCGATTCGGTGATTCACTGCGCGCCGCTGGCTTGTAGGGTTAGCTATTTGTTGCGCCAAGCCCCTCTGCTTGGCGCGAACGCATGACTTACCTGATTAGCTTCCTGGCGGTCTGCAACGGGTTGGCACTACTGCTAGTCCTGATCCTGCTCCTGCGTGGCCCCTTCCGGAAATTTTGGGTTGTCCTGTTCTATGTGGCATGGGAACTGATGGCAACCCTGACACTCACGGGTCTGAATCTCCTTTACAACGATCCGGCGCAGCTCAATAACGAGTCGCTCAAAGCCGCCATGAGGCTGTATGCGCGCCTTTATTGGGGCAACGACGTTATTGTGGATCTACTCCGATTCATTCTGGTGATCGTCCTTACGTATAGGAGCATCCCGGAAGGCGCCTCCCGGGTGCGCACAGGCCGAGTTCTCAGCGGAGTGGTGGCCGCTGCAATACTTTTGCCGTTCCTTCTCTTTCCCATGGGATCTCAAACCTGGCCAAAGGGGGCGTGGTTCAACAGCACCAGCGAACTCCTGAACTTCGGAGCGGCGATCATGAATCTGGGTTTGTGGGGAACCTTAATCGCGAACCGCCAGCGCGACCGCCAGTTTGTCTCGGTGAGTATCGGACTGGGCGTGCTGGTAACTGGAACGGCGATTTCCTACGGTGTGAAACATTTTGCCCAGAATAGTTCCATACCGAATGTGTTTCTGATGCTGGTGCAACTGGGCGCCTGGGTCGTCTGGTGCCTGGCGTTTCGGCCTGTTCCAGTCCGGAGAGTAGCAGCGGACAAGGCCCTGCAGTCGCTGTGACTGGCTACTCCACTGCGCATGTTCGGAAGAAAGTGGGAAGCTATTCTTTTTGATGTCTCTCTTAGCTGATCTTCGCCAGGATGCGGCCTTCGGCGCGCGTATGATGCTACGTACGCCGTTTGTGACGGGCAGCATCATCTTGGTGCTGGCGCTGGGCATCGGAGCAAACTCCGCCATGTTCAGCATCGTGGACGGGTTGCTACTCCACCCCGTTGCGTACCCGCATCCGGAAACGCTGGCGTTTGTCTGGAGCCATGACAGTCAGGGCGGTGTCAGCGATGCCTCCGCCGCGGACTTCATGGACTGGCGGGCGCAGGCGAAATCTCTCTGCGATTTCGCCGCTTGGATGCCCACGTCCTTCGTGCTGACCGGAGGAGACCGCCCGCGCCAGATCTCGGGCGCCCGAGTGAGCGCGAGTTTTTTCCGCACCCTAGGCGTCGTCCCTGAACTCGGGCGCGACTTTCTGCCGGATGAAGACGGACTGGATCGGCCCGCCGGGGCGGCACGATCGGCTGTGATCAGTCATCGCTTATGGCAGCAAGACCTGGGCGCCGATCCGCACGTGCTGGGGCGCACGATCTATGTAGATGCGGTTCCTTATTCGATTGTCGGCGTCGCGCCGCCCACTTTTCAGTTCTGGTGGCGGCCGCACGATATATGGGTCCCCGTTTCCTTAAATGTGCATGATCGCGCTTTTCACAATATTGTCGCCTTTGCCCGCCTCAGGGCGCCCCTAGCCAGCGCCGGCGCGGAGATGGCGGTGATCGCACGCACGCTCGAAAAAAGCTATCCGGACAACGACAAGGGCTGGACAGTTCGGGTTGAAAATTTTCAGGAGTTCTTGCTCAGCCGAACCTTCCGCACACGCCTGCTGCTCCTGAGCGGCGCCATGGGTCTGGTCCTGCTGATTGCTTGTGCGAACGTGGCGAGCTTACTCCTGGTGCGGGCCGCCGGCAGGGAGCGGGAGATTGCGTTGCGGGTTTCGATGGGCGCCACGCGGGGCCGGCTGGCGCGGCAACTCCTCACCGAGAGTGTGCTCTTGTCATTGGGCGGCGGCGGGCTTGGTCTGGCGATCGCCTGGGCCTTGATCCGGGCCGCTCCTAAAATCGTACCCTCCAACGCAATTCCCGGCGGGTTGCTGGAACTGAGCATGCCGGTGATCTGGTTTGCACTGACGATTTCCCTGGTCAGTTGTCTGCTGTTTGGACTGGCGCCCGCAATCTTGGTGGGGCGAGCCGACATTCAGTCGGCTCTCAAGAATTCCAGCCGCGGCTCGACGGGTGGAAAGAAAAGCCAGCGGATGCGGCAAGCCATGATTATGGCAGAGGCGGCCGTGGCGCTGATATTGCTGGCCGGCGCAGGGCTGATGATCGGCAGCCTCCGCGATCTTACGGCAGCGAATCCCGGCTTTGATCCTAAGAATGTGATGACGGTTCGCCTCTTGCTGCCGGCGGCGAAGTTTGACGCGGAGCAGGCGCTGCGCTTTTATCAGCAGGGAGTCGAGCGGATCGCGGCTCTGCCGGGCGTCAGGAGCGTGGCGGTGGCTACCAGCCTGCCGCTTCTCAACAATATGGAAGTGCGCTTCGATTCAGAAGTCTCCTCGGCGCGCAGCGAAGCGGAACGCCCCAGCGCACCTTATGCCGCCGTCGGTCCGGATTATTTCCGAACGATGCGAATCCCGTTGAAGCGCGGGCGTATTTTTACGCAAGCGGACAATGAAAGCGCACCCCTGGTGGCAATCGTCAGCGAGGCTCTTGCGACCCGCTATTTTCCGGGCCAGGACGGGGTCGGGCAGCGCCTTAAGTTGAACCGGCCGATGCGCTGGCAAAACGGCGAGGAAACGGTGACGGTCGAGATCGTCGGGGTGGTGGGGAACGTGAAGCTGGACGAGCCTTTCTCGGATCAGAAGCCCGTGATCTATGTGCCGCATCCGCAGAATCCTTGGTCGCGGGGTGTGTGGTTCGCGGCGCGCACAGACGCGAATCCGACGGCATTGGCTCCGGAACTGCGCAGTGAGTTTCTGGCGATCGATCGCGAGCAACCGATCGAGCAGCTTGGGACTCTGGAGCAGAGGCTAGAAAACCAGTCCGCTGAGCCGCGCTTTCAGACCGCGCTCATGAGCTCCTTTGCGCTGGTGGCACTGATCCTGGCTGCATTGGGGATTTACGGCGTGAACGCTTACGCGGTAACACAGGGGAGAAGTGAGATCGGCTTACGGATGGCGCTGGGCGCGAGCCGCGGCGACGTGCTGCGGTTAATCATTGCGAAAGGAATGGCCCCAACTGGAATCGGGATCGGGATCGGACTCGCGGGCGCCGTGGCAATCTCTATTTGGCTGAGGAGCGTTCTGGTCGGCTCGCGTGAAATAGACTCCCTGTCGTTTCTGGGCGCCGCGCTGTTGTTGGCCGGGGTCGCGGGGCTCGCGTGTCTCATTCCGGCGCTCGAGGCGACACGAATCGATCCCGCGATCACATTGCGGAACGACTAGAGCATCTGGCGCGCCGATCCGCGCTTACTTCTTGCGGATGCTAATGCCCAACTCGCGGAGCGCGCGCTCGGGTACATCGGACGGCGCTTCGCACATGAGATCTGTCCCCTTGGCGGTTTTCGGGAAGGGAATCACGTCGCGAATGGAAGTCTCCCCGGCCAGCAGCATCACCAGGCGGTCGAGTCCTAGTGCAATGCCGCCGTGGGGCGGTGCGCCGTATTCAAGTGCATCCAACAAGAATCCGAACTTGTGGCGAGCCTCTTCGTCGGAGAGGCCAAGTGCGGCAAACACCTGCGCCTGCACGTCGCGGCGGTGAATACGAATCGAGCCCGAACCTAGCTCGGTGCCGTTCAGCACGACGTCGTAAGACTTCGCGCGGCAATGGGCGGGATCGGTGGTGAGCTTTTCGAGATCCTCATCATGCACCGAGGTGAACGGGTGATGGGCCGCGTTCCAGCGGTTCTCTTCTTCGTCCCATTCGAACATGGGGAAGTCGACCACCCACAGGAAGCGGAAATCCTTGGGATCGAGCAATTGATGGCGATCGTTATATTTTTGGCCGGCCTGCAGGCGCAGATGGCCGGCTGCCAGGAGCACAGTATCTTCGGGACGCTGGCCTTTGCCTTCTCCGGCCCAACCGCACAGAATCAGTAAGTCTTCGTCAGTGGCGCAGGTGCGCTGGCGGACCTCGGCCATGGCGGCGGGGAAGTCGCGCTCGAGACGCTTGGCATCGTCGAAAACGCGTAGGCCGCGCTCCTGGCCGAAAGCTTTGAGCTCGTCGCGCTCCTTGCGGCTAACGGTTCCAGTTTTGGGGATGCGAATGGCTACCAGCGGCAGACCTTCCGTCGTCAACCCCTCGCCTTTGAATAAATCTTCCACGCAGTGGAACGGTGGAAGGCGCAAGTCGGGCTTGTCGCTGCCGTAAGAGCGCATGGCCTCTGCGTAGGTGAGGCGCGGCATCGGGATCTGCATCTCGACTCCCGCTGCTTTCACAACGGCCTTCAGCATCCGCTCGATCACTTCGTAGATGGTTTCCTGCTGCGGGAAGGACATCTCCAAGTCGATTTGGGTGAATTCGGGCTGACGGTCGGCGCGCAGGTCCTCGTCGCGGAAGCACCGCACGATCTGAAAGTATTTGTCGAAACCCGCGACCATCAGCAGTTGCTTGAAGATCTGCGGCGACTGCGGCAGCGCATAGAAGTTGCCGGGACTGACACGCGCGGGAATCAGATAGTCGCGTGCGCCCTCGGGTGTCGAGCGCGTCATGAACGGC
>JBDTTL010000328.1:0-5222 GCA_039930665.1 Acidobacteriota bacterium
TCAACAAGCAAATGGAGGCGCTCACCGGCTGCACGCGCGACGAACTGATCGGCGCACCCTTCAAGAATTACTTTACCGATCCCGACCGCGCCGAAGCGGGTATCAAGCGAGTACTGAGCGGAGGCAAGGTCACCGATTATGAGCTCACCGCGCGCGCGCGGGACGGCAAGCAGACGGTGGTTTCTTATAACGCGACCACCTTTCACGATCGCGACCGCAAGCTGCAGGGAGTGTTCGCCGCCGCCCGCGACGTTACGGAACGCAAGCGTATTGAGCGCACGCTCAACGAAAATAATGTCGAATTAGAGCGAGCCCGGGCCGCCGCGGAAAAGGCGAATCTCGCCAAATCGGATTTTCTGTCCAGTATGAGCCATGAACTCCGCTCGCCGCTCAACGCGATCCTCGGTTTCGCGCAGCTCATGAATTCGGATACTCCCCCGCCTACGCCTTCGCAGACCGCCAGCATCGACCAGATTCTCAATGCGGGATGGTATCTGCTGGAACTGATCAATGAAATTCTCGATCTCGCGCAGATCGAGTCCGGCAAGCTAGCGCTATCCCGGGAGCCGACATCACTGTCCGAGGTCCTGCTGGAATGTCAGGCCATGATCGAGCCACAGGGGCAGAAGCGCGGCATCCGGATGACCTTTCCCAATACCGCCACACCATTTTTCGTCGATGCCGACCGGACTCGTTTGAAGCAGGTACTTATCAATCTTCTTTCAAACGCCATCAAATACAACCAGCCGAACGGGACGGTGACGGTGGATTGCGCCATGAGCGCGCCGGGGCGCCTCCGCGTGAGTGTAACTGACTCGGGCCTGGGACTGCCTCCCGAATTATTGAAGCAGCTCTTTCAGCCGTTCAACCGTTTGGGACAAGAGCGGAGCACGGAAGAAGGAACGGGCATCGGCTTAGTGATGAGCAAGAAGCTGGTGGAAATGATGGGAGGAGTGATTGGCGTCGATAGTACCGTCGGCCTGGGGAGCGTCTTCTGGTTCGAACTAAACTCAACCGATGAACCGCAACTGGAAGCCGATACCGACCGGCCCCTGGGAATCGCAGAAATGCAGATCCCTCACGGTGTGCCCGAGCGAACTCTGCTCTACGTTGAGGATAACCCCGCGAATCTGAAACTGATTGAACAGTTGATCGCGCGGCGTCCGGATATCCGCCTGCTTAGTGCGAGAGATGGAAATACCGGAATTCAACTTGCGCGCGACCACCAACCGGCGCTGATTCTCATGGACATCAATCTGCCCGGTATCAGCGGCATTGAGGCCCTCAAGATCCTTCGCGAAGATCCGGTGACCGCACACATCCCCGTGATTGCCCTCAGCGCAAATGCGATGCCTCGCGATATCGAAAAGGGCTTGCAGGCCGGCTTCTTCCACTACCTGACTAAACCCATCAAGGTCTCTGAGTTCATGGAAACCCTCGAAATGGCGCTTAAATTCGCGGAACAAGAAGCCGTTCACGGCAACTAAGACCGAACCGAAGCCATGGTCAGTCAAAGCGATATCCTCAGCGCCAAAATCCTGGTGGTCGACGATAAGCAAGCCAACGTGTTGCTAATCGAAGGTATGTTGCGCGTCGCCGGCTATAGCTCCGTCGACTCGACGACGGATCCGGAAGCCGTCTGTGATATGTACCGCGATAACGGCTACGACCTGATTCTGCTGGATCTCCAGATGCCGGTCATGGACGGCTTCGAGGTAATGGAGGGGCTGAGGGAGATTGAAGCTGAGGGCTATCTGCCGGTCCTAGTCATTACCGCGCAGCCGGACCACAAGCTCCGCGCGCTGGAAGCGGGAGCCAAGGATTTTGTAAGCAAACCGTTCGATCTGGCCGAACTACGGGTACGCGTTCGCAACATTCTAGAAGTGCGGCTGCTGCACAGCGCCGCGAAGAGAAACCGCCGCTTGCTGGAAGATACGGTGTGGGCGCTGGAAGCAAGCCGCGAGGTAATCCGCCTCAAAACTTTGGCGGAACAAAAGAAAAGCGAGGAGGAATTGACCCTGGCGCAAGAAACTCAGGAAAGCCTGCTACCCCGCTCCCTCCCGCAATTCGAAAACTTTAGTATCCATGCTTTTAACAATCCCACTCGTTACGTGGGCGGTGACTTTTACGATTTCCTGCAACTGAGTTCGGGAGAGTGGATGGGAGTTCTCGCGGATGTCTCCGGCAAAGGTATCTCCGCCGCTCTGCTCAGTTCCATGGTACTGGGTGCGCTCAATATGGAGTTTCGCTCCGGCACTCAGCCGCGGGACGTCCTAGAGCGCGTGAACCAATTGCTTCGCGAGAAGTCTCTTCCGTTCCAGTTCGTGACGCTCTTCCTTTTCTTGCTGCGCCCTGATGGCGTTGGCGAGTTTATCAGTGCGGGGCACAGTCCTGCCTATGTATTCCGCTCCGCCACCGGAAAGATCGAAAAGCTGGGTCCGGAGGCTTTCGCGCTGGGCATGTTCGACTCGGCAAGCTTTCCATCCCGCAAACTTCATCTCGACACGAAAGACCTCCTGTTTATTTATTCCGACGGCCTGACTGACGCCGAAAACCCACAGGAAGAAATGTTCGGAGATGAAAGGCTGCTGGAAATCATCGAGAGGGAAGCGCCTGCGGGAGGCCGCGCCGTCGAGCATGCAATCTTGAAGACGATTGCAGACTTTACGCAAGCCATGCCGCAAACTGACGACATCACCTTTATGGTGATAGAAAAAACCGTCTGAGAAACCGCCGCCGGCCAGCGATCAGGCCGGGAATCCGCGCGGGTCCAACTGTTTCGGGGCGACGTCGGACGTCCGCACGTACCAGTTCATGAGCTGCACAAACAGGTCGCTCTGTATCTTACGATAGGAGGCTTGCCCGTAGACGTTGTGCAACTCCCGCGGGTCCTTTGCAAGATCGTAAAGCTCGCTTTGATCGTCGGGGCGGTAGACCAACTTGTGATGCTGCGTGCGAATCATCGAGGAACGCGTGATGGTATCGGGCTGCTGGTTTTGCAGGGCTACTTTGGGGTAATAGATGTTATCCGCGCTACTGAACGAATCCAGCGGTTCGAAACATTGCGGCTCGTTGGTGTTGTAGCCTCCCTCGCAGAAAGCCGCGCGTCCCGCATCGCCGGGCTCACCCTTCAGTTGAGGCATCAACGACCGCGCAAAATGTGTGTGACGCGCCTCAATGCCTGCCAAATCCAGACAGGTAGCCATTACATCGAATAACTCGACGATCTCATTTGCCACGTGCCCTTGCTGGCCGCCCGGCACGCGGGCGATCAGGGGTATGTGCGTTAACGGATCGTGCATGGCGTTGGGCCACTTTTCCACCAGCCCATAATCGCCGGCGTAATCGCCGTGATCGGCGAAATAAAACAGGGCCGTATCGTTCGTCCGCTGGCTTTTTTCGATGGACTCCATCAGTTCGCCCAGAACCCAATCGGCGTAGCTCACCATTCCGAGGTAGACCGCCTGCACCTGGCGGAAGTCCTTGTCATTCAATTGGTCCAGCCGCATCTTCTTGCGCAGCGCCTGATGAAAGCGCGGAAGCCCGGGAGTGTTGGCCGGGCGCAGCGGGGCCAAAGCGGAGGGCGAGTACTTGTCGTGATATTCGGCGGGCGCGGAATACGGCGGATGCGGATAGATCAGCGGCAAGAAAATGCAAAACGGCTTGTCGCCCTCGCGCTGCATGATTTCCGTCGCCGATTGGACACAGGAGTAGTCGCTGGTATGGCGCGGGTCCGCTCCTTTTTCAAACAGGAATGCGTAGTAGTGCGGATCGTCCAGCGGATATAAGTTCTTCGTGAACATGGTGGGGCCTTTGCCCGCTTCGGCGTGCGTGACGCTTAGCGCAAAGCTCTCCGGCGCCAGCAGATCGTTCTTGCCGAACCAGAAGACATCGTAGCCGGCCTCTTTCAAATAGCGGAACAGATTCGGCTCGTCCGGATGAAGACCGTAGTAGAGGCTGCGATGCCCACGCACGTGCACCGGCCAACCAGTCAGAAAACTGCATCGCGAGGGCTCGCAGACTGTGTTCTGAACGTGACACTGCGCAAAGCGCGTCCCTTGGGCAGCGAGCCGGTCCATGTTGGGGGTTTTGACCAGCGGATGGCCATAGCAGGCAATGCTTTCGGCGCGCAGTTCATCCGCCATGCACAGAATCAAGTTGGGGCGTTTGGCCGTCGTGCGCGGCGTCTGCGCCTGGGCCGCGGCCACAGCAGTAGCGCCCAGAAATCCGCGCCGTGTGATATCGAGTGGCATTCAAGTTCAGTCTACATCAGGCAAACCGCGTCTCCCCCAGTGGAACCGCCCGCGCCGGTGCACGCTGAAAGCCCGGCAGGCGATTCCCAGCAGTGCCTGATATAGTAGTGTCCTATGCGAACTAAAGGCCTCGCCGCTATTGCCGTTCTCAGCATCGCGCCGCTCTCGGCGCAACTCGCACCGCCCAACGCGATGGGTGTGTCGATTGGACATGTTCACGTCAATGCGCGCGACGTCGAGGCGCAGCAGCGCTTCTGGACGCAGCTCGGCGGAACCCTGGTCCACAACGGGAAGATTCAGATGGTGCAATTCCCAGGGATGTTCATCAACCTGCGGAAACAGGATCCAACCAACGGCACCGTCGGATCGGTCGTTAACCACATCGGTTTCCATGTGAAGAACCTTGCCGATTGGATGCCGAAATGGGAAGCCGCGGGCCTCAAGATCGAGGCGGGAGCCAATGCGAAGCAAAAGTTTCTGACCGCGCCCGACGACATCCGCGTGGAGATTATCGAGGAATCTTCGATTGCCACGCCGGTCGCGATGCATCACATTCACATGTTCGTTCCGGATCCCCTCGAGACGCAGGCCTGGTACGTCAAGAACTTCGGCGGCGTCGCCGGAAAACGCGGCCGCTACGATACCGTAAATTTTCCGGGCTCGGAGCTTACCCTCGCGAAAAGCGACACGCCGCAGGCTCCCACTAAGGGGCGCGCGATCGATCACATCGGATTTGAACTGAAGAATCTCGATCAGTTCGTGAAGAGCCTGGAAGCCAACGGAATTCACACGGATGCGGCCATCCGCACCAGCGGCAATGCCCCCACGCTACGGCTCACTTACATAATGGACCCGTGGGGCACCAATATCGAACTCACGCAAGGTCTGACCCCGCCGCCAGAATCGGCAAGACGCTAGGTTGGGCGATCCGTCTACTCCGCGTGCGCGGTAATCGTGATTTGTGCGGCG
>JBDTTL010000329.1:0-5189 GCA_039930665.1 Acidobacteriota bacterium
GGTCAATATCAATGGCTGTTTGGGCCGCCCAGTCCGCATCTAAGATCTCCCTAAATCTTAGACCAATCCCCGTCTAACTTAGTTCACTTATTTCAGGGACAGGAGACTAGCGAGCCGTATAGGTCTTGCTAAGCCCCGTTCGCTCGTTCGTGATGGTGATCTTGCCGTCGCGCGTTACCGACGCCATGATCCACTGGCCCTCATGCGGAGTCGCTTCCAGGTTCGCGATCTGATCCGGCTTCACGTTGTGATCGCGGTTGGGTCCCATGGCCTGATGCAACTGCCACACATCTTCCAGACCCGGTATCTTCTGGACAGTTTCCCATGCCGAATTCTGCCAACCTTTGGTCGCACCATTGTTGACGATTACGATCTGCGGTTTCAGCGCGAGCACGTGCGCCGGGGCGCCGGAGAAGTCATTGAAGAATCCGTGGTGCGTGGCCTGAAACAAGGTGACCGTGCCTAGTTTGTTTACAGGGCAAGCGAGCCGCATCTCGACGTCCCAGGTCAAATCTCCCAGGTCCAGAAACTTGAATTTTCCATAGGTCAGCAGGAATCCGGCGCTGCGCTGGTTCTCGGTGGTGTCGGGCGGCTTCTGCTGCGCGTCTTTGCAGTAAGGATTTTCGCCACCGCTCGCGCCCTTGACCGGCGAGGCGATGACTTGGCCGTTGGCCGCCACCACCACACCGTCCATTCCTTTGAGCGGCAACTTGTCGCCCGGCTTCAGAGTAGTGCGCTTCCCGTCGGCCAAGGCCTTGTAGGCGTCCCAAATCTTGCCGCTGCGAGGGTCCTGGGCCTCGATGGACTCGCCGTGATCCAGAAAATGTTCGATGGGGATCAGCTTGGCGAGAGCCGGCGCGCCGCCGATATGATCGCCGTGGTAATGCGTGATAAATAGGTAGTCGATCTTCTTGAGCCCGGCTTTTTGCGCGGCGCGAAAGATGCGCTTAGCGTCGCGATCGTCGGACGCAGGGTTGCCGGTATCGACCAGCATCGACTGCCCTTCGGGAGTAACGATGAGCGTGGCGCCGCCGCCCTCTACGTCTACCCAATAGATCTCGAGATCGCGTGCGGGTGCGGAAACGGCTACGAGGCCGGTTAAGAGCGCTGCAAAGATGAATTTCTTCATGGTTTCTATGCTACTCCATTGCCTCTAAGTTGTCGGGCGCTGCGCAAGCGTTGCGCAAGCCGGCTTCACCCTCTCATAGTTTTTGAAAGTAGGCCCAGGCGTCGCGCACGATTTCGTGAATCTCGCTATGCCGCGGCTCCCAGCCCAGCGTATTACGGAGACGCGTCGAGTCCGCAACCAACTCGGTGGGATCGCCGTCGCGACGAGGAGCGATTTTATGCGGCACACGCTTGCCGGTGACTTGCTCCACGGCCTGCAGGACCTCCATCACGGTCAGCCCTTTGCCGGTGCCGACGTTGAATGCGCCCGAGGCGCCTCCCCCCATCAGGTGATCGAGTGCGGCCAGGTGTGCCGTTGCCAGATCGCTTACGTGGATGTAATCGCGGATGCAGGTGCCATCGGTGGTGGCGTAATCGTCGCCAAAAATCTGGACAGGCTCGCCGGTTGCGATGGCGCGGAATAGCAGCGGGATTAGGTGGGTCTCAGGGTTGTGCGCTTCGCCTAAGCCTGCGTCGGGTTCGGCGCCGCAAGCATTGAAGTAGCGCAGAGCGATGGACCGCAGACTACGATAATGGTCGAGATCGCGAAGAATCTTTTCGACGATGGCCTTGGATTCTCCATAAGGGTTAACGGGCGCAATGCGCGCGTCTTCAGGGATTGGAACCTTTTCCGGATCGCCATAGACGGCGGCGGTGGAGGAAAACACCAGGCGGCGCACGCCGGATTGCGCCATGGCTTCGAGCAGCGATACCGTGCCGCCCACGTTATTGGAAAAATACAGCTCGGGCTCGCGCATGGATTCGCCCACTGCGCTATAGGCCGCGAAATGAACTACGGCATCCGCGCCATCGAGCAGTCGCGCGACCCCGCCGGAGTTTTGCAGGCGGAGGACGTGCAATCGTTCCGGCGCGACGTTTCCGTGGTGGCCGCGGGAAAGGTCGTCGATCACTGTTACTTCAAAACCGCGCTCTAACAAGTGGCGGGTTGTAATGGAACCGATGTACCCGGCACCCCCGGTTACCAGGATTTTCGGCATGTGTCCCATTCTACAATCGAGACATGCGCCTTAGCCGACGCCAGTTTGCCTGCGGTTTGGCCGGATCCTGCGGTTTGGCCGGCTCTGCCGCCGTCGCGACCGCTATCGCGCCCAATCGGGTGGGCATATGGGAACGCCGCGTCTACGCCCACGGCAGTGCCCTGCCGCCGGCCGAGGCCCTGCGTCGCAACGGTATCCATCCGGTGTCGCTGGAGCGCACAAACGGTGGCACGGTATATGTGATTCCTTTCGGTACGCTGGAAGCGCGCGCCCAGGCTTGGGATAGATTCAATGCCGACGAAGAGTGGCACGCGATTCGCGACGCGGAGAACATTGCTTTGCGAGAGATCCGCGTTTATCCGGCCGGGAAGATCTTCGAGATATCGTTGTAGATCACGAAGACTACTACGAACATCAGGAACACGAAGCCCACCTTGACTACGGTTTCCTTTACCTTCATGTCCAGGTCGCGGCGCAGCAGCATCTCGACAAACAGCATCAGCATCACGCCGCCATCGAGGATCGGGACGGGCAGCAGGTTGAAGATCGCGAGATTGAGGCTGACCGCAGCCATCAGCAGGAAATAGGGGATGGGGCCTTCGCGCGCCGCGTCGCCCGACAGCTGCGCGATGCCGATGGGACCTTGCAGCGACTTCGCCGACATCTTGCGCTCCACGATGCTTTCGAGCGACTTCATGATCAGTTGCGTATTGAGCAGGTTCTGGCGCCAGGATTCGGCCAGAGCCTCTGGAAAGGCCAGCTTGGTGATCTCAACTCTGGGCTGCAGCGTCAGACCGATCATCCAGCGCGCACCACCCTGTCCTTCAATGTCACGCTTGGCGGGCGTCACCTTGACCTCATGCTCCTGGCCGTTGCGCGAGTAGACCAGATCCAGAGGTGCGCCGCTAGTCTCATTTTCGATTTCGTTCAGGCGGACGATCGAACGCAGCGGCTGCCCGTTGACGCTCACCAGAATGTCGCCCCGCTCCAGGCCTACACGCGCGCCGTCCATATCTTTCAACACGCCGGCGACTTCGATCTCCGATTCCTGCTGCCAGCCCGCATTCCCAATACTCTGTTTCTCTTCGAGCGCCGGAGTGAGGGTGAAGTGAAGATGTTCGCCACCGCGCATCACCCAGACGTCAAGCGGCTGCTTGGGATTCATCGCGCTCTTGATCGCGACCTGTTCCCACGTTGGGTCAGTCGTATCGTCGATCTGGACGACCTTATCTCCCATTCGAATTCCGGCCTTGGCTGCGGCGCCATCCGATGCCAGATACCCGATCACCGGAGAGTGTGGGTTCGGCACCTTTTCGTAGTGCACCATGAATAATCCATTGAGGAGTGCGATAGCCAGCACGATGTTGATCGCAGGACCGGCAAACGCGATTATCAGTCGCTGCCAGCGTGGCTTGGAGGTGAGCGCCCGGGGATCGGCGCCGCCTTCGTCGCCCAACTGTTCGCCGGTCATTTTCACGTACCCGCCGAACAGGATGAGGGAGAAGCGAAAGTCGGTCTCGCCACGTCGGAACCCGAAGAGGCGGGGCCCAAAGCCAAAGCTGAAGGTCTCTACCTTTACATCGAAAAAGCGTGCGGCGAAGTAGTGGCCGAATTCGTGGACCAGGATCATCACTCCGATGAGAACCAGATACCACCAAATGTTTTGCAGCAGAGCCATATATTCTTTTACGCGTGCAGCGCCGGTTCGGTTGTTTCCTTCGCCGAGGAGCGCGTTCGCATTATCTCACCCTTCTCCATAATGCCACGAGCGACGGCCCGCGATTCGCGGTCGATTTCAAGCACTTCCCCTACCGAGCCGGGTTCGCGCACCGGAACTCTCTCCAGGGTCTCGGCGATCGTGGCAGCGATTCCAGGATAAGCAATTCGCCCTGCTAGAAATGCCTCAACGGCTACCTCATCGGCCGCGTTCAGAGTACAGGTAGCCGAGCCCCCTGTTTCCTGCGCCTGGTAGGCCAGCTTCAGCAACGGGAACTTCACGAAGTCTGGCGGATCGAAGGTCCAGCGGGCGGATTGGGTCCAATCCAATCGCTGCACGGGTGCTTCGGCCCTCTCCGGATAGGTAAGAGCGTACTGAATCGGCATGCGCATATCCGTGGCCGAGACCTGGGCCATCACGCTGCCGTCGGCAAACTCCACCATTGCGTGAACCTTGGATTGAGGATGGACCACCACTTCTACTTCTTTCGGTGCGAGATTGAATAACCAACAGGCCTCGATCACCTCGAAACCTTTGTTCATAAGTGTGGCTGAATCGATAGTAATTCTCTGCCCCATCTTCCATGTTGGATGATTCAAGGCCTGCTCCGGCGTTACAAATTTTAAATCCTCCGCCGGAGTCTCGCGGAACGGGCCGCCCGAGGCTGTCAAGATCAGCTTCGAGACTTCGCGTCGCAATCCGGCGCGAAAGCACTGGTGGGCGCCGTTATGCTCACTGTCAACGGGAATCAGCTCGGCGCCGGAGGCTCGCATGGCATCCGTTACAAGCTTTCCGCTGGCGACCAAAACCTCTTTGTTTGCAAGGCCTACGCGCTTGCGAAGCCGAACGGCCTGATAGGTGGCTTCGAGACCTTCCACGCCTACGATGGCCGACATTACGAACCCGGCTTCGGGGGCTGACGCCGCCGCTATACGGGCTTGAGGGCCTGCCGCCAGTTCGGGAAGGGGTGTGCCATTAGCTTTGAGGATCGCGCGGAGATCCACCAGCGCGCGCTCGTCGGCGACCACTGCCACTTTCGGATGAAACTCGGCGATCTGCCGGGCGAGTAAATCTACGTTTCGGCCGGCCACTAAAGCGAAGATTCCAAAGCGTTCAGGCCAGCGGCGGACGACATCCAGTGTGCTCGTGCCGATGGACCCCGTGGAGCCTAGTAGAGTGAGGCGAGTCACTTGTCTCCGATCATATCATTTAGATCGACGGCGAGATCAATATCTTTTGCCCGCAACGGCGACCTGCAACCGCCCGCAAGCGCCAGTTGGCTGCCTCAGGTGTTGTTCGAGAATTGT
>JBDTTL010000330.1:0-5182 GCA_039930665.1 Acidobacteriota bacterium
ATATCGTCCTTGCGGCGGCAACTGGAAGCGCGCGGCTTTGTGGAAGTGGAGACGCCTATGATGCAACCGCTCTACGGCGGCGCCGCCGCGCGGCCGTTCGTCACGCATCACAACACCCTGGACGTGGATCTATACCTGCGCATTGCACCCGAGTTGTATCTGAAGCGGCTGATTGTGGGTGGGTTGGAGCGGGTCTATGAAATCAACCGCAATTTCCGCAATGAAGGCGTTTCAACGCAGCACAATCCGGAGTTCACCATGCTGGAGTTCTACCAGGCCTATACCGACTACCAAGGCCTGATGGACTTCACGTGCGAATTCCTGAAGCAGACGGCGCTGGATGCGACGGGCTCGAGCGTAGTCGAGTGGCAAGGCCATACGCTCGATTTCGGAAACATCCGGCGCGTGTCGATGCTGGAAGCGGTTGGCGCGGAAATACCGCTACGGGGGCACGCGCTCGTCGAAGCGTTCGAGAAAACCGTAGAGCCCACGCTGATCGAGCCCACCATCATTTACGATTACCCGGTAGAAGTCTCGCCGCTCTCGAAGATAAAGCAGAGCGATCCGGCATTCGTCGAGCGCTTCGAGATTTACGCGGCCGGTATGGAAATCGGCAACGCCTATACCGAATTGAACGACCCGCAGGAGCAGCGGCGCCGCTTCGAGGCGCAGCTGGAGCTGAAAGCCGCGGGCGACGAAGAAGCGCACCAGATGGATGAGGATTACATCCGCGCGCTGTCTTATGGCATGCCGCCCACCGGCGGCGAAGGTATCGGAATCGACCGCCTGACCATGATCCTGACGAATTCGCGTTCTATCCGAGACGTGATTCTGTTCCCGCTGCTGCGTCCCGAGGGCGAGATCGGCCTCGCGGAGAAGCTACGCCGCATCGCACCCTAAATGTTTGAGCTCTTCATTGCCCGCCGCTATCTGCGCGCCAAGCGCAAGCAGGTGGTGATCTCGGTCATCACAGCGATTTCAGTGATTGGTGTGGCCGCCGGCGTAATGGCGTTGGTGATTGCGCTGGCTATCAACAATGGCTTTCGAGATACGCTGCAGCGTAATCTGTTGGGCGCGACCGCCCACGTTTCGATTCTCGAGAAAGAACCCGGCACCGGCATCGAGCATTGGGAACAAATGGCTCCGAAGCTGGCGCGGATTCCGCATGTGAAATCGGCGGCCCCGGCGCTTTATGAGAGTGGGTATATCAGTGGGCCGATAAACGGCACGGGTGCGGCAATCAAGGGCGTCGATGTACGTCCAGGTTCGCCCATCGCGGATACACTGAAGCACCTGAAGACCGGATCGCTTGAAGGACTGCGGACTTCGAGCGACTTGCCTGGAATCGTGCTCGGCTCGCGACTCGCGGAAAATATCGGAGCCGTCACCGGCAAGCAAGTGCAGCTGTTGGTTCCTAACGGCGAGTTGACGCCATTCGGACCGCGGCCCAGCTACATACGTCTGCGCGTAGTGGGAACGTTCGAATCCGGGTTTTACGATCTGGATGCCAATTGGGCCTTCCTTTCGCTCACCGACGCGCAGAAAGCCTTCGATCTGACGGATGTGGTGAACAGCATAGAATTAATGCTCGATGACATTTATCAGGCGCCGGAGGTGGCTGCGGCCGCCGAAAAATTGATCGGGCCGAAACTCGCCGCCACCACCTGGGGCGAGCAGAACAAGCAACTGCTGAGCGCTCTGACGATGGAGCGCACCGTCACCGTGGTCACCATTGGCCTCATCCAACTGGTGGCGGCTCTGAACATTCTGATAACCCTGATCATGATGGTGATGGAGAAGCATCGCGACATTGCGATCCTGATGTCGATGGGTGCGAAGGCCGGGCAGATCCGCAAAGTTTTCGTCTTTGAAGGCGCGCTGATCGGAGCCGTGGGTACCGCGATCGGCCTCGTGATCGGCTACGGCGTGTGCTACTTCGCGCAGCACTATCAGTGGGTGAAACTCGACCAGCAGGTGTACTCAATTTCCTACGTACCCTTCGAACCGCGGGCTTTCGATGGCGTCTGGATCGCCGCCGCAGCCATGGCGGTAAGCCTGATTGCGACGCTCTATCCGGCGCGCAGCGCGACCCGCATCGCCCCTGTCGAGTCGTTACGATATGAGTAATGCCAAAACTGATCGTGGGGCCTACTTCGATTCCTGTTCCGGGGAATAAAATCGTCGACGAATATATTGGGCGTGTCAACTCGGGCGACACCCAGACAAGCGTTGCTTATATGCGTAGTCCGGCAGGCTGGTCAGAACCGGGGCAGCGGCCGGAGTTCGATGAATACACCGTGGTCCTCAAAGGCATGATGCGCGTGGAGCATGAGGGAGGGGTGACCGACGCCACCGCCGGCCAGGCAATCATCGCGCACAAGGGCGAATGGGTGCGTTACAGCACGCCCGAAGGGGCGGAGTACGTGGCGATCTGCGTGCCGGCATTTTCGCCGGCTACTGTGCATCGTGACCACTAAGCACAACGATATGAAGCGTGCGCGGAAACGACCCGTCCCGACGCGATTGACACCCTCTCACCCCGGCCACTATCATGATTAGCGGCGGTTGCCATAGGGCGCCGCTCACCTTTAGACTAACCAAGCGGAGCTGCTAACCAGACAGGGCTCTCATTCGTCCAAATAACGACAAATTATGATTAGAGTCGAAGGACTGACCAAACGGTACGCCAACCATGTCGCCGTCGACAATATCTCCTTTTCAGTAGAAAGAGGACAAATCGTCGGTTTCCTGGGGCCTAATGGGGCCGGCAAGACCACCACGATGCGGGTGCTGACCTGCTTCCTGCCGCCCACTTCAGGCACCGCACATGTGGCGGAATTCGACGTCCTGGAACAACCGATGGAGGTAAAAAAGCGCATCGGCTACCTGCCCGAGACGCCGCCTCTCTATCCGGAAATGGAAGTGGCTGAGTATTTGGAATATGTGGGGCGCCTCAAGCGGGTGCCCAAGGAAACCCTGCGGCGGCGCGTCGATGAAGTAGCGGAGAAGTGCTCAGTAGGCGACGTGAAAACCAAGCTGATCGGCAAGCTGTCGAAGGGTTACCGGCAGCGGGTAGGATTGGCGCAGGCAATCATTCACAATCCCGATGTTCTGATCCTCGATGAGCCGACGTCGGGGCTGGATCCGCAACAGATTATCGAGACCCGCGACTTGATCAAAGGCCTGGCGGGGGACCACACCATCATCCTATCGACGCATATTTTGCCTGAAGTGGAGCAGTTGTGCGAGCGAGTCATCATTATTGCCAAGGGAAAACTAGTGGCGACCGACACAGTTCACAATCTCACCAGCCGCCTGCGGGGAGCGGAAACGGTGGCGGTCGAGATTGCCTCGCGCAACGGAGCCGCGCTCAGCTCGCCCGAGGTTCAGCAGCAACTGGAACGCGTGGCGGGCGTCAGTCGGGTGCTGGTGCGCGATTCGCGGGATGGCCTGCTGGCCTTTACCGTCGAGAGCGAGCAGGGACAGCACGTGCGGCCCGAATTGGCAAGGGCGGTGATCGAAGCCGGATGGAATCTGAATGAGCTGCACGCGGTGGGATTGAGCCTGGAAGCGATTTTCCTGGAATTGACGGGAGCGCCCAAAGCGGATGTAGATGCTCCGCACGCCACTATGGTTGGCGCGGAGGGAGGACAGTAATGAACACACTCACCATCTGCCGCAAAGAATTGAACAGCTATTTCCGATCGCCGATCGCCTATGGAGTGATGTTTTTCTTCGCCGTGATCACGGGCTACTTTTTCTATGCCTACGTGGTGTCGTTTGTTCAATACAGCATCCAAAGTTCGATGCAGGGACAGAGCGCGCCAATGAGCGTGAACGATCAGATGATCCGGCCGTTGTTGTCGAACCTGGCAGTGATCGGCCTGTTCTTCATCCCCATCATCACGATGCGCCTGTTCGCGGAAGAAAAGCGCACCGGCACCTTCGAACTTCTGGCTACGTCTCCGGTGCTCGATTGGGAAATCATCCTAGGTAAATGGCTCGCCGCCGTAGTGCTCTACGCCGCGATGTTGGGCATTTCCCTGGTAAGCATGGCGACTTTGTTCGCGTATGGCAAGCCCGACTGGCGTCCCATGATCGTGGGATATTTGGGACTTCTGCTGCAAGGCGGATGCTTGCTCGCGATCGGCACTTACATTTCTTCGTGTACCAAAAACCAGATTGTCGCGGCCGTGGCTACCTTCAGCGTGTTGCTCATGCTGTGGGTAATCGACTGGGTGTCCTCATTTCAGGATTCGGTATGGGCAAAAGCAACCGGATATCTTTCGGTGACCCAACATTTCGATTCCTTTTCGAAGGGCGTGCTGGACGTGAAGGATGTTCTCTATTATGCGTCGGTGATTTTCATCGGACTGTTCCTGACGGCTCGGTCGCTCGAGTCACTGCGGTGGAGGGCTTAAGCAATGGCGGGTAAAGCTTCCTGGATGAAAGCGCGACAGACCAAATTTGCTGCCTACACCGCGGTTTATATTTTGATCGTACTGGCGGCGGTGGGTGTACTGAATTTTCTGGCGAATCGCTACAACAAGACTTACGACACCACCAGCAACAAGCAGTTCACGCTGTCCGATCAAACTATCAAGATCGCCAAAAATCTCAAACAGGAGGTAAACATTTCTTATTGGGATCAGCCTACGCAGTTTCAAGCGGCGCACGATCTGTTGGATCGCTATAAGGATCTTTCGCCGAAGATCAATGTCCATTTCGAAGACATTGAGAAAAACATCATGCAGGCTAAAGCGGCGGGCGTGACGCGGCGCGGCGCGGTTCTGGTCCAGACCGGCGGCAAAACCCAAGAGGCCAAGAGCCTATCGGAAGAGGAAGTTACAGGAGCACTGGTGCGCGCCATGAAGACGGGCGATAAGCTGGCCTGCTTCACGGAGGGCGCGGGAGAA
This sequence comes from Acidobacteriota bacterium, assembly GCA_039930665.1. Classification (GTDB taxonomy): domain Bacteria; phylum Acidobacteriota; class Terriglobia; order Bryobacterales; family Bryobacteraceae; genus Palsa-187. The sequence goes on from JBDTTL010000330.1 coordinate 4,917, forward strand.
CACACGCTTGGGGATGCCGATCGCATTGGTTACAGTCAGCTGAAAACGCTGATCGAGAGCAATAATTACAAAACTCAAAGTATCGATCTGTTGCAGAAGCCGGAAGTTCCCAAGGATTGCACCATGGTCGTCGTGGGCGGTCCTTCGCGAGACTACTTGCAGCCAGCGGTAGACGCGCTGAAAAATTACGTTGAAAGCGGTGGCAAAGCGATTTTTATGCTGGACCCCCCGCTCAAGTTCGCCAAGCAGAACATCGATGACAACAC
>JBDTTL010000331.1:0-5175 GCA_039930665.1 Acidobacteriota bacterium
TGTAAACGAATGAGATATTCTGATTTAGCAAGACGTCTTCGAAGTACCCCAAGTGCTCGAATGGCTCATGCCGCAAAACGAGTATCGAGCGCGATCCAGCCGCCCTAGAATCCGGCATAGTTTCAGCCTACCAGAAGCCTCGGGCGTTATGCCCCTACAGCCGATAAGTTAGAGGAGAGGCACAAAACGTCGTAGATATAGTTCGCAAGATATAATTGAAATGCAGCCCATGAGAATACTCATCGCGGATGACAGCGTAGTTTCGAGGCACTTGTTAGATGCAACTTTGCGGCGCTGGGGCTACGAAGTGGTGATCGCCTGCGATGGCAACGAAGCGTGGCGCATTCTGCAGGCCGAGGACGCTCCCAAGATCGCGATCCTGGACTGGATGATGCCGGGCTTAACCGGCCCGGAAGTCTGCAGCCGGGTTCGGGCCAACCTCAAGGATAAGGATCTTTATACCTACATCCTGCTGCTGAGTTCCAAGAGCCAGCGGGAGGATCTGATTGAAGGCATGGAATCCGGCGCCGACGATTATCTGACCAAGCCCTTCGATCAGCACGAGCTGCAAGTGCGCCTGCGGCCGGGATTGCGCATCATCCAGCTCCAGCACGAACTCATTGCGGCGCGCGAGGACCTGCGCGACCAGGCTACCAAGGACTTCCTGACCAGCGTCTGGAACCGCTCCTCCATCCTGGATATCCTGAACCGCGAACTGCAGCGGGGCGTCCGCGAGGGGCGGTCGGTGGGTCTGGTGCTCGCGGATCTTGACCATTTCAAATCCGTGAACGATACCTATGGCCATTTTGCGGGCGACGCCGTGTTGCGCGAGTTCGTGCGGCGTGTCGCGGGTTCGATCCGGCCATACGACGCGATCGGTCGTTACGGTGGCGAGGAATTTCTGATGGTATTGCCGGGCTGTGATGCCGCGGCGACCGTTAGGCAAGCCGAGCGGATGCGTACCGCACTGGCCAATGAGCCGATGTTTTTCAACGAGGAATCGAAGCTGATCACATGCAGCTTTGGAGCCACCGCCTGGGTCCAAGGCACAGATCCGGCCCAGGAAGCGCTGATTCGGGTGGCGGACGATGCGCTCTATCGGGCCAAGCGCCAGGGCCGCAACCGGGTAGTATCGCTGGCTGCGTCCGCCGTCGAACCAGTGGACGCGGTTGCAGCGGGTCAGCAGGAGTCCGGCGACAAGTGATAAGCTGAAGGTCCCCGTTGAGAAGGGGACCAAGAAGTTACGATTCCAGAGTCTTACCCGAACGACGCGGCGAAGGGGAACGGCAACGTTCCCCTTCTCGCTTTTTAGGGAGCCGCGACAGTCTTCCGATGGGGCTGGCAAGTCCTGGCAACTGTGGCACACTGGTGTCCAATGCACCTGACACGGGTCGCCACGTTCTTGCTGGGCGTTTGGATCGGCTGTTGCGTGTTCATGGATCTGCTGGCCGTCCAGAACCTGCGGTTGGTGGGGAGAGTAATCAATTCCGCGAGCCCGGCAGCGATTGAGATCATCCAGAATAGCGGCGAAGGCAAGATCGCGCTGCTGCTGCGCTATTTCGCCGCGGAACAATACCGCTACTATTTCTCGACTTGGGAACTGGTGCAGATTCCGCTAGCGCTACTGCTGGCCGGCATTTTGTATTTGGCAGCGGAGAAGCGCTGGATTCCGCAGATCCTGTGTGGCCTGATGTTGGCGCTGCTGCTCTTCCAATTGGCGATCCAACCGGAAATAACTTTTCGCGGGCGGGAAGCCGATTTCCCGCCGGGGAATCAGGTGCTGGGTACGCAGGCGCGGGTATGGGCGCTGACCGAAATCTGGATCGGGGCGGAATCCGGCAAGCTGCTGTTTGGCGGCCTGCTGGCGGCTTTTATGATCAGTTACAAATCCCGCAGGCGATCCCGCCGGGTAGAGGATGACTTGACGGCAAGAAGCGTCGAGCGAATGCGCGAGCAGTTCTAGGGCTCTATACGACGCCGCGAAAGCGCAGGGCTTCGTCGATCAGCGCTAATAACTGCTGGCGCGTGACTTCCAGTTTCTCGCCGGGGTCCGGCATATCTTCGGCCGCCAGGGGGCTGCCGGGTTCGAAACCATTGGGAACCCTCACGCCATAGCGCGCACGGGCTTCAAACAGCTTCTCGATCTCGACGCGGGGCAGAACCTTGGGCCCACCCAGCATCTCAGCCACCAGCGCAATGCGGGCAAGGTGCTCCAACGTTTCCATGCGGGCATAGGCTTGCCCAATGCTTTCGCCGTAGCAGACGGCACCGTGGTTGGCCAGCAGGATGGCGTTGAATTTCGGGATATAGGGCAGTATGCCGTCGACCAGCGCCGGCGTTCCCGGCAGGCCGTAGTCAGCCAAAGGAACCGATCCCATCGAAACAATCAACTCCGGCATCAATCCCAGATTCAGCGCGCGGCCGGCCACGGCGAAGCCGGTCGAGATCGGCGGATGGGCGTGCACCACGGCTTGGATATCGGGCCGCGCATTGTAAACCGCGACGTGCATTGCCATCTCGGTAGTGCGCTCGCCGGTACCCGAAATCTTGTCGCCGGCGACATCGCAGACGATGAGATCCTCGGGACGCATGCGGCCCTTACAGACTCCGGCAGGGGTGGCGAGGATGCGTTCGCGATCCAGGCGGACCGTCAGATTGCCGTCATTGGCAGCGATCCAGCCACGCTCATACATCATGCGGCCGGCGCCGACGATGTCTTCGCGAAGCTGTTGCTCGCCACAGTTCATGTATTTTTATAGTCTAGCAAGCGGGGCAGCACGCTGCTTCAGGACGCAAGCGCAAAGGCCCGCCGATGCCCGGACACGGGATATTGGCCGCATCCGTTCTGCGTTCTACTGCCGGCGCCAACGTCAATGTCACGAAGCACTTTTGTTTTTCCGGGCCAAGTTTGATATCTTCAAAACGGCCCGCATCGGCGCACGGCCTGAAATCCCAAACCGTCTTGGAGTCCGCTCATGAAGATCGACCTCACCATAAATGGAAAAAAGTATTCTCCCGATGTAGAACCCAGGCTGCTGCTGATCCATTACCTGCGCGATGTGGTTGGACTCACCGGGTCGCACATCGGCTGTGAAACATCGCTCTGCGGAGCATGTACCGTCGAACTCGACGGCAAGGCCGTCAAGAGTTGCAGCATGTTCACCGTGCAGGCGGACGGCGCGAGCTTGACCACCATCGAAGGATTAGCCGAAAACGGAAAACTGCACGGGATGCAAGAAGCGTTCTGGAACCAGCATGGCGCGCAGTGCGGTTTCTGCACGCCCGGCATGATCATGGCTTCTAAACAAATTCTCGACCGCAACGCGCATCCTACCGACGACGAGATCCGCCACGGTATCGAAGGCAATCTATGCCGCTGCACCGGGTATCAGCACATCGTCAACGCAGTCAGAGCCGCGGCCGCCGCGGCAGGGTCGGGGAAGTAAATAGAGGCGCAGGAGACGGACATGGCGAGCACAATTACACAGGTTGAAAAACTGGTCGGCAAGCGCATCCGCAGGCGCGAGGATCCACGGCTGATAACCGGCACGGCCACCTACGTCGACGACATCCAGATGCCGGGCATGCACTACGCGGCGATCGTCCGCAGCCCTCACGCAGCGGCTCGGATTCGTTCGATCGATACCAAAGCAGCCGCGGAAACGCCTAGCGTAGCAGCCGTCTTCACCGGGAAAGACACGATCAAGATTGGACCGGTCCCCTGTGGCGCATCGCTGCCGGGGTTGCGCGTGCCGCATCACTACATTTTGGCCACCGACCGGGTCTACTTCGTCGGTCATCCGGTGGCGGTGGTGGTCGCAACCGACAAATATTTAGCACGCGACGCCGCCGAAAAGATCGAAATCGACTGGGATGTGCTGCCCGCCGTGGCCGATCCCGAGAAAGCGATTGCGGCAGGCGCGCCCCCGGTGCATCCGGAATGGCCCGATAACGTCGCGTTCAACTATCACCAGGAAGGCGGCGACGTGGACAAAGCCTTCGCCGAAGCGGAGGTGATCGTGAAGCAGCGCATCACCAGCCAGCGTCTGATTCCGGCGGCCATGGAGACGCGCGGCGTGGTGGCGGAGTGGCGCGGTGCGGATCGCCAGTTGAATCTTTATACGTCTACCCAAGTGCCGCATCTGGTGCGCACGCTGGTCGCGGGCATGCTGGGCCTGGAAGAGAATCGCATGCGCGTGATTGCTCCGGAAGTCGGTGGCGGCTTCGGCAGCAAGCTGAACATCTACGCCGAAGAGGCGCTGATGGGCTTCATCGCAATGCAGATCGGCAAGCCAGTGAAGTGGATCGAATCGCGCCGCGAGAATTTCTTGACTACGATTCACGGGCGCGGGCATGTGGATTATTTTGAACTCGCAGCCAAGAAAGACGGCACCATCCTGGGCATCAAGCTCAAGCTGATCCAGGATTTGGGCGCATATCATCAGTTGCTGACCCCAGCCATCCCCACGCTGAGCGTGCTGATGATGCCGGGTCTGTATCGAACTCAAAACGTGCGCGCCGACATCGTCGGTGCGTTCACCAATTGTGTTCCCACCGATGCGTATCGCGGCGCCGGCCGGCCTGAAGCCACCCACGGCATCGAGCGCATGGTGGATATTCTGGCCGCTGAGCTGAAGATGGATCCGGCCGAGATTCGCATCAAGAATTTCGTCCAACGCGAAGAGTTCCCGTTCCCCACCGCGACCGGCCTGATCTATGACTCGGGCAACTACGCAGCGCCGCTCGATAAGGCGATGGCAACCGTGGATTATAAGAAGCTCCGCGCAGAGCAGGCCGAGGCGCGCAAGCAGGGCAAGTTGATGGGTATCGGCATCTGCACCTACGGCGAGATCTGCGGCTTCGGGCCTTCGCCTGCGACGCCCGCCGGCGGTTGGGAGAGCGCCACAGTGAAGATCGAGCCGTCGGGTAAAGTGACGGTACTGACCGGCACCTGCTCCCACGGCCAGGGCGAGGAGACCACCTTCGCGCAGATTGCGGCTGACGAACTCGGCGTGGGTATTGACGACATTCTGGTGCTCCGCGGCGACACCGCCATCGTGCCCTACGGCATCGGCACATTTGGCAGCCGAGCCACCGCCATCGGTGGAACGGCGCTCTATTTCGCGTTGCAGGAGCTAAAGGAGAAGATCAAGAAATTTGGTGCGATGCTCCTCG
>JBDTTL010000332.1:0-5154 GCA_039930665.1 Acidobacteriota bacterium
AAATGCACCACTGATTGCCGGTGCGGTGGTGCTCGGCGTGCAGGATGCGGTACATGACGGGGTCGCGCATGTTGAGATTCGGCGACGCCATGTCGATTTTGGCGCGCAGGGTCCTTGAGCCGTCAGGAAACTCCCGGTCCTTCATGCGCGCGAAGAGGTCCAGATTCTCCTCGATGCTTCTATCGCGATACGGGCTGTTCTCACCCGCTTCGGTCAGCGTGCCCCGCGTCTGCCGCACCTGATCGCTGTTCAAATCGCAAACGAAGGCTTTGCCTTTCCTGATGAGGTCGACGGCCCAATCGTAGAGCTGCTGGAAATAGTCCGATGCGTAAAAGAGCCGGTCGCCGAAATCGCCGCCCAGCCATTTCACATCCTCGATGATGGAGTCGACGTACTCCGTCTCCTCCTTGGTGGGATTGGTGTCGTCGAAGCGCAGGTTGCATTTGCCTCCGAACTCGCTGGCGAGGCCGAAGTTGATGGTGATGCTCTTGGCGTGGCCTACGTGCAGGTAGCCATTGGGTTCGGGCGGAAATCGAGTATGCACGCGTCCGCCATGTTTGCCGCTCGCATTGTCGGCGAGGATCAATTCGGTAATGAAATTCGAACGGGGGGAATCGGCTTCGTTCATTAAACCAGTCCTAAAGCAAAATCGAGTCGGGCCAGCACGGTGTCTCGCCCGAGTACTTCGAGCGTTTCAAATAGCGGCGGCGCATTCTTACGCCCGCATACTGCGACGCGAATGGGTTGGAACATCTGTCCGGTCTTCAGCTTGAGTTCAGCAGCAGCGGCGCGGAGAGCCGCCTCGAGTGCAGCGTGATCAAAGGCCGCCACAGTTGAAAGAACTTCCTTCGACTTACGGAGCGCCTGCGCAGCCAGGGCGGCGTCCCCTTTTTGAGGGATCAATTCCGCGGGGTCGTACGAACGCGGTTCCGTGAAGAAGAAATCAGCGACGGTGCCCACATCGCGCAGCAGGCGGATCCGCTCATGGATGAGCGGCGCTATGGCGCGAAGCTTCTCCGGCGTGGCATTCGTAAACCCGGCTTGTTCGGCGTAGGGCATCAATCTCCGCGTGAGTTCATCGAGATCCAGCGTGTGGAGATGCTCAGAGTTTAACCACACGGCCTTGGGATCGAAGGGGTCTTCGTCAGTGAAGTTGATGGTGGCGTTACTGCGGTTGATGCCCTCGAGCGTAAACAGCTCGACAAGCTCTTCGCGCGACAGCTTTTCGCGGTCATTCTTTGGCGACCACCCGAGCAGGGAAAGGAAGTTCACGAACCCATGCGGCAGGAAACCAGCGTCCCGATAAGTTGTAACGCTCACCACCGGGCCATGGACCCGCTTGGACAGCTTTGCGCCGTCGGGCGCCATCAACAGCGGCAGGTGAGCGGTTCTCGGCGTCTCGACGCCCAGCGCTTCGAAGATCAGCACGTGCTTGAACGTGTTCGCCAGATGTTCCTGGCCACGCAGGATGTCCGTGATGCGCAGATCGGCATCGTCCGCGCAAGACGCCATGTGGTAGGTCGGCATGCCGGTGGAGCGCAGCAGCGCGAAATCCTCCAGGTCGCCGGTAGACTTGGTCACCGTTCCGTAGACTAGGTCCGATACAACGACCTCGCTACGTGAGTCGCGCGGCACACGGAAGCGCAGGACGAAGCCTTCGCCGGAGTTGGCCCGGCGATCACTCTCCTCGCGGGTGAGTTCGCGCATGCCCGGATTAAAGAGCCATGGTCCGGTTGGATTGTCAGACGCTGCCGAGGCGGGGGTGAAGTCGCGATAGGCAAGCCCTTTTTCGAAGATAGCCCAGGCGGCCTGGCGATGGAGATCGAGGCGGTCGGATTGACGGTAGAACTCGTCCCAGCCCAGCTCGAGCCACTGGAGACCTTCATAGATGGAATCGAGAGAGGTCTGCGTGTTTCGTTCGACGTCCGTATCGTCGATGCGGAGAACGACGGTGCCGCCCTGGTGGCGGGCGTGAAGCCAATTGAAGATGAATGTTCGAGCGCCCCCTATATGAAGGTAGCCAGTGGGCGAGGGCGCAAAGCGGACGCGTATCATGTTCGGAACTCTAAGAATAACTTACTGCTGCGGGATTGCCACGCTTTCTTCATTTCCATGGAATTGCGCCCGGCGCCGCGGGTACGGAGTGCCATGGTTTCTTGCGCGAATGCCTGCTGGCCGGCGGGGTGAAAGCCGCGCACAAAATCAGTGATCAATTTTCCATTCCTCCCGTTTTAATTCCTCCAGCGCCAGTGCCTCCAATGCGCGGATTACCGCTTCATGCGCTCCGGCAAATGGTGCGATTGCTCTTTCGATGGCGGCGCGGACGCGTGCCCACTGCGCTGCCGAGTTTGGCGGCTTCGCCGCGCGGAAGACCGTATTTTGAGGACGCTGAGCCGCTGCTGTGTCCATGATCAAGTTCACAAAGACCTCACCAGACGCCAAAGTTAGCTTAGGGGCGAACCGGGCGGAGGAGAATATCTCTTCAATTGTAAGAAAAAGCACGACATAGAGTCGTGGGGGATCGGTGACCCGGCTTTCCTTACGGATTTGATGCCGGGCCGGGATGCGGAGTTTCTCCGTCGGTTTCGAGCGGTGAGAGCGGCCGGAAGCTGTCATTTGCAGTGGTTTTGGGGGCGTTTTCGGCGGCGTTTTCGTGGGCCGTCGACGGTTTGACCTGCGTGAGGGCAGCCGGGATCAGCGGAATGGGTTCGTTTCGCAATTCTTCCTCACGCGTTGAATTCAGACGGGATCGCTGCAATTTTTCGAGCGCTTTCAAGGCGCGGTCGAAGGCACGGCTATAGGTGGTTTCGTAGCGCAGGAGGAGTTCGAGGGACTTTTCCGAGTTGGCCATGGTGGTGAAGGCCAAGCTGAGGCGTGTGGGTTGGGTGATGACTTCGAATTGCTCGGCGATTTCCGGCTCCATGCGGTCCATTTGGAGGTCCAGGGCAGCGGTTTGGATGAGCCAGACGCGGCGGAGACGCCAGCGGGCGGCGACCATTTCGGTGACGAGTTCGAGTTCGACTTCGTCGGCCGGGTTGAATTTCCGGAGAAATCCTTCCATTAATTCTTCGAATTTTGATTGAGATTCGTTGGAAAGGACAAGCGTTTTCGCGGTGAGGCCGTGGCGGAGCGCGTTCTGAGCTGACGCGTGGAGTCCGGCCGGGGATTTGGCGCCGGCGGATTTACGCCCGTTGGTGCGGTCGATTTTTCGTTTCTGGCGTGAGGACATGGGTTTTCCTTTTGGGTCCAGAGTAGGTGGGGGCGGAGTGGGTCTGCTGGGGAGTTTTAGGTAAGGTATTGATTTTGGGCGAGATTGAGTTTTGGATGGAAGGGGACTGGGAAATTGGGCCATCCCATCAACGGCGTTGAGTTCTCGCGCGCACTTGGCGTAAGCTATGGAGAAATGTTCCCGAATAGGAGGCTGCATGGCTTCAATTACCGGCTTTGGCGGTGCGTTTGTCCGAGCGAATGATCCAAAAGCTCTGTATGGGTGGTACGAGCGGCATCTCGGTTTAATCCAGTCCGAAGGCTCTTTCGCATTTCCTGCTCCGACGCAACGCCCTCAGGTCGTCTTCGCCTTGTTCGGGCAAGGTGATGAATACTTTCCGGTGGCACAGAAAGCGATGATCAACCTCCAAGTGGATGACCTGGATGGCGTGCTGGACCGTTTGATTGCGGAAGGGGTCACGGTTGATCCGAAACGCGAAAGCTACGATTTTGGAAAGTTTGGGTGGGTTACCGACCCGGAAGGGAATCGTGTTGAGCTTTGGCAGCCGGTTGGGGATGATTGATGTGAAGGGGGCCATTCATTTCTGCTTCAGAACCGTTGCCCTGTCCCACAGCGGGCACACCAGAGTAGTGCGGTCAAACCTAACGACTCGTCCTTAACCAGTCCGCTATGGTCGCGGACAGATCAAGGAATGTCAGTCTGTCTAGTTCGAGTGCAAGGGCCGCGCAGATATCAGGCAAATCGTTCCGGAATCTGCGATATCGATCAACAATTTCGCCGGCTCCGGTTAGCCCCGATCGCCGAGATGTTTCCTGGAGAAAATCTCGTGCTTGCCGAATAGCGTTCTCGGGATCACCTGCATGTGCACGAATATCTTGCCCGGAAATGTCCGAAATGAACTGTCGATATCGGTATTGTTCGCTGTCCAGTATCAGAGTTCGCTTTTTGTTTTGATTCTGCGGTCCAAACCGCCTGCATCCGAGGAACAAGCCGAGTTCCAGGGGCATATTAAGGCGCGGAAGATTTGTGATGACGTCGAGAGCGACAGCGGAAAGGTCATTGATTCCATACCGGCACTCTTCGATCATCCTTTGGATCTTGGAGAAGCGAAAATCCGCAGCATCGTCCTCCTCTAACGAACAGCGCGCGACGAATCCGAGGTCATAAACGGAAAAGACGATCGCATTGAATATAGGCCGGTACTGGTGGTCAAACGGGCAGTTGATGAAGACGTGATTACTTCTTAGGCGACCGCTCACGTATGGCATCACCTTGCACGTGCCGCAGCGAGATTTCGCCCACGGCCCGCTCAATGCCGCTGGCGCGGCGGCTCTTCCTGGGTGGATCTTGAACCGGAGTCATTCGATACGCTCCATGGCTTTTGATCTTGCCGTCCCTTCCGTGAACAACAAACTGCCCAGGTTCTTCCGTTTTAGCGCTATTCCGCGCCGCTTGGATCGCCTCGCGTTGAGTGACAAAAATCTTTCCAGATTTGCCTTCCCTCTTTACGACCCAAGCGCCGCCTGACGGAAATACATGAACAGTCTTCGCAGGCATGCTTGTACTGTACCGGGCGGCGTACGGGTGATTGCAGCTTCCAGGCGGGTGAAAGTCAACGAAGTGAGAAGCCGACCTCTCAGGACCTATCAATGCCAACGGGCTCATCCCTTGTACGAGTCGGCGACGATCCAGTCGGAGCAGCCGTTGCAAGACGCAAGCGTTTTGCGGGTTCTTTCACCTCCGTGCGCCCGTTAAGCGCATATGGCAAGATTATGAGCATGTTACGCACAATCCTTCCGATTGCATTATGTCTCGCTTGTCACGGCGCTGATCTGGTGCCGCCTGTAGCCGACCAGCGTCTGGCGCGCGAAGTCTTCAAGGAAATGGTCGAGAGCAAGTCAGGGTTTACCACGGGTTCGACCACG
>JBDTTL010000333.1:0-5144 GCA_039930665.1 Acidobacteriota bacterium
CATGTTGTTAAGACAGGATATGAGTTGGGTGCTGGCCGCGTTTGCGGTGGCGGGCTTCTTTCTGGCCCCTCATGGAGGCGCACAAACCCAACCCGGAGCTGCCTCCGCTTCAACCTTGCTCAATCACTACTGCGTCGTCTGTCATGACAACCAGAAGCGGACAGCCGATGTAACGCTGCAGGGGTTGGACGCCGGCAAGATTGGCGATAATGCCCGGCTGCTCGAAAGGGTTCTGCGCAAGGTCAAAGCCGGACAGATGCCCCCGGCCGGGATGCCACGCCCGGATGCCGCGCATATGGCGGCGTTCAGCAATTGGCTAGAGACTTCGCTGGATGCCGAGGCGGCCGCTCGGCCGGATGCGGGACGCCCTGCGGTCCACCGCTTGAACCGCGCCGAATACAGCAATGCGATCCGGGACATTTTCGCGTTGGACCTCAACCCTGTTGCGCAGTTGCCGGTGGATGATTCCGGGTACGGGTTCGACAACATCGGAGACGTCCTTTCCTTTTCGCCCGCCCTGTTAGACCGCTATATGTCGGTCGGCCGCAAAATCGCGCGACTCGCGGTGGGCGATCCCACGCTCAAGCCCGCCGAGGAGATTTTCGAGCCTCGCCGCGAGCCTAATCGGGGTGTTGCCCCGGCGGTTCCGGTGAGAGCCGAATGGATGGGTGAAGATCTTCCGTTCAACTCCGCCGGAGGACTCGCCGTCAACTATTATTTCCCACTCGATGCCGATTATACTTTCCGCATCCGAACCGGAAACCCGAACACTCCCGTCAAATTAGCGCCACTCGAAATCCGTTTGACGGTGAAGGCCGGCCCGCATATCATCGGCGTCACGTTTCCCAAAGAATCGCTGAAGCTGGAACTTACATCACCGGCGGTCGCGCGCCGCTCGGCTTATGTTTCGAGCGTGCGTCCCGAAGCGTCATCGGCGGGCATGGACCTCCGGATCGACGGCGTACGAGTGAAGCGTTTTCCTCCTGCTGCCGAAGGCACCCTGCCGCCGCTGCTGAATCTGGGGATTGCCGGACCGTATAACGTAACCGGGAGAGGTGAAACCCCTAGCCGCGAAAAGATTTTTGTATGCCGGCCGGCCAACCCATCCGAGGAAAGTAAGTGCGCGCAGAAGATTCTCGCGAACCTCGGCCGGCGGGCTTATCGCCGTCCTGTCAGCGATGTGGATGTGAAGGGATTGCTGGCTTTTTACCAGAATGCCCGCGAGAAGGGCGATTTCGATTACGGAATCGAAAGAGCGATTGAAGCGCTGCTGGTTGCTCCCGACTTCTTGTTCCGAGTAGAGGCCGATCCGCCGGCCAGTTCGCGCAGGGGGGGCAGCCGCAATCACCCCATCACCGATATCGAATTAGCGTCGCGGCTTTCGTTTTTCCTGTGGAGCAGCGTACCTGACGAGACACTGCTCGAATTGGCCGAGAAATCGCAACTTTCCAATCCGGCGGTGCTTGCGCAACAAGTGCAGCGGATGCTCGACGATCCCCGGTCCTTTGCTTTTGTCAGCAACTTCGCCGGGCAGTGGCTGCAGATCCGAAATCTGGCAACGGTGAGGCCCGACCCCATTGTGTTTGCCGACTTCGACGAGAGTCTCCGCTATAGCATGCAGCGGGAGACAGAATTATTCTTTGAGAGCGTCCTGCGGGAGAACCGCGGCGTATTGGATCTGCTGGGCGCGGACTATACGTTCCTGAACGAACGGCTGGCGATCCACTACGGCATCCCCAATATCTACGGGTCGCAGTTCCGGCGCGTGGAACTCACCGATCCGAATCGAGGCGGATTGCTGGGCCAAGGCAGTCTGCTGACCGTGACTTCTCCGCCCAACCGCACTTCTGTAGTACAGCGCGGGAAGTGGATTCTCGACAACCTACTGGGGGCTCCGCCACCGCCGCCTCCACCCGATGTGCCGCCACTCGAAGCCACTACCAACGGCGCCCGAAAATTGACGCTGCGCGAAGCCATGGAACAACACCGCGCGAATCCAGCATGCGCCGTGTGCCACAGGAACATGGACCCGCTGGGCTTTGCGCTCGAAAACTACGACGGCATCGGCGAATGGCGAGCGAAAGACGGCGATGCCCAAATCGACGCATCGGGCAAGCTGCCGGACGGCACCCAGTTTGAGGGACCAGCGGGCCTGAAGAAGGTGCTGGCCACCACCCGCCGCGACGAATTCATTTCCACCGTTACGGGAAAGCTCCTAACTTACGGCCTGGGACGCGGCATCGAATATTACGACATGCCCACCCTGCGAGCCATCATGCACAAGACAGAGGCCAATCAGTACCGTCTGCGGGACCTGATTCTGGCCGTCGTTACCAGTACGCCATTTCAGATGAGGAGGTCAGCGGATCATGAGTGACAACGGGAAGTACCTTACCAATAAGCACCTGCAGCGCCGGACATTTTTGCGCGGCGTAGGAACAACTTTGGCTCTCCCGTTTCTCGATGCCATGGTACCTGCGTTCGCCGCGCCCCGGCTCGGCGCCACTAAGCCGACGGTACGCATGGGTTTTCTATATGTGCCGAACGGCATCATCTCCTCCGGCTGGCTGCCATCGGGTGAAGGCACGGGCTTCGCGTTCAATACCAGCATGAAGGCGCTCGAGCCTTTCCGTGAGCACACTCTGGTGCTCAGTGGCTTGGCGCAAATCCAAGGCCGATCCTTCGGCGATGGCGCAGGCGATCACGCCCGCGCAGGCGCCAGTTGGCTCACCGGCGTCCATCCCAAGAAGACCGAAGGCGCCGACCTCCGCGCCGGAATCTCCGCGGACCAAGTGGCTGCGCGCGCGTTGGGTCGCCAAACCCAATTCGCTTCGCTCGAACTGGGCGTCGAAGCGCCAAGTCTTGCGGGCGGATGCGACTCCGGTTACAGTTGTGCCTACACCAACACCATTTCCTGGCGCAGCCCCACCGCGCCGAATCCGATCGAAGTGAATCCACGCGTAGTGTTTGAGCGCCTGTTTGGCGATGGCGACACCACCGACGTAAAGTCGCGGCTCGCGGCGATGAAGGAGCAGAGCAGCATTCTGGATTTCGTAAAGGGCGGCGTGGATCGTCTCGAAACCAAGCTGGGATCGGGCGACCGACGGAAGCTCACCGAATATCTGGATGCCATTCGCGACATCGAGCGCCGCATCCAGAAGGCCGAAGAGCAGAGCGCCTCCATGACGATCCCTGTAATGGATCGCCCGGCTGCCGCTCCCGAGGAATTCGCGGCGCACGCCCAGTTAATCATGGACTTGATGGTGATTGCTTACCAAGCCGATCTGACTCGGGTGATCACCATGATGCTGGCGCGCGAAGGCAGCAACCGCAGCTATCGTGAAATCGAAGTCGCCGACGGGCACCATAACTGCACGCATCACCAGAATGATCCCGTCAAAATAGCGAACACCATCAAGATCAACACTCACCATGTCAGCCAGCTTGCCTATCTGGTAAACAAGATGAAGAATACTCCCGATGGCGACGGCACGCTGCTCGACCATTCGATGCTGCTATACGGAAGCAGCCTCTCCGACGGCAACAAGCACACCCATGTAGATCTTCCCCTTGCGCTGGTGGGCGGTGGAGGCGGCCAGTTAAAGAGCGGCCGGCACATCCACTATCGCGAGGACACGCCGCTCAACAACCTGCTGCTCTCCATGCTGGATAAAGCCGGCGTCCCTACCGACACTCTGGGCGACAGCACTGGCACGCTCCAGCATCTTTCAGATATCTAACAGGGAATCAGATGCGGTCCAAACTCTTGATTCGGTCAGCAGCGGCGGTTTTGCTAACCGCAGCATCCTGCTGGGCAGCGACAGACGCCAGTCTCATCGACGCCATCAAGCGTCGCGACATCAAGGCCGCCGACGCGCTGATCGCCAAACACGCCAATCTGGACGCAGTTCTGCCGGACGGCGCGACCGCGCTCGCTTGGGCCGTTTTTCTCGACTTGCAGAACACCGCTCTGAAGCTGATCGACGCCGGCGCGAACGTGAACACGGCCGGCGATTACGGCGAAACTCCTCTTACCTTGGCGTTAGCCAATGGCAACGCCACACTCTCGGCTCGCTTACTTAAGGGCGGAGCCGACCCAAAGGCGACCCGCTGGAACGGCGAGACCACACTGCTGATCGCATCGGGCGCAGGTAGCGTGGCGGAAGTGAAGCTGTTGCTAGAGGTGGGTCTCGACGTCAACGCCACCGAGCCGGAAAAGGGCCAAAACGCGCTCATGTGGGCCGCAGCGGAAGGGCATCCCGATGTTGTCGACTTGCTGATCCAAAAAGGCGCCAATGTAAACGCGGCCAGCAAGAGCGGCTTCACGCCTGTGGTTTTTGCAACCATGAAGAATGACAGAGCCTCGGTCCAGCGCCTCATCCAAGCCGGAGCGGATCCCAACTACGCGTTGCCGGACAAAGACAAGACCGAAGCGTTGATCGTAGCCGGAGCCTACAGTAGCGATGAGGCGGCGCTAGCCTTGCTCGACGGCGGCGCGAATCCCAATGTTACCGATCGCAAGGGACAAACTCCGCTGCATGTTGCCGCGCAAGCCGGCTCTCTCGAACTGGTCCGCAAGCTGGTTTCCAAAGGCGCGAACCTGAATGCGCGCACTGAAAAAACCAAAGGCATGCCAGGCGGATATTTCCGCGGGCTGGGCGGGGAGCAGACCCCACTCCTTCTAGCCGCCAAGTTTAACCGCGTGGATGTGATGCGCGCGCTGATCGAAGCCGGCGCCGACACCAAACTGAAAGCGCAAGACGGAACCACTTTGTTTCTCGCTGCAGCGGGAAGCGGTCATGTTGAAGCCGCCAAGTACGCCTATGAATTCGACAAGGACCCGAAGGCCGTGGACAACCTCGGTTTCACCGCCATGCATGAGAGCGTGAGCGGGACCGGAAGGCTCGCCACGCAGCCGGAGCTAACTGAGTTGGTGCAGTATCTCGCGGACATCGGCGTTCCCCTCGACGAAGTAGACAGCCGCGGCCGAACTCCCATCCAGGTCGGCGATGGCGCTCCGCTCGATCAGCCAATCCAACGTATGGCCGACATCATCATTGACCGCGGAGGCAAACCACGTTACTTTCCGAAGGAATATGTGAAGCCCGCCAAGGCCTCCGCCAGCGAGTGATCTTCCCGCAGAG
>JBDTTL010000334.1:0-5140 GCA_039930665.1 Acidobacteriota bacterium
GATCCGCTGCATATTGTCAATGAGGGTCAGTTCCTGGCAGTAGTTGCGCCCGAGTTTGCAGCGGCTGCGCTCGCCACGCTGCGCGCGACCCCAGGAGGCGAGCAAGCTGCAATCATTGGCGAGGTGACGGAACAGCCCGCCGGTTCGGTGTTGGTGATCACTCTATATGGCGGAAGCCGCGTTGTTGACATGCTGGTCGGCGATCCGCTGCCGAGGATCTGTTAGGAGCATCGCCATGGCGAAGGTGTTGGATCTGGCGACCGCTGTCGAGGATCAGCTTCTCGAACGCAATCAAATCTTCGAAGACTTCTTTGGCCGGGAATCGCATCGGCTGGCACTGGCTTGCCGCGAGATGTCGGATCGCTTTCTGCGCGGCGGGCGGCTGCTGGCCTTCGGCAAGGGACCTTACGCGACCGACGCTCAACATGTGGCCGTCGAATTCGTGCATCCGATCATCGTAGGAAAGCGCGCTCTGCCGGCCCTGGATCTTTCGATGGCATTCGGGCCGTGGCTGGACGCGATTGTGCGGGCTGAAGATATCGTGATGGGTTTCGGACCACCGGAGGGCGATCCGGAAGTGTCTGCGGCGTTGGCGGCGGCGAGCGCGCGTGGCGCGATGACATTCGCGCTGCCGGGCCGTGACGGGAGCTACGCTCTGGAGTCGCCGTGCCCTCAGCCGTTCGTTCACCAGGAACTCATCGAGATTCTCTACCACACGTTATGGGAAACAGTTCACGTTTTCTTCGAACACCGTGAGGTAGGTAAGGAGATCGGCGCTGCCGCTTTTCTCTATCCCTTTCTGGGCGAGGAAAAACAGGCCACCGGCGGGGTGGTGGATCAAGTCGCAGCTTCCATTCGAACCAAGGTGCAGGAGGACGCCAAGATGCGGCGTCGCGTGGCAGTCGAGCAGGCCGCGCAGATTGCGGGGGCGGCGGAAGCGATTCACCAGCGTCTCGCCGGTGGCGGCAAATTAATCCTGTTCGGCAATGGCGGTTCGGCGACCGACGCCAACGATTGGGCGATGGATTGCATCCTACCGCCTGCCGGCTACCGGCCGGTTCCCGCCATATCGCTGGCGATGGAACCTGCCAGTCTAACCGCGATCGCCAACGACGTGGGCATCGAATTGATCTTCCTGCGCCAGTTGATCGCGCACGCGCGCCCGGAAGATGTCGCCATCGGAATTTCCACCAGCGGCGGCTCGCGCAACATCATCCTGGCGCTCGAAGAGGCGCGCAAGCGCGGACTGCTAACGGTTGCGTTGCTAGGCTACGACGGCGGCGAGATCCTGCGCCGCGGCTTGGCGGATTTCAATCTGGTGATTCATTCCGATTACATTCCGCGCATACAGGAAGTGCAAGCCTCCACTTATCACGTCCTTCGCGAAACACTGGAGGCGCTGAATCATGTCTAAGTTCGAACTGTTTGGCACCGTGAGCTGTCCGTACACGCAGGAAATGAGGGAATGGCTGGAGTGGAAGGGATACGACTATGTCGAGTACGACGTCGACGCGGATCTCCAGGCTCGGGCGCGGATGATCGCAATCTCGGGCGGACAGCGCACCGTGCCATTGCTGGCCGAAGATGGAGACGTCGTGCAGATCGGTTGGCAGGGCCGCGGGTGTGTAGTGGGCGTGTAAGAACGGGCACCGATGACGGCAACCGCTTTTGATATTCGAGTCCGCGGCGTGGTGCAGGGCGTGGGTTTTCGTCCCTTCGTCTATCGCCTGGCGCGGGCCAATGCGCTTGCAGGCTGGGTGTTGAACGGCGACGAGGGCGTCCAAATTCATCTGGAAGGAGCCGAGGCTTCGGTGCGCACGTTCCTGCAATCGCTGGAGACCGAAGGTCCTCCGGCCGCTGCTATTGCCGGGATCCGTGTGCAGCCGGCGCTGCCTGCCGGCTTGAATGGTTTCACGATTCGCGAGAGCCTAGGCGCGGGGCGGCCTACCGTACGAGTCTCACCCGATTTGCCGGTCTGCGACGCTTGCCTCGCTGAATTGCTCGATCCAGCCGAGCGGCGCTACCGGTATCCCTACGTCAACTGCACCAATTGCGGACCGCGCTACTCGGTGATCGAACGCCTGCCCTACGACCGCGCCAACACAACCATGCGCGAGTGGCCGCTGGATGCTTGGTGCGAAGGACAGTATCATGCTCCCGGCGACCGCCGTTTCCACGCGCAGCCGATCGCCTGTCCCGCGTGCGGCCCTCATTTCCAGCTTCGTCAAGGGGATCGCGTTACCGATGGGGACGACGCGAGCGTCGCGCGCGCGGTTGAGTTGTTGAACGCTGGCGCGATTCTCGCGGTGAAAGGGTTGGGAGGGTACCATTTGGCCTGCGACGCTCGCAATCCGATGGCGGTGCAGGTGCTCCGCGAGCGAAAATACCGCAAGGAAAAACCTTTTGCACTGATGGTCGAAACCGTCGAAGCGGCTCACCGGCTGGTGGAGCTCTCGCCGGAAGCCGAATCGCTGCTGCTTTCGGCGGCGCGGCCGATTGTCCTCGCGCGCGCCCGCGTTCTGCTCGAAGGCGTGGCGCCGGATCAGGATGATCTCGGGGTGATGCTGCCCTATGCGCCGCTGCATTACCTGCTGTTCGCGGCCGGCGCTCCGGCGGTGCTGGTGATGACCAGCGCCAATCGTTCGAGTGAGCCGATCGCGTATAAAGATGATGAGGCGATCGCGCGCCTGGACGGAATCGCGGATGCATTCTTGATGGGCCAGCGCCCTATAGCGCGGCGTATTGAAGACTCTGTCGCGCGTGCCGGGGTAATGGGCCCCATGATCCTTCGCCGTTCGCGCGGTTATGCGCCGGGCGCAGTAGCCACGCTGCCAAGCTCGCGTCCAATTCTCGCGGTGGGCGCGGACCTGAAGAACAGTGTGACTCTGGTCGTGGATGGGCAGGCCTTCGTCAGCCAGCACATCGGCGATCTGGATCAGTACCCGTGCCGCGAAGCGTTCCAGGAAACTATACGCGACCTTTCGGAAATGTACCAGATCCCTTGCGGGAGCTTCGCGGTCGCGCACGATCTGCATCCACAATATGTATCCACGCTCGAGGCGCTGGACCTTGAGGGCGGCAGCACGTGCGCCGTGCAACATCACCGCGCCCATATTGCTTCCGTTCTGGCTGAGCGCGAAGCCTGGGACGAACGCGTCATCGGTGTGAGTTTCGACGGTACCGGCTACGGAGACGATGGAACCATCTGGGGCGGCGAGTTTTTCGCGGGCAGTCTCAGCGGGGGATTCGAGCGAGTGCTGCATCTGCGGCCGGCGGCGCTTCCAGGCGGCGACGCGGCTGCACGCTTCCCCGCGCAATCCGCCGCGGGCTTCCTTTCGCAAATGGATCATCTGCCCGATCTCATCGCGCCGCCATTCTGCTTCCCCGAGCGGTACGCGAAAGCGCGCCGGTTAGTAGATTCGGAGATCCGATTGTTCGTGACCACCTCCGTTGGCCGCCTGTTCGATGCCGCGGCCGCGCTACTGGGGTTCACTCGGGAGGTCACCTTCGAAGGGCAGGCCGCAATGTGGCTGGAACAACTCGCTCGCGGTGCACGGTCAAACCGGAGTTATGCGTTTCCCGTCGAAGGCAACACGCTCGACTTCCGGCCGTTGCTCGCAGGTATGATCTCGGACCGGCTCCGCGGGCGTGATCCGGCGAAGATTGCTCGCGATTTTCAATTTGCGATCGCTGCAGGCGTTTCCGCGGCCGTCTTGCGGCTGTGTGAGGAGCAAGCCGCCAATATCTGCGTCGTGTCGGGAGGAGTGTTTCAGAACGAGCTCCTGCTTGAAGATCTAAAAACCCTGCTCGCTCCCAGCCGCGTTCGTGTGTGGACCAATTCACTGGTGCCGCCCAACGATGGAGGGATTAGCCTGGGGCAGGCTGCGATCGCGGCATTTGCGCAGACAGGAGTGCGCCATGCATGAGCTTTCGGTCGCCCTCAGCATTCTTGAGTTCGCCGAAGAAGAAGCCGGCCGGCGTGGCACGGCAGTTGAGGCAATTCACATCAAAATCGGCGCACTATCCGGCATCGTCAAGAAAGCGCTCCTATCGGCCTACGATCTGGCCCGCGGAAATACGCCGCTCTGCGATTGCCGTCTGGTGATTGAAGAGGTCCCGATTATGATTCACTGTCTCGCCTGCAACGCAAACCGCTTGATTCCTTCCGCCCAGCGGCTCTGCTGCCCCGATTGCGACACGCCGGCGTCCGAAATTATTCAAGGGAAGGAACTGCAAGTAGTGGGATTGGAGTTAGCCGCATGAGCGCCCCTCAAACCAGTCTGGAGCCGCGTATTGTCGAAGTCCGCCGCAATATCTTGAAGCGCAATGATGAAGTGGCTCGTGCACTTCGCCAGACCTTCCAGGAGGCCGGTGTGTTTGTAGTCAGCCTAGTTTCGAGTCCCGGTTCCGGCAAGACCGCCTTTTTGGAACAGACCCTCTCCCGCCTCCGCCGAGATTTTCGCGTGGCCGCTTTAGTGGGAGATCTCGCCACTGAGAATGACGCCCGCCGCCTGGCGCGCAGCGAAGCTCCGGTCAAGCAGATCATCACCGGCACCGTCTGTCATCTCGAAGCCGAAATGGTCCGTGAGGCCCTTGCCGGCTGGAACCTTGCCGAACTCGATTTTTTGTTTATCGAAAATGTTGGCAATCTGGTGTGCCCATCCTCGTATGATCTGGGCGAGCACCTTCGCCTGGTACTGATGTCCGTGACGGAAGGCGAAGATAAGCCTCTCAAATATCCAACGATCTTCAATGGCGCGGACGTGGCGGTGATCACAAAAACAGATCTTGCCGATGCCGTCGAGTTTGACTGGGCCGCCGCTGAGACTAACATCGACTCGGTTCGCCCCGGCTTGCAGATTCTGCGGTTGTCCTCGAAGAACGGTTCCGGAATGACCGAATGGTTGGAGTTCGTCTCGTCTCGCATGCTCGAAAGCGTTCGAGGGTCGGCCTCCGTACCGGCAAAATTGTAGTCGAAAATGTAGATACCGAGGCCCGAACCGGATGAATTTTCCACGGCGAAGCGATCTGCAACTGCCACGTTATCAACACGGACCCTGGCGGTCCACTGTACGTGCGACAGGTGCGCGGTCGTTTCGACCTCAGGCCGCAGCTTGCGCCAGGTTTCGCATCCGCACCA
>JBDTTL010000335.1:0-5072 GCA_039930665.1 Acidobacteriota bacterium
GAGACGCGCCGCGAGTGTTTCGCCCTCCAACAGTTCCATCACCAGGTAGTTGGGTCCGACATCATGCAGCGTGCAGATATGCGGATGATTCAAAGACGAGATGGAACGTGCCTCGCGCTCGAATCGCCCGCTGAACGGCTCGGTCAGTGTTTTGATCGCAACTGCGCGGCCTAGACGCGTATCGCGCGCCTTGTACACCTGACCCATGCCACCCGACCCGAGAGGGCCTTCGATCCGGTACGGTCCGAGTTGCTCACCCGGCAACAGTGCGATACGAGGAGGATCTTCGATCAAACTCGGAGCCGCTTCCCAGGCCGGACGATCTAACACGCCCTCTGCGGAGCGGTACTGCGCCAGCAGCGACTCCACTTCCCGCCGCAGCTCGACATCGCCATCGCAGGCCTGCGCCAGGAATGCCGCGCGCTCCCCCGCCTCACGCTCTAGCGCTGCGTGATACAACTCCTCGATCTGCTTCCAGCGGGCGGGCTGCATGATCGTTAGTCCTGGAAAGTTCCCACCATGGTACTACCGTGCGTTCGCGGCGGCGATCGCGCCTTTTACGCCGCGGTCCGCGCGCTTCGCCAAGCCGTTATGAATCAGGTCGACGTCAGAATCCGTGAAGCGGAGTTGATCCCGTTTCATCAGCGTAAAGTCATACGTGCTCCACTGCGCTTTCATAATTCCGCTGCTAGAATGCCGGTCGATTCCTTGCAAAATATGCGTGACCTCATGAACGACCACCAGGGCCAGCAGGTGGGGCAGCAACTCCGGGGTCGACTGGGCAATCCGGTCATAGAACACCTGGATGTGGACACCCTCGTAAGGAAGCGCGTAGGCTAACGCGCCGGGATGAAACGTCTTAGGTGTATCCGTCGACAAACTGACGATCATCACCTGATCGCCCTGCCCCAGGCAGGTGCGGCTGTTGGTGTGCCACTCCAGGGTCACCCCTGCGGATCGCAACAACTTGGAGGCGCTGGTCGCCGCTGCGCTCACCACCTCGGCCTCGTGGCCGCTCGCTTTGATGCAAATGGTAACTTTGGGCCCGTCGGACTTGGCCGCCCATACACTGCTCCCGAAAATCGCCGCCATCGTGATCATCGCCCTTGCTTTCATTGCAGTGTCCTCGCTTTCGCTGGGGTAAGCGGGAACGGCCTTGAACAACTACAATGGGGCTGACATTTTTTTTCGAGCCTTCCTAGAATGCCGCCGAAAACTCAGGAAATCACCGTGTTATTAAGGGCATGGAGCGCTGGCGACGGCGCTGCGCTCGACCGGCTGACGCCGCTGGTTTATGACGAACTGCGGCGCATGGCGCGCCGCTACATGCGAAATGAGCGCGCCGGCAACACGCTCCAAACCACCGCGCTGGTCAATGAGGCGTACCTCCGGCTGATTGACGTGAAGAACGTAAGTTGGAGCGACCGAGTGCACTTCTTTGCGGTTTCCGCTCAGATGATGCGCCGGATTCTGGTGGATGCGGCGCGCGCCCGCGCCTCAGCCAAGCGCGGCGGCCTGGCGAAGCGGGTGGCTCACTCAACGGCGGTCAACTGGGATGAGATCCCGGATGCCAGCTCCAACCGCGGCGTAGAATTGATTGCGATCGACGATGCGCTAAAGCGATTGGCGGAGTTCGATCCCCGCAAAGCGCAGGTAATCGAATTGCGCTTCTTCGGCGGGCTGAGTGTGGAAGAGACTGCGGCGGTCTTAAAAATCTCGCCCCAGAGTGTAATGCGCGATTGGAAACTGGCCAAAGCCTGGCTGACACGCGAACTGAGCGGTTGACGCTATTGAGCCTGCTGAACGCGCTACGCGGCGCAGGCTTGCACGCTATTGTACTCTTCCGTAAACTTTGCCATGAATTCCAACGGAGCAGGAATTCCGAGGGCGTCCAACAGGCGAGTCGTCAGCTTGGGGTCCTCCCGTGAACCGAAAACGTCGATACCGCTCGCATCGGCCAGTTGGCTTGCTGTCCTCACTACGGCGCCCAGGCTAAGCGGCTGCTCGCGTTGGCCCTGCATGCTAGTTCCACCAGATCATTCGTGGGCACTACGGTTTCCAGAAGTTCGATGACCAAGGCCTCTTTGGGAAGAGTCAAGTGCATGTTCTCCTGCAAAAGGCGATGATCGAAATTGATAAACGCCTTCTTCCCGTCCAGAAGCCTGGTTGCCCCGATAGACATCAACGTATTCGAAAGCACCTGCATTGTCGCCACCGCGGCTTCGGTGCATCAAACGCATTATGTTCGGCATTTGAGCGGAACAGCAGTTCATAGCCGTAGAGTTTCCGTCGGTGATCGAAAATAGCCTGACGGGCGACCAGCACGTCCATATTTGCAATATCGGTTGAATGAAAGGAATGGATTAATGACGGGAAACGCAATTATTGCGTGAATTAATCGCCCTTATTGCCACAACCAGCCTGACCCGATTCCGCCTGCGAACCGGCAAAACGAACGCTCGGGCGCGGGAATCCGACTGCACGGTTTCGGCGACGGGCGCCGTGCTTATCTACGAGACCCGCCCTGCGATCCTCGAATGCTATGATCATGCGATTGAGCCATCTATGAGCAGTCCTGCATCCACCCAGCATCGTCCCTTCGTTCCCGAAGGAACCATCATGAAGGAGTTGACGCTGCGGGCCGTACTGCTGGGCCTGGTGATGACGGTGGTGCTGGGTGCGGCGAATGCTTACCTGGGATTGCACGCGGGCCAGACCATCGCGGCCACCTATCCGGCGGCGGTGATCGGCATGGCGTTCCTGCGCGCCTTCAATGGCACCGTGCTGGAGGAGAACATCGCGCGCACCGCCGGCTCCATTGGCGAGGCGGTGGCGGCGGGCGCTATCTTCACCATTCCCGCGTTCGTCATGTCGGGCTCGTGGACATCGTTCGATCCCGCCCATGCCTACTGGAAATCCACCGCGTTGATGCTGGTGGGCAGTGTGCTCGGCGTGCTGTTCGTATCGCTGGTGCGGAGGGCGCTGGTGGAAGATCCTACCCTTCCATTTCCGGAATCTGTTGCGGCGGCGGAAATCCATAAGGCCGGCCGGCGCGGAGCGGATGCGGCCAAATATCTGTTCTGGAGCCTCGGGTTCGGCACGCTGATCCAGGCGCTGGGCGAATTCAGGCTCTATGCGGTGGACAAGGACTTCATCGTGCGGATCGGTGAGATCGGCAAGAGCTTTGTCCGCCTGGGCCCCCAGAACAGCCAAAATATTTTGCAAACGGGCGCGATCTCGACGCTATCGGCGCCCACGGTCAGCCCGGCGCTGGTGGGCGTGGGCTATGTGATCGGGCCGGAGCTCGCCTCACTTAGTTTTTCGGGCAGCCTGTTCGCTTGGGGTTTGTTGGTGCCGCTGATGATGTACTTCATGGGCCCGAATCTGCAGGCGTTTCTGCCCCCGGGCGCGGCCGATGGCGACTGGGCCGGCATCGCGGCCTCTGTCTGGCGCTACATCATTCGTCCCATCGCGGTGGGCAGCATGATGGTGGGCGCGGCCTACACGCTGATCCGCATGGGCAAAAAGCTCACCGCCAGCCTGGGGCGCGCGCTGGCGGAAGTGCGGCACGGCGCGCCGCCCATGGAGTCCTTGGTTCGCACCGAACGTTATATGGGGGCCAAGACCGTACTATCGATGATCGCGGTGGTGTTCCTGCTGATGATCGCTTTGTACTTTTACATCTCCGGCCAAATCGTGGCGGCGCTGGTGGCCGCCGTCGTCATGTTGATCGTCGGATTCTTCTTCGCTACGGTGTCGGGCAACCTGGTGGGCGTGATCGGCTCGTCCAATAATCCGATTTCGGGCTTGACGCTTTCCACCCTGATCATCGCGGCGCTGCTAATGGTTTCGCTGGGAATTTCCGGACCCGGGGGCGTCGCAATCGTGCTGGGCGTGGCCGCCGTGGTGTGCGTCTCCTCCGCCGTCGCCGGCGAACTGATGCAGGATTTCAAGGCGGGCTACATCCTGGGCGGCACGCCGCGCAATATCCAGATCGTGGAATTGATTGCGGTGGTGTTGGCGAGCGTGGTGATGTATTTCCCGCTATATATCTTGCAGGTCGGCAACATCAAAAGCGGTGGCACGGGTTTCGGCGATCCTAAGCTGGCCGCGCCGCAAGCGGGTCTGATGGCCGCGCTGGCACAAGGGATCGTAGGCGGCGAGATGGCTTGGCCGCTGGTGGTGACGGGCGCGATCTTCGGCGTGGTGCTGATCATGTTTAAAGTGCGCAGCCCGATGCTGGTGGCGGTGGGCATGTATCTGCCGTTCCCCACCACCTGCGCGATTTTCGCCGGCGGTGTATTGCGCTGGATCACCGAGTGGCGCAGCCGCGCGGCGCAGCACAACGCGGCGCAGACCACGCGCGTCGAGAACATCGGCATTCTGATCGCCAGCGGATTGATCGCGGGCGAGGCGCTCACAGGGCTGCTGTTCGCCTATTTCAAATTCAAAGACATCGCCATCGTGGAGATCTTCACGAATCCCTCCTACGTGGCGGGCTTCGTGGTGCTGCTGATCATGGGCTTCGCCATGGTGCGAGTCCCGCTCGCGAATGCCGGACGTCCCGAAGACCCCGCCCCGCCGTCCGCAATGATGTAAACGGTGGGTGTCATCACTCATGAGCCAACAAGATGCCGTGCTGTACAAATGCGATGTGTGTGGAAGTAGTCATCAAGATGTTCCGATGAGTTTTGCTGGGGACTTTACGGACATGTACGTGAATATGACGGAGACCGAAAGAGATACTCGTGCGGGGATTGGCTCGGACCACTGCATCATTGACCAGCATTGGTTCTTCTCCGTGGATGCCTTGAAATCCCAATTGTCGGTTCCCATGATGTATTTCTCTGGGGGCTTTGGGCCTCAGTTTGGGAAGAAGACTTCAACGAGATCGCCGTGTACTCGGACTAAGTTGTACGAGAGCGGCATCGTGAACCATCCGAGGGTGCTGGCTCCGTTCACCCCTGCTGGCTGGGCTCCCCCCGTAAACTTGGGGAGAGCTTCCGGCGGCTTCGGCCGGGGTCACGTGCCCTCGATTGCAACCCGCGGCGGCCAGCACCAAAACGCTCAGA
>JBDTTL010000336.1:0-5057 GCA_039930665.1 Acidobacteriota bacterium
CGGCCCGTGGAGATTGCGGTTAGCAGTGTACAAGGCCTTCAGGATATCCGCTCAATTACCAGCCGGGGGACGGCGGAGATCGACCTCTTCTTCAACTGGCAAGTGGATATGTTCCAGACGCTGCAACGGGTAGATTCCGCTATTGCCGCCGTCCAAGGATCGCTGCCGTCGACGGTGAAGATGTCATCGCACCGGCTGACTTTTTCGAGCTTCCCGATTCTGGGATTTGGGATGACCTCCGATACGATGCCGGCAACTCAATTGTGGGAGTTGGCCACTTACCAGATCAAGCCTCGTCTGAATCGGGTCTTGGGAGTTGCCACCGTTACGGTACAAGGTGGCGACGAGCCGGAATTTCAGGTGACACCGGACCCCGTGAAGCTGGTCCGCACGGCGATCACAGTCCCAGGGATCATCGACGCAATTCGCCGCACGAATCTAATCGATTCGCCAGGGCTGATTCCAAGCCAACATGAACTGATGCTGACTCTTGTCGATGGCCAGGTACATGACCCCGCGGAGCTTGGCCAGATCGTGGTTAAAAAAACACCCGCTGGTGTCCCGATACACATCGATGAAATCGCGACCGTCAGCTCGTCGGTCAAGCCCGTTTATACTGTCGTAACGGCAAACGGAAAGCCGGCGATCCTGCTAAACGTTACCCGCCAGCCTGGGTCCAGCACGGTGGCGGTTGCCGGCGCCGTGCAGAGTGAGCTAGATCAGGTTCGGCAGACCCTTCCGCCCGGCATACAGTTTTCCACTTTTTACGATCAATCCGCTTCCGTCACTGCCTCCATCAACGGTGTTCGGGACGCGATTCTGCTGGGCATCGGTCTCGCCTCCCTGGTGTTGATCCTATTCCTGCACGACTGGCGGAGTTCTTTGATCGCCGGTTCGGTGATTCCGATCACGATCGCAATTACTTTCGCGGTCATGTACCTGATGGGCGAGACGTTCAATATGATGACGCTCGGTGGCCTGGCGGCGGCCGTAGGATTGGTAATCGACAATGCGATCGTCGTGGT
This sequence comes from Acidobacteriota bacterium, assembly GCA_039930665.1. GTDB lineage: Bacteria > Acidobacteriota > Terriglobia > Bryobacterales > Bryobacteraceae > Palsa-187. The sequence continues at coordinate 1,026 of JBDTTL010000336.1, forward strand.
GGAGAACATTGTCAGACATCGAGATGCCGGAGAGGATCGGCTTCAGGCCGCCAAAGACGGTCTCGAGGAAATGATGTCGCCGCTCTTCTTTTCGACAGTTACGCCGGTAAGCGTTTTCCTCCCTTTGATCGCCATCACCGGAGTCACAGGCAGTTTCTTTCGCGCGCTCGCCGTCACAATGGCGGCAGCACTGCTTGCGTCGCTGGCATTGGCGGTTGTTTGGGCCCCGAACCTAAGCCACTATTTTCTCAAGAAGAAAGAACCTGAACACGACGACGGCAAAGGCGATGACAAAGAACAGCCCTCGGGATTCATGGGCCGGATTCTGAATTCCTATGAGTGGCTTCTCACCGAAGCTCTGGGGCACCGTTGGTGGCTGGCGGGGCTCGCCGCGCTACTGATTGCGATTTCCTACTGGAGTTATCACTCGCTAGGCACAAATCTGCTGCCTCCGATGAACGAAGGCAGCTTTGTGGTGGACTACATCATGCCCCCGGGCAGCTCACTTGCGGAGACAGACCGTGTGGTGAGCCATGTCGTTTCGCTTGTTCAGACGGTGCCCGAGGTGGATACCACGGCCCGCCGGACCGGGCTTCAACTCGGTTTGGCCGCCGTGACCGAAGCCAATGCCGGCGATATCTCCGTGAAACTTAAAGCGAGCCGCAGCCGCAGTACGGACCAAATCGTTGCCGAAGTTCGTTCCAAGATTGCGCAGCAGGAGCCTGGATTGCATGTCGAGTTCGGTCAGCTGCTACAAGACATGATCGGTGACCTGACGAGTGCGCCACAACCGGTGGATATCAAACTGTTTTCGGAAGATAGTGCGCTGCTGCTTCACTGGGCCCCTATCGTAGGCGCGGCAGTAGCGAAAATCGGCGGGGTCGTCGACGTGCTGAACGGAATCGAAAACACAATCAGCGGTCCAGCCATAATGTATCGCATTAAGCCGCAGATTACGTCGCAAACGGGCTTCACTCCAGAGGAGGTGGAAACGGATTCGAACGCGATTCTCCAGGGTGAACCTGCCCCGAACCCCGTGGTAGTGAATAACCGCGCTTACACCATCCGAGTGCGCTTCCCGGAACAGAATCGTTCTTCAGTGGGCGCGATGAACAACACGTTGCTAACCAGCGCGGCCGGAACCACGGCGACGCTCACTTCGCTCGCTGACATCAATATACTTCCCGGGCAAACCGAGATTCACCAGCAAAACCTGCAGCGTTTCGTCGCGGTCACTGCGCGTTTGGAGGGGAGCAACCTGGGCGGGGCGATTACAAGCGTAAAGCAGACGATCGTCCAATTGAATCTGCCGCCGCAGATTCGGGTCGAATATGGGGGCACCTACCAGACCCAACAGAACTCTTTCCAGAGCCTCTTCGTAGTGCTGTGCATCGGATTGTTGCTGGTCTTTCTGATACTGCTGTTTGAATTCAAGAATCTGTCCTCGCCGACGGCCATTCTCGCGTCGGCCGTACTTTCCACTTCGGGAGTCTTTCTCGCCCTGCAAATTACCGGTACCACCTTCAATATCTCGTCCTTCATGGGATTGATCATGGTCGTCGGCATCGTTTCAAAGAACGGCATTCTGCTGCTCGATTCTCATCAGACATTCCGAGCGGAAGGAAAAGGCCCGCAAGACGCCATGGTCGAAGCTGGAAGACGAAGACTGCGACCCATTATGATGACGGCCATCGCTGCGATCGCCGGGATGCTGCCGCTGGCCCTTTCGATTGGCTCGGGATCGGAGGTGCTGAAACCGCTTGCGATCGCAGTCATTGGCGGCATCCTAATCTCGATGTTTCTTTCCCTAATTATTACTCCCGCAGTGCAGTATTACTTGACGGCAACCCAGAAGCCGCCCCGGAGCCGATAATGACTTCGTCCAGAACTCTATTCCTCACGTCGCAAAAGATTTCCGAGGGCTCCAATCGCCCGTACGGATAGAGATCGTTTCTCCAAGGTCGCAACCGACCGGCGGATACTTCCGATCAAGTCGTCGGCAAAGTCCCCATTAAGTTGCGCGGCCAGCTCCCGATCCATGATCGCGATATTCACCTCGTCATTGAGAGCAAATGAGCGATGATCGAAGTTCGTGGAACCGGCCACGCTCCAAACGTTATCAACCGTCATAATTTTTGCGTGAATCATGCCTCTCGGGGATCTCCGCGCCGTGACGCCGGGAACACCTCTGAAAGATGCTCTCGAGTCGATGAGCCGTTATGACCTCAACCAACTCCCCGTGATCTCCAACAGCCATCTGGACGGAGTATTGTCGCGAACTCAGGTGCTCAATTACGTGCAAACGCACGCGGAACTGAACGCCTAACGGCACGGTAGGGGCGGTCACACGGTGCTCTTGCGGAGCGTGGTGGACAGGACGCCATCAAACTCACCGCCAGACGCGCTTCTAGACTTAGAACACTATTTTGTCTCCGGAGTAGAAGGTCCGCGATGCTCAGCGTCCGACAGACGAACGTCCAACGTGGATCCAGGCACGACCTCAAAAGTGGCCGAAGCGAGGCGAATCTGATTGTTGGATTTGTCGACCTCCTCTAAAATTCGGGTGAAAAGATGATCCTTCATCCAACGCCGCTTTCGGTAATCGACAACGTAGCGGACCGTAAACTCGATCCAGTTGTCGGTGGCTCGCAGGGTAATCATCGGCTCGACGTTAGCCTCTTCCACCCTGTACTGCCGGACCATGTTCAGCCAACTGTCTTTGACCTGGGCCGCGTAGTCCACCAGTACCTCGTTGACCAGTCCCCGCAACATCTCTCTGGCTAGCTTCCAGTCAGATCCGTACTTGACGGGAAGCACGATTTCGTCCCACAGGAACGGAAAGTCCCCCGAGTAGTTGAATACAGGTTGCTTGAACACGACGCTGTTAGCGACTCTTACAATGCGGCCAGTGTAGAGATCGGCCGCCACCCAGTCTCCGATTTCCATCAAGGTTGTGCGAAGAATGGAAATGTCGATCACGTCACCGCGAATACCGCCCAGTTGGACGCGGTCGCCCGGAGAATAGTAGTTGCCTATAGAGACGGCTACCCAGCCGGCCGCGCTCGCGATAACTTCCTGCAGCGCGAACGCGACTCCTGCGCCCGCCACGCCGAAGGCCACCGTGAGGCCTCCCAGCTTATCGCTGAACACGGTTGCGATCATGACGATCGCCGTCAGATAACCGAGGAAGCTAATGAACTTCCGCGCGCGATAGCGAGTGTCCACATCCTTGACGTACCGGCTGAGGGACCGCTGCACAAATCTAACCAGCGCGAATGTGACCAGCAGTGTGACAGCAACAGCGATCAGCTTGCCCACCACCGGATCCAGTAGCCACCGTCTTACAGCCGCATCGAGCATTTCTGTGTACCCTTTCACCTAGTTTGCCACTCGCCTGAAGCGCGGTGCGCATCAGACCGAGCCGGACCTATACAGGGTGTGGGCCGGTTGTGGCGTCGATACCAGCGGCAGGGGTCGGGGCAGATCGCACACAAACCTGCCACGTAAAGACAGGTCGAAGTAATATCGTTCCCGCAAATCGCGATTGCCAAACGCACGCTCACACATCCGGTGCGCGGGCGCCGCGTCAATAGAGTGAACCTTCATGGGATTCCCGCCGAGATTCTCGATGCTTTCCGCCGTACCCCAACCTGGGAAGTCCCAGAAGGAGGGCTGATCAGAGCCGGGTTCGGGCTGATTTGTCCCTATAGGTTCGTGTGACCAGTCTTCTACCGTGCTGGCGTGTGTTCCTGATGATTCCGCGCAAACCGAAAAACGGGTGCGGAATAGTCCTTGGGCAGATATTTGCCTGGAACGGTCGTGAGATTGCCATCGCGCAGCGATGCATAGTGAGGCGACATAATCTCCACCTCGGCCTCATTGAAACAGTCCTGAATGTTCTGATGCAACTCAGCGTAAGTGACCGCCATGCGCAACGCGTCAGACGTACACGCGTTGATCTGATAAGTGACGTAAAAGTCGTCCAGGCTAGTTTGGAGAACAAAGGGCGCGGGATCTGCGCCACGGGGAATC
>JBDTTL010000337.1:0-5056 GCA_039930665.1 Acidobacteriota bacterium
GTCTGGCGCGAATGTATGGAGTTTTTTCAGCGCGGACGCGGAGCGTGGAATTCTCTACATGCCGTTGGGTTCGGCCAATAATGATTATTACGGCACGGATCGCCCGGGACCTAACTTGTTCTCCAACTCACTCGTGGCAGTGGATGCGGAAACCGGCAAGCTGAAGTGGTATTTCCAGGCCGTTCATCACGATCTATGGGATTACGATATGCCGATACCGCCAGTGCTGTTTGATGTGGTTAGGGACGGCAAGAAGATTCCAGCCATCGGCGTGATGACCAAGAATACTCTATTTTTTGTTTTTAACCGGGTGACAGGGGAGGCGCTCTATCCAATAGAAGAGCGGCCTGTTCCCAAGGGTGACGTCCCCGGGGAATGGTATTCTCCCACCCAGCCATTCCCAGTTAAGACCCCGCCACTAGTCCGCATGAGCTTTAAATATCCGGATGATATCGCCAAGATCACGCCGGAACACGAAGCGGCCTGTCGGGAGCTCTTCGAAAAAGTGGACGGCGGACGCAACCGCGGTCCGTTTACGCCGTATTCCGCGCAGGGCGCGCTTGTGATGCCGTATATATTGGGCGGAGCCACGTGGAGCGGCGCAGCATTTGATCCTAGCCTCGGATATTACATCATCAATACGACGGATTCGGGAGAAATGGGCGTTATCCAGCCGCAGGACTCGGACGCCGGCGCCCCTTCCGAATCGCCCCGGTTATTCGGGCGTCCCCGCGGCGTGTCGCCTAGAACCGGTGGTTCCTTGACGGTGAAAGGTGTCCCTTGCTGGGAGCCGCCATGGGGACGGCTAACCGCAATCAACGTGAATACGGGGGACATCGCCTGGCAGGTACCGTTTGGCACCATGGAGGGAGTACCTGATGGGCTGAAGACCGGCGCTCCCAGCTTGGGCGGGGGTCCGATGACGACGGCTGGCGGACTCATCTTCATTGGTGCAGCTGTAGACAGCATGTTCCGCGCCATCGACACCAAGACGGGCAAAGAGCTGTGGAGCGCGAAGACCCCTGAGGTAGCTCATGCTAATCCCATTTCATTTATGGGCAAGGACGGAAAGCAATATGTTGCCATTGCGGCAGGTTCCGGTTTCTTAACCTACAAGTTGCCGTAAGGAACACGCGGCGCATCGGACGGTAAAAATATACTTGACTAATACACGGATTGGAGCTAAGATTGAGATATGGAAGCCCTTTACAATCCGCCTACCCTTCAGGAAGCTATTCTTTACTTCGCGGTTCCCGAGAACTGCCTGAAGTATTTGGTGGTACGTCGCGCCGAATGGCAGAACGGCGTCACCTGCCCCACCTGCGGAAGCGACAAGGTTGGTTTCCTTAAGAATCAACTTCGCTGGCAGTGTAGTGCTCGCCATCCGAAACGGCAGTTTTCCGTTAAGGTCGGTACGATCTTCGAGGATTCCCCGCTCGGTCTGGATAAGTGGCTCCCCTGCGTTTGGCTCATCACGAATGCGAAGAATGGAATCTCCAGTTACGAAGTTGGTCGCGCTCTCGGCGTCACCCAGAAGACCGCGTGGTTCATGCTCCACCGCGTTAGGCTTGCCCATCAGGGGAAGGATGGCGGGAAGCTTGGCGGAAGTGGTAACGGCGTTGAGGTTGACGAAACCTTCATCGGTGGCAAAGCGCGGAACATGCACGCGGATGTTAAGGCGCGGAAGATTCAGGGACGGCGCGGGCCTGAAGGCAAAGCAATTGTAGCCGCCGTGCTGGAGCGTGGCGGCAAGGTTCGCGCGAAGGTTATCGACAAGCGCAAGAAAAAAGACCTGCAAGCGCTGGTGCGAGAGAATGTCGAAATTGGATCGGCACTGTACAGCGATGCGCTGAAGTCCTACGAAGGTTTGGGCGGAGAGTTTGTGCATCAGGTGATCGATCACGCGGTAGAGTACGTCCGCGAAAATGTCCATACGAACGGGATGGAAAACTTCTGGAGTTTGCTCAAGCGCGGTATCAATGGAACCTACGTTTCGGTCGAACCGTACCACCTGTTTCGCTACGTTGACGAACAGGCGTTTCGCTTCAATAACAGAACCAACATGAACGACGGCGATAGGTTCGACCTTGCTATCCGGCAGATAGTCGGCAAGCGCCTCACGTATTCCGAACTGATCGGAAGCGGGAGGGTAGCCTCTGAGATCAACTAAACGGCAGGGTCGGGGGAAGCGGAAGGGTTGACCTTTCGCTTTGGTCCACGTCGCTTGGGATTCTTCTCTACCTTGGCCCGATAAGTCTTCTCGCGCCGAGCTAAAGCGGAACGCGGGACAGACAACAAAAAGCGAACTTCTGAATCGAATCGCTGTGCGGCCTCTGGCCCTTCGCGAAGTTCGGATTTGATTTCCATGCGCCTCTTTCATCATGGCACAACCGTCGCATCTTCTAGTGCTGGTAGCTTTTCAAAAGCAATTTTGATCTTATCTTTCAGTTCTTTCTTAGAGATGTCATCCGCAAGCGTCTCAATGGCCGCTTGGCAAATACAGAAGATAGAAATTGCCTCAGGCTCGGTCAGTATGTGCTGGGGATGCATAAGCGGATTTCTCTTCCCTTTTAGGATCCTTAGGGCATCCAGGGTATTTTCTGAGGCGATCCCCTCTAGCCACTTGATATAAGTGCCCCAACTTCGATTCTCTCGGTTCAGAAATTTTCCATTGACTGCGAGTACGTAAGCCTTAACCAACATTTCCACGGATCGGAGAATATGAAAACCACACGCGGTGGGCAGTGCGCAAGCTAGGCACTTCCCAGCCGCATCTATCTCACCGACAGTACGTGAGTCCAGCAACTCCAAAACATCCTTGGCGTATCCGGCGCTTGCGCCTTCAATAAGCCTATTGACTGACAAATTCCCCTTGTTGGTGAGGATGAAATTGTGTGACCGCTCCAAGTCTTCATTTAGAACCAAGGAAAACGCCTGAACATTTACAAACAAGCCAGGAAGTTCCTGAACGGTTCCGTGGCCAGCTGCCCACCTCTTAACCTCAGCCAGGAGTTTTTCGGCGAGAGAGGCTGAACGAGCAAACAGAATCGCGTGTCTCTTGTAGTCCACGAATCCCTGAAGTGCAGATTCAGCCGGAAAGACAATCTGCCCCTTTGTCTCAACCGGAAGGTCCTGACGCAAAAATAGCAACGCGTTCACATGATGCCCCAAAAAATACAGATAGGCCGGGTTAACCTTTTCCATATCGCCAATCCTCCCTATGTAGCAGCGCGCCCAAAAGGAATGCTCTAGCATTGCCCACTCCAGCGCACACCAAGGCTATCGCAAGATGGATTAGCTAAGTATATTTTTGCCCATCGGACGCTCCGTGAGACCGGTGCCAACACCGGGTCCTCACGGATTTTCGCAGCGAATTGAACTTAGGACCCGCGTGGGCTAGATGCAATTCACCTTCAGGCTTGCTGAAGCCCAATCCTATTGCCGCGATCGGAGATAGCGTCCCATATCTCGCCTTTATACGCCCACGATAGGGAGCTTCGTACCCCGACGCACTGAGGATGTTCCGAGGTCGAAGTTTAAAGTAACCTGGCTAGAAGAATTCCACGCTGCGATCATGGATTTTAGTTTTATGAAGCCGACAGTCTTCTCTTGCGGATGTCCCAAAACTGAAGGTAGCTGCGCCGATTGCCTTCCGCTTGGATCCCGCAATACTTACGAAACTTTTCGAAGCTTGGTTACCCTGCCGATTTCTACATACTCGACAATAAAGAGATTCCCGGCATGGTCGAATATTGCGCCGTGCGGTGCGACGAATTTCCCGGGAAGAAAGTTAGACCGGTCCTCCGTGGTCCGAACTCCAGCAGGATTACTGGTCAGCCCGTCACCCAAGTGCACGAGTACTTTGTTGTCATTGTCAAGAAGGGTCACGCGCGCACGAAGATCAGGCACTACGACGATTTCCTTGTACGAATGGAAATGGCATGGCGCACGTGTACCCGCCACAACATCGATCGGCTTATCGTCCAGCGAGTACCGCACGATGCGGTTATTGCTGCGATCGGCAACTAGAATAACCGGATGTGCAGCGTCCCGCATATCCGTATAAAGACCATGCGGAGTACGCAACTTATCGATAGGGGCATCGGCGGGTTGGATCTCCAGCTCTCGCGCCTGAGCCGGATTCGGAACCGGTGCAGGCCCTTCGGGAAGACCACCAAAGGTATTCAGCAGCTTGGGATAGCCACCCTTGTCGTTATAGTGAAACATATAAGAGGATCCGTAGCCGTCGGCGACCCAGAAGTCGCCGTTGGTCCCGAGTGCAATGTTTGTCGGGCGATAGGGCAAACCGGGACTGGGCTTACCGGGTATCCTTTGATAGGGCGTCGAGTCCTGCGGGTAGCCCATGGTCCATACTTCTTCTCCCTTCAAAGTTCGCTTGGTCACTAGGCCATGCTTCTCGTCGCAGAAGTACAGGAATTCGTCTTTGCCCTCTTTGGCGTACTGCATGCCGTGTGCGCCGCCCTTGAACATGCCACCCCACGAACGGACAAACTTCCCATTGTTGTCAAAAACCACGACGGAATCCGGGCTCTGACTCTTCGCATTCACGGTGTGGTGGATGTAAATGTGGCCTTGGGAATCCTCGCACACGCTGTGGGTGTTGCCGTACTTAATGTTCGATGGCAGTTCGCCCCAGTCGTGAATGCATTCGTAAGTATGCTCGCCCTCTCCCAGGATGGGCAACTTCGGGCCCGACTTCTTCTCGGCCTTGACGAACAATGGCATAACCGCGGCGGTGCTGGCGGTCAGAAAAACACGTCGAGTTGAATTTGTCAATGTAAACTCCTCCATTCTGAGACGACTCACACACCCGTGCGACTTGGCAGTCGGGCGATGAGGAAAGCTAACAGGAATCTGCTCCATCCGGGCAATATTGGTTATCAACCGATCAGCCGAAGTATAAAGGTAAAGCCTCCCGATCCGCAGTGTAACTCGATACGACCATGCTAGCAACTGGGATCGTCCCAGTTTGTCAACCCACTTTAAAAATGTCCCCCGAGTTCACTCGATAGAAGTGTCCCCCTTCTTTCTGAAT
>JBDTTL010000338.1:0-5044 GCA_039930665.1 Acidobacteriota bacterium
CGACCCTCACGTCTTTCGGCAATCGCGCCACTTCTACCGTCGCGCGTGCCGGCGGATTGCTTGCGAAATACCGCCCGTAGACCTCGTTCATAATCGCGAATTCGCCCATGTCCTTCAGGTACACGGTGGTCTTGACCACCTGATCGAGTGACGATCCGGCGGCCTCCAGCACGCGTTTCAGATTCTCTATCACGCGCTCGGTTTGCACCCCGATCCCGCCTTCGACGACCTGATTGGTCGCCGGATCGAGCGGTATCTGCCCGCTCAAAAACGCCCAGCCATTCGAGATCACCGCCTGCGAATAGGGCCCGAGCGCTTTCGGCGCCCGCTCCGTCGAAATGATTTTTTTCATATGTCTCTTGAGAATCGTAGCGTGCCTGAGAGGTCGGCTGCTCGCGCGATCTTTTCTCGTTCCAGGAACTGATCCAGCTCACGGGCAATTCGCAGCGGGGCCTGTGGATCCCAAAAATTTGCCGTGCCCACTTCGACCACGTTCGCTCCTGCGATCAGGAACTCGGCCGCATCCGTGCCGGTGGCGATTCCACCCAGCCCCACAATCGGAATCTTCACCGTTTGCGCCGCCTCGTAAACCAGGCGCAACGCGATCGGTTTGATGGCTGGTCCGGACAGCCCGCCGAAGCCATTTCCCAATTGCGGCCGCCGCGTCCGGGAGTCTATTGCCAGTGCTACAAACGTATTTACCAGCGATAGGGCATCCGCCCCGGCCTCCATGGCAGCCTTGGCCACATCTTGAATGCGCGTGACATTGGGAGACAACTTCACCAGTAGCGGCCGACGCTGGCCCGAGGGGCCGGTCGCCGAAATCGCCGCGCGCACCGCCGCCACTACTTCGCTGAGCAGACCCGGATCGCAGGCGAACACCATTCCGCCGCGATCGGTGTTGGGGCAGGAGACGTTCAACTCATAGCCCGCCACCCCTTCGGCGTCCTCTAGAACCTTTACGACTTCCACGTAATCTTCCACTGCGTAGCCGAATATGTTGGCGAAGACCGGCGTCGGGATCTCGCGCAGCGCCGGCAACTTGTCGCTCACGAAAGCTCGCACGCCGATATTCTGTAGGCCCACCGAGTTCATCATCCCGGCTTCCGTCTCAAAGAGACGCGGTGCCGGATTGCCGTCCATTGGTTCGCGCGACAGTCCCTTGGTGACGATGCCGCCCAGTCTGGCTAAATCTACTACGTCCCGCAGTTCGACGCCGTAAGCGAACGTGCCCGAAGCCGCGAGCACCGGTGTCTTGAGAGGAATTCCGCACAGCGATGTGGCGAGTCTTGAAGACACTCGTCACAGCATAGCAAGCGTTTGCCGATGTAGCCTCGGTCCACGTGTCGAAGCCACCGGCCGTTTCAAGCGCGCCGCCCACGGCTTCATAAGTTCTTAACTTGCCTGCCCCGAGCAAACCCAAGTGGCTGCAGCCGTCGCCAAACTGGTCTCGTCCATAATGGCGGCCATGGCGTTGCGCACACAGCATGAACCTCGATTCGAGTCTAATTTCGCACGGACAGCAACCATATCACTGTCCCGCGAGAAGTCTCGACAACTCGGATGAAAGCGTTTTGTAGGGCGCCTCGTCGAGACCCCCCGCATATCGCCAGGCGACTTTGCCGCTGTGGTCGATCAGAATCAGATAGGCCGTCTTCGGGTCGCGGAATCCCACGCGCTGTTTCCACGGATCGGTGCCGCCATAGACCGTGATCACATTTCCGTAATCCGTTTTCGGAGTGCCCCGGCGCATACCGCTATCGATGAACCATTTGCCCATTCTCGCCAGACCGCCGATCATAGGGATCTCAAAAAACGTCACCCTGCGGTCGGTTCCGAATTCCTGGCGAAAGCGCTTCCCCCAAGCTTCTACCGGGAATCGCGAGTCGTAAGTGAATCCCAACATCAACAGCGCCACTTGCCCAGCAGCGGCTTGAGGCAGAACAGCGGGCCGGCCGTTCAAGAATTCTCCTCGCAACTCGGGAAGCCAGTCTCGAACTGCGATTTCGCTAACCGGTGCCGAGGCATAGATGGCGAGCGGCAGTAATCCAAAAAACCATACCCTCATACTCTCGCCTCGACCTTTGCCGCAGCGATGGCCGCACAGCGGCGAACCTGTTGCTCGCGGAGGAGCGCCGCGGCGGCTATGCGCCTTAGCATCCCTCGAAACATCACTTCGTGGATCGGCCATAGCAAATACCAATACAGGAGCCCTTTCAGTCCGCGCGGTTCAAACTGCGCGATCTGCCGGATCACGGTGCCTGTTCCGTCCGGCTCCGCGCGAAAGTCAAGCCATGCGCGCCCCGGCACCTTCATCTCGGCAAACAAGCGCAGTCTCCGGTCGGGATCGTAAAGCTGCACGCGCCAAAAATCCAGCGTGCTGCCCAGTAGAGGAGTTTCGGCATCGGGCCGGCCGCGCCGCATGCCTACCCCGCCCATCATCAGATCGATCAACCCGCGAATTCTCCACAGCACATTGCCGAAATACCAGCCGGTCCGGCCCCCGATTCGCCGAATGGGAGCGAAAGCGTCGGCCGGGTCGAGCGGTATACGTATCGTTTGTTCATTGCTCAACAGATCGCGGCCGGGCTCTGGTGACAAGCTCCTTGCTCGTGCATGCGCCGCATCCGACCAGCGGGTCTCGGCAGCGGGGCGATCTTCGTTGGCCAGAGCGCGCGCGATGGCCTGGCCGATCCCCAGGGGCCGAATGGGAAACAACTCCTGGGCGCTGAAATTCTCCACCACGCTCGGATTGCGGACGCTTTCGATCAGGTGCCGTCCAATCGACGCGTACACCGGCGTGATCAGCGTCAACCAGCGGCTAGATAACGTCAGACTGAGGAAGGGGACCCGCACAATCCACCTCCGCAGTTTCCGCTGACGCGCGAATTCACGCATAATGCCGGCGTAGGAAGTCACATCGCTCCCGCCGATTTCGATGGTGAGATTTTCCTGCGCCGGCAGCCGAATGGCCGCGGCAAGATATTCGACCACGTCCTCGATCGCGATGGGTTGTGTGGCGCTGTTCACCCAGCGCGGTGTAATCATGAGCGGCAGCCGCTCCACCAGCGCGCGGATCATTTCAAAGGATGCGCTGCCTGAACCAATGACGATGGACGCCTGAAATTCGATCACCGGGATGCCGCTCGAACGGAGGATGTTCCCCGTCTCGGCCCGGCTGCGCATGTGCGCCGACAATTCGTTTCCGTGAGCCAACCCGCCTAAGTAAATGATCCGCCGCACTCCGGCCTCGCGAGCCGCCCGCGCAAAATTCGCCGCGGCCCGGTGCTCCTCTGCCTCGAACTCTTTCCCACCGTTCATGGAGTGGACTAAATAGAACGCCGTATCCACACCCGAAAAAGCCGCACCCAGAGACGCCGGGTCGAGCAGATCCCCGCCCACCACTTCGGTGCCGGGAGAAACTCGCCAAGCGAGCGCCTCCGGATTGCGGCACATGCATCTGACTGACAGGCCGTCTCTTTCGAGGCGCCTTAAGAGGCGTCCCCCAACGTATCCAGTCGCTCCTGTCAGCAAATGCATGAAATCGATCTCCTATTTCGGCAACATAACGGCGTCGATGACGTGAATCACGCCGTTCGAAGCTATGATGTCCGTCTTTATCACATGCACGTTGTCCACCATCACTCCGCCATTCATGGTTTTGATGGCGATGCTCTGGCCCTCCACCGTCTTGGCGGTGTTGAGCCTCACTACATCCTGCGCCATCACTTTGCCGGCGACCACGTGATACTTCAAGATGTTCTGCAACTGAACTTTGTTCTCCGGCTTGAGCAGGCTTTCCAGCGTGCCCGGAGGCAACTTCGCAAAGGCCTCATCCGTTGGCGCGAAAACCGTGAAAGGACCAGGCCCTTTCAGCGTCTCCACCAGACCTGCCGCTTTTACCGCTGCGACAAGGGTTGTGAAATGTCCGGCGACCGCCGTGTCGACGATATCCGCCGCGGAAGCGTGCGCGGAAACAACCAGCGCCAACGCGCCGGCCAGCAATACGGGCAACTTAGATTTCATATTTTTGTTCTCCTATGATTAATGCTGCCTACGCAGCAACAGCGTTCCAGCGGCGTTGAATCGATTTCCAGGTAAGCGCCTGATACAGCCCCGCCAGGCCCACCAGACTGTAGACCACCGCACTCAGAGGCGAAGTCTCGCCGAAGTGCATTCCGAAGACTGTCGCCACCAGGTCTAGATGAAACACTCCGGCCAAGCCCCAGTTCAGCGCGCCAATGATTACCAGCGCGGCGGCCACTACATCGAACTTTTCCATATCCCCAATCCGTCCTTTCGGTCTCCATCCGGCCGATTTTGCTCGGCCATGTTTTAATCCTAGGGAAAATATGTTTTACTGTAAAGACAAAGGCGGCATTGATTTTCCTGAGCGGAACAAATACGTCCGCTTCAGGCAGTGAGAGGAAAACGAATCTTATATGGCCTCGGAAACCATCACTTCCGGTCTAAAGAAATACGCGATTGGTGGCAAACTCAGGCGTCTGCGGCTCCGCAAGAGTATGGGATTGGTCGAACTGGGCCAGCATACCGGCCTTTCGCCTGCGTTACTCTCCAAGCTCGAGCGCGACGTGATGCACCCAACTTTGCCCACGCTCTTACGTATCTCGATGGTGTTCAGCGTGGGCCTGGAATACTTCTTCAATCCCGAGCCTAAGCCCGTACTGGAAATCGTCCGCAAAAAGGACCGTCTACGCTTTCCGGATTCTCCGGATGCCGCCAAGGTCGCCTACTATTTTGAGAGCCTGGACTTCCCGGTTCCCAATCGGGCGCTGGATTCCTACCTGGCCGAGTTCGAACCGGTGGCAGCGGAGCGCAACCGGGTCCACGAACACCCCGGCATAGAATTCCTGTACGTTCTTTCCGGCAAGCTGGAACTGCGCACCCGCGAAGACCCGCACGAATTATCCGAAGGCGACTCCATCTACTTTGATTCCACAGTGCCTCATAGCTACCGCAGGATTGGGACCAAGCGGACCACTGCGCTGGTAGTAACTTTGGCTCCGCGCGAGTAACGTGCTTC
>JBDTTL010000339.1:0-5015 GCA_039930665.1 Acidobacteriota bacterium
GAATTCCCCGCACCTCGCCGTTGGTGTCCAGAGCCAGGTCGATCTTCTTATCGGCAGAGCGGTTTTCGGTGGCGCTCTCGATCAGGATGGTCTCATGTTGCCGATACCGGCCGAGCGCGTCAAAACTCTCCAGCCCGAACCCAATGGGGTCCATGAGCCGGTGGCAGGAAGCGCACAGCGGGTTCGCCTCATGCGCGAGCATCCGCTGCCTGCGCGTAAGGGGTTTATCCTCGCTCGCCTCGGGAAGGTTGGTGTTTACATTGGGCGGCGGCGGCGGCACGTTCTGGCACAGTAATTGTTCTCGAATGAAGATGCCACGCGCGGTGGGCGAAGTCTCCGTCGGTCCGGCGTTCGCCGCCAGGAACGACGCTTCACCCAATATCCCGGCCCGGTGGGAATCGGCCGGGAAACGCACCAGGCCGAACTGACCGGCAGGAGGAGGCAACTTATAAAGCGTGGCCAGATCCGTAGACAGGTAAGCGTAATTCGCGGTGAACAACTCCATGAAATTCTGGTCGTCCCACACCAGGTGATCCAGCAGGCGCCGGGTTTCTTCCACCATGTTCCCGGCCATCTCCAGCGAAAATTCCGGGAACCGGTGGGCTTCCTTGGATGAATTCAGCACGCGGTCGAAGCGCAGCCACTGATCGAAGTACTCATCCAATGCCTGGCGGGCCTTGGGGTCGTCCAGCAGCCGTCGTGCCGCCTTTTCTCGCCCCGCCGAGGTACGCAACTCCCCCTTCACTGCGGCTTCCATCAGAAGCTTGTCGGGCATCGTGTTCTGCAATAAATACGACAGCCGGCTGGCTATGTCGTAATCCACCGACTTTCCGTCCGGCCCGGACTCAAGGTGGAACAGGAAATTCGGCGACTGAAGCATGGCCTCTACTACCATTCGGGCCCCGTCCAGGAACTTGCCGTTAGCGGTCGCCTGCGCGCTAAAAGCGGCGGCGTAGCGCTTAAACTCCTCTTCGCGCAACGGCCGGCGGAAGGCGCGCGTCCCGAACGCGCGGATGAATTGATCCCGGCATTTGACATCGCCGGGACCGGAGGCTCTACAGGGAATCAAACCATTGATGTCGCCGGCCCGGAAAGCGTTCAGCGCAAGTTTCTCGGCCGATGTGCTGTAAGCATCCACCAGCAGCGGAGGCATCCCCTGGTAACGTGTCTGATTCTTGAAACCATCCACGTAATCCTCAGGCGGAAAATGCAGCGCGGGGTGGCTGTAATCGCCGAGCAGATCGCGCACCGTGTTGTCGTACTGGCTGTGAGTCAGCCGCCGGGCAAGATGGCCTTCCATGGCCGATCCCGCGGTCTCACTTAACTTGTGTCTTAAGGCGGTTAGTGATTCGTCGGTTGTCGACGCCAGATACTGGATCCATTGCGTAAGAATCTTCTCTTCGTCCGAGCCCGGTTTGATCCTCTCTCCACCGGTATGCGGAATGCGAAGAGTGGGTTTCCGGAACAACAAGGAATTAGTGGTGTTGGTACGGTCAACCAGCGGCGCTAGCGAAAGCCCGAACAGCTCGACCTGACTCTGGTTCGCGTCCTTCTCTGGAAAGTGGATGTGCGTGCCGGAAGCAACACCGCTGGTGGTGTGGCAAAGCCGGCAATGGGCCGCTTCAAGAACCGGATACAGCTTTGTCGCGAAAAATGCGGGATCGGTGGCGGTACTCTGCGCCCAGGCTGAGGACGCAATCCCCGTCGATGCTATTAAGAATAAAAGTATGCGAAACCGGCTCATGGTTTATTTTCTTCTGCTTCCGCTGCCTTGGGTTTGGCTTTCGTGACGCTGGGTGCTACTGGTCTTGGTTCAGGCCGGCGGCCCCAGGACACGAAGCTGGCGGGTTTTTGCTTCCGGAACGCTGCCACGCCGGCAGGCGTCACTTTGGTGTCGGTCAGGTATAAAAGCTTCAAGTTGGGCAGCGCAGCGAGACTTTTTAACGTCCCGTCGCCGGCGGAGGTATAGGACAAATCGAGATTGGTCAGCTTCGGGGCGGCGGCGAATTCCGTAGCCGCGGAATCATCCAGCGCCTTGCAGTTCCACAAACTCAAGCGCTCCAACTGCGGCAGGCTCTTCAGGACCTTCAACCCGGCGGGAGTGATCTTCGCGCCACTGATATCCAGACGCCGCAACTTCGTGAGCTTAGACAGTTTCGCCACACCCAAATCCGTAAGCTGAATGCCGCCGGTGACACGGCAGTTTCTTTCGCCTTCCGGCATCCCCGTCCTGCCGAGACTCACGCCGACGCCGAGGTTCAAATCTTCCAGTCCCAACAGCAGCGAGATGGTATCCAGATCCAGGTCGGTGATCAAAGGTGTCCAACAGGCACTGGCATTGCGCCGCTGGATTCCGTTGAAGCTTAGCTTCTTGAGTTTAGGCAGGAGCTTGAGAAAGTTGAGATTGATGCCGGTGATCCTGGTCCCGCCCAAATTCAGCTCTTCGAGCTCGCTGAGCGCGGGCAGGCTCTCGAGGCCCACATCGCCAATCATCGTATGACTAAGATCGAGGGACTTCAAGCCGGTCAGCGTTGCCAGCGCGGGCATGCCTACATCGGTGATGTCGGTGCCGCGCAAGACCAGTTTGTGCAACTGCTTATTCGCCCGCAGATAAGACGTCGCCGCATCGGTGATGGATTCAGTAGTGTCCAGCGTTAGCTCCTCCAATTGCGGCAATTGCTGGAGGCGCTCGATACCCACATCTGTAACGTAGGTGAAGGAGAGGTCGAGGCGCTTCAAACCTTTGATCTGGATCACGCGCTCAATATCGTTGTCGGAGGCCCAGGTGCGCGCGAGCGACACATCAACGATATTGCCATCCGGACCGCGAACCACGGTACCCCCCAGGGCTTCAATCGAGTGCGCGATGTCAGCCTGAGGTAGGTCCGCTCCGCGCGCTGTCCAACCCGCCGCCAGCACCACCGCCGCAGCCGTGAGAATGCGCTTCATTTTGCCGTAATTCTTCACGTTCTCCGCTCCCGACGAGTGGAATCCAAGTTCCAGTTGAAATCGCAACTCGGGAGCGCCTTTTTCAGGCTCTCATAACCTGGTTGCGAAAGCTCCGTATGATACAAGTCGATGTAATGCAGCTTGCTCAAGCCGGTAAGCACTTTGAGTGACGCGTCCGTCAGAGCTACGTGATCCAGGCGCAGTTCCCTCAACTCCGCCAGGCCCGCTAGCTTTGCGAAACCTGCATCGCTGACGGCTGTGTATTCGAGGCTTAACGACTGGATCTGGGGCATGGTCGCCACCCAATCCATCGCGCTATCGGCAACGCTGGTTTGATTTAATCCCAGCCTTTTGATATTTGTCAGGCCGCTCAGCGCCTTTAGCCCGGCCTCGCTAAACCGGCAAAAGCTGAGATCCAGATCCTGAATCTGGGTCAGCCCGGAAAGGCCCTTCAATCCCGCGTCGCGAATGTCATCGCCAGCCAAATTGAGCCGCTTCAGATTTTTCAACGCGGCCAGAGCGGGCATGCCCTTATCGTTGATCTGCGTGTACTGAAGGGACAACTCTTCGAGGCCGGTGATCTTCCCGATGTGTTCTAGGCCCTCATTCTTCAGCGGAGAGTTCTCAAGATTGAGTGCGCGCAAATTGTGCAGGCCTTCAATCGCGGCCAAGCCCGGCCCTTCCACTTGGGTACTGCCCAATCCCAGAGACTGCAGATTCACCAGCGGCGTCAATTTCGCGAGGGCGCTGTCGGCGAGCAGCGTGTAGCCGAGGTCCAGTTTTTTCAGCGATACGATCGATGACAGATGCGCGGCGCCGACGTCGCTGATCTCGGTGTTGCGCAAATTCAAATCCCCGAGTTGCGGGAGTTTGGTAAGGATCTCAAGTTCGCGGTCAGTGATGGTCGTCGACTTGAGATAGACGGCAGTCACGTGTCCGTCGTGCATCTCAACCTTTCCACCGATCGAGCGCAGCCATTCCGCGATGGCCGGCTCGCCCTTGGAGGCCACCGATTCCGCGCTCATAGTCCGCTTCACTTCCCCAATCGATGAACCCTCGAACGCTATTTTGCAATTGGGCAAGCCGGCCACCAGTTCGCGAACTCCCGAGGCAGTAGCTCGGCTATAGCGCAGATCCACCGCGCGCAGCTGCTTCAGATCCGCCAGCTTTGCCAGACCCGCATTGGTGACCTTGGTCCGGTATAGGCTGAGCTCTTCGAGGCCGGTCATTCCGCGGAGGGCGTCCAGCCCGGCGTCGGTCACGCTCGAAGCCTGAAGATTCAGGCGCCGCAAATGCGTCAACCCCGCCAGAGCAGAGATTCCGTCATCGGTGATCCCGACGTCCGCAAGATCCAGTTCGGTCAGCCGGGTAAGACCCGCTAGATTCTTGAGCCCGTCATCCGTGATGGAAGTGCCGCGCAGGTAGAGAGTCTTCAGTCCAGTCATTGACTTCAGGCTCGCCATTCCGGCGTCGTTGAACGTCCGGTCATAGTTCAGATCTAAGTTCTCGAGTAAAAATGCAGACAATGCCGCGCCGGCGACGCGTGTCTGACGGATTCGCAGGTTCCGCAGTTTTGGCAGCGGCTGAAGCGCCTTTATAACGGTATCGTCGAACGGAATATAGGTCTGGACGGGCCGGCTCAGCACTAGCGTTTCCAGCTCAGGCGAACCGGCAAACAGGCTCATCGTCGATCGGACCAACGCTACCGGCTGGTCATACCAGAGACGCCCGTTAATGTAAACTGCCTTGACGTGCTTGAGCGACGGTAAGCGTTGCAGCTCGTCCTGCAAAGCTGAAGCCCACTGCGTGATCCCGGTGAAGTTCAAAGTTTGTACATAAAAGTCGGCTGTTGGCAGATCGGCCAGATCCGAGATGGATCGATGTTGGCCCTCGAGTACGACGCTCCCGCCCATACGAAGCATCCATTCGGCAACCATTCTGTCGGGCGCCGCATCTTGCGCCAGCGCTGGAACGACCAGGAGTGCAAGCAGGCAGGTAACCCCGGCTGTCCGACCCAACCGGTAGCGGATTGCCTCAAAAAAATATTTGCTGAATGCCCGCATCTT
>JBDTTL010000340.1:0-5004 GCA_039930665.1 Acidobacteriota bacterium
GGGCGAGCGCTTTCCGCAGTTGCTGCCGGAAGAACGGATCGAGATCCGGCTGGAGCCATTGAGCGACGAATCGCGCCGCATTGAGATCACCGGACACGAGTATCCTGAGAGCGTATAAGCGCAAGTTCGCCGTGGTCGTTCATGCCGAGCCTGCCGGTGGCTATCGGGGAGAAGAGCCCGCGCTGCCGGAGTGTTACTCGCAAGGCGAGGCCATCGATGAATTTCTGGGGAATTTACGCGAAGCCATCGCCGACGTGCTCGAAGTGATGCGAGAAGAGGGCCGCTCCCTCCACGGCGCAATGATTTACCCGGGTAATATTGACAGATCAATTTTAACTGGGTAAAGTTGGGGCGTGGAATCCTGCAGAACATACACATCATTCATTGGCACGACGCTGGTGGCCTCCGGCCCACTGGATCAGGTCCTCCCAGAACTGAAGTCGTGGTCTGATCGAGATCAAGGCGCTGTCATCGCGACCTTCGATGACGAGACGGGTCTGCAGGTCGATTTTGATCTTCGCGGGACTATACCTGAGTTGCTGGCACGCGCACTTCCGGCGCCCGTGCGTACTGGCCCGGGTCGCCCAAAACTCGGAGTGATCCCGCGCGAGGTATCCCTCCTGCCGCGTCATTGGGAGTGGCTCCAGCAACAACCGAACGGGGCCTCAGCCGCGATTCGCAGACTGGTCGATGAAGCTAGGAAAAAGGTTCCTGACGATGAGAAGACACGCCTCGCCATCGAAGCCACCAGCCGCGTTCTATCAGGGATAGCTGGGGACCTGCCCGGGTACCAGGAGGCTACCCGCGCCCTCTTTGCCCGTGACGGCGAGCAATTCAACAACCTCATTCGTGAGTGGCCGCAGGATATCCGGGAATACGTTCAGCGGCTGTCTCCTGGTCCATTTGGGACGGCTGGCGAGAAGCGTCCGTCGCGAATGAATTATACCTAGGCGGTTATTTGATCATGCGTCTCAGATGCCAGCGTCGCATAAGGAAGCGGTTGCGGAGAATGCGCGGCTATGAGCAGATTCTCGCTGCAAGGGTACTGAAGTCCGAACGCCATGGGCTTCCCTTGGTCGAAGCGTTGCGCTTAGTTGTGCTCGACGCGACCGGCGATATTCCGTGCGGGCGGCGATCGGCAAGCTGCTCTCTGGAGAGGATCAAGCTGTTCAGGCTCTGCTGAGGCTCTTTTTCGAACAGACTGAAGAAGTCGATCTCCGCATAACGGCTCTCACACTTGAAGCATTGAACGACCACTGGGCGGTTCGGCCGTTAATTCATGCGCTCCTGGAGGACGCCAACCCGCACAGGCGCCAACCGCAGCGGCTCGGGCGCTCGGCTGGATTCGGAAACCCGGTCGAACTGCGGCACTTGCGCTGGCTCGTTGCCTCGTGGATCCCACGCAACCGCAGCCCGCTCGCGAGTAAGCGGGAGAGTCATTGTCCTACGTTTGGCACTGGGGAAACGATTGAGCTGCCGATCTCGGTACTCCGCGATCCCGATGTGCGCATTCGCTTCTGGTCAGTGTTCGGATTGGGCGGCAGTTGCCGCGGGGACGCGCGGGCAGTAGGAGCGCTGGAATCGATGCTCGAAGACCACGATGTGCCGCCGGGAAATTGGTGGTCGGTTGGCAAAGAAGCGCTCGCGATGCTCGGCTCTATGCGACCGTCCGTGGACGACTTCGAGGCAAGTCTCGCAGCTGAAGTTCAGCGCGTTTTCTCCGACAAGAACGCTACTACTGAAGACCGCAACTGGGTGGACTGCCATAACTAGAGCGGCGATGCGAGTTCAACCGGCCCGATCACCATCGCCACATGATGCTTGGTTTGTGCGCAGAATTGCGAATCGGAATCACCGGACATGCTGAGCCGATTGCCCCGGAAACTACCGGTCGAAGATAGTCAATCGATCTAGAGAACTGGGTAGCTCAGCAATACGGATCGCATTACGGCGAAGGACCTCCCCGGCAACCTCGGTCGGATAATTACACGAACGGAGAACGACGACGTTTGCGCCTGCTATCCCGCTCACTAGACTTTCGAAATCGCTGTCGGTCGAGACCAGCACGGAAACTGCCCGCGGCGGCGTATTCGAGAATTCGGAGATCGCCGCTGCCCGCCAGACCATTTCGAAGACTGCTTTCGGATTCAGGAAAAAGATCGCGCAATTATTCGACCAGCCTTGGCGAAAGGCTCTCGTCGAAGAGAAGCTTCATCCCCTGGAGGCTTTATTCCCTGCCGTCAATTCCGCGGCATACGCGTATACGGCCAGGAAATCTTCGGGCTCGATCTGGGGATAATCGACAAGAATCTGCGACTGCGACGCCCCGCTTGACAACCACTCAAGAATCTCCTGAGCGGTTATGCGGTGGCCGCGAATACACGGTTTTCCGAACCGCACATTGGGGTCGGTCGTAATCCGCTCAAGAAGAGAACTGTGGACGGCGACCATCGGTCTAACTCTGCCCTCATTGTATATCGGCTGGACGTCGCACGAGTAGAAGGGTAAGCCAACACGGCCTGTCACTGCTCGCCCTCCGCTGAATCACCTGCCTAATCCAAGCATTTGCATCCCTTTGCGCTGCCAAACAGTCCGCCGCTCGCTACCCTCTCGCTGAGGTCACATGCTATCTCACTTACAAGCCGAACTGTCCCTGCGAAAGGTGTGGACACCCCGGAACCGCGTCACCCAACAAATTCTCCACAACCAAACGAACCCAAGCGTTGCATTGGCTCAAATCGCTAAGTGCTACACCTGTAATACGAATCGCCACAGCGACAGTTGCAAACCGGCCATCTCCGCTCACCAGAAACGTCACAAAGCGAACCCAGCGAAGCGCGTCACCCGTTGCCTGAGTCCACGCAACAGCCCATCCAAACCTCGCCTGCGGCTCGGAATGCTACTTGCCAAAAACATAACCTAAGTTCATTGTTTTCTCATATTATTTAAATGTATCAATCGCTTACAGCTAACTATTGTCACTCCTCGGTCGAGTGTGCTAATAATAGACATTGGACCCAGGCGGCTCAGCCGGGTCCAGTTTAGGCATCGAAACAAGCCCAAAATTTGAGTGATTCCAGAGGAGGTTGAACCATGAAGATTCGTCCGCTCTACGACCGCATTGTGGTCAAACGGATTGAGGATAGTACAGAGAAGACGGCCAGCGGGTTGTTCATTCCCGATTCGGCCAAAGAGAAGCCCCAGGAGGGCGAAGTCATCGCCGTGGGACAGGGCAAGCGCGCCGACGACGGCAAACTGATTGCGCTCGATGTGAAGGCTGGCGATCGCATCCTGTTCGGCAAGTATTCCGGCTCCGAGATCAAGCTGGATGGCGACGAATACTTGATTATGCGCGAGGACGAAGTGTTGGGCGTTCTCGATGGCGGGGCCAAGAAGGCCAAGGTTTAGTTTTAGGTTTATAAGGAGATCAGAATATGGCAGCAAAACAAATTGTTTATAGCGAGAATTCCCGTCAGGCGATTCTTCGCGGTGTCAATCAACTGGCCGACGCGGTGAAGGTTACGCTGGGTCCCAAGGGGCGCAACGTGGTCCTCGAGAAGAAGTTCGGCGGCCCCACCATCACCAAAGACGGCGTGACGGTAGCGAAGGAAGTCGAGCTGAAGGATCCGCTCGAGAACATGGGCGCCCAGATGGTGCGCGAAGTGGCCTCGAAGACCTCCGATGTGGCCGGCGACGGCACCACCACGGCGACCGTTCTGGCCCAGTGCATCTTTCGCGAAGGCGTGAAGAGCGTGGCGGCCGGCGCGAACCCGATGGAACTGAAGCGCGGCATCGAGCGCGCAGTGGAAGCGGTGGTCGAGGAAATCAAGAAGTATTCGATCGAGACCAAGACCAACGAGACCATCGCCCAGGTGGGCACGATCTCGGCCAACGGCGACTCGAAAATCGGCGACACCATCGCGGAAGCGATGAAGAAGGTGGGCAAAGACGGCGTCATCACGGTGGAAGAGTCGAAGACCATGGTCACCGAGCTCGAGACCGTCGAAGGCATGCAGTTCGACCGCGGTTATTTGTCGCCCTACTTCGTGAGCGATCCGGAACGGATGGAGTGCGTGCTCGAGGATCCCTATATTCTTATCCACGAGAAGAAAATCTCCAACATGAAAGACCTGCTGCCGGTATTGGAGCAGATCGCGCGTAGCGGCAAGCCGTTGCTGGTCATCGCCGAGGAAGTCGAAGGCGAAGCGTTGGCAACTCTGGTGGTCAATAAGCTGCGTGGCACTTTGAACGCCTGCGCCGTGAAGGCCCCGGGCTTTGGCGATCGCCGCAAGGCGATGCTCGAAGACATTGCCATTCTCACCGGCGGCAAGGCCATCTTCGAAGAGACCGGCATCAAGCTCGAAGGGGTGAAGCTCGAGGACCTCGGCAAGGCCAAGCGTGTCACGGTGGATAAGGACAACACCACCATTATTGACGGCGGCGGCAAGGCCAAGGACATCGAAGGCCGCATCAAGCAGTTGCGCGTACAGGTGGAGGACACCTCTTCCGAATACGACCGCGAGAAACTGCAGGAGCGATTGGCAAAACTGGCTGGCGGCGTCGCGATCATCAAGGTCGGCGCGGCTACCGAGACCGAAATGAAGGAAAAGAAGGCTCGCGTTGAGGATGCTCTGCATGCCACGCGCGCCGCGGTCGAGGAAGGTATCGTTCCGGGCGGCGGCGTGGCGCTTCTGCGTGCGGCGTCGGTGCTTGATACCTTGAAGTGCGGCGACAGCGACGAGAAGATTGGCATCAACATCGTTCGTCGCGCTTGCGAAGAGCCGGTTCGCCAGATCGTCGGCAACGGCGGCTGGGAAGGCGCGATTGTGATCGAAAAAATCCGTGCCAACAAGGACTCCAACTATGGCTTCAACGCCGCCACCGGCGGTTATGAAGACCTGGTGAAGGCCGGCGTCATCGATCCTGCCAAAGTAACTCGCTCGGCCCTGCAGAACGCCGCTTCGATCAGCGCCCTGATGCTGACGACCGAAGCGATGATCTGCG
>JBDTTL010000341.1:0-4995 GCA_039930665.1 Acidobacteriota bacterium
ACCTCACCGGACCCACCACATCCAGTTTCGACGTGGTCCATCGTATTTCGCCGGCGGGGCACGTGGAAGTGTTCTACCGCGGACTGGGCCGCCCGCAGGGCATGGCTTTCGACGCGGATGACAACTTGTACATCGCGGCTTCTTTCCGTGGACGGCGCGGCGTGGTGCGCATTACGCCGGATAAAAACGCCGAGTTGTTTCTCTCCGGTCCGGGTATTGTGGGATTGGCATTTGCCCCCGGCAAGAATCTGGTGCTTGCCACCAGTAGCGCACTCTACCGCGTCCACGTGGGTATCGACGGACGGCGCTCGCCCTAATCTTTTCGCACCAGAATGGCGGACGCCGAAATCATCGCGGTCGGCTCGGAGCTGCTCACGCCGGATCGCATCGATACCAACTCGTTGTGGCTCACCAGTCAGTTGAATGCACTGGGCGTCGAAGTGCGCCGCAAGCTAGTGGTGGGTGACGATCGCGAACTGCTCGCCGCAACCGTGCGGCAATCGCTTGATCAGGTTGGCATCGTGATTCTGAGCGGCGGCCTGGGTCCCACGGAAGACGACGTGACGCGCGAGGCTGTCGCTCAGGGGCTGGGTCGCAGTCTGGTTTTTCGCCCGGATTTGCTCGATGCTCTTGCCGAACGATTCCAGCGCCTGCAGCGCAAAATGGCCGACAACAATCGGCGCCAGACGTTCATCGTCGAAGGCGCCGAGCCTTTGCCCAATAGCCGCGGGACCGCTCCCGGCCAATGGATCGAGCATGCCGGCAAGCTGATCATGCTGCTGCCTGGACCGCCGCATGAATTGAAGCCCATGTTCAGCGGCGATTGCCTGCCTCGGCTGCGCCAAAAGCTCCCGGCGCAGGTGATTCGCACGCTGTTTTATCGCGTCGCGGGCATGGGCGAATCGGATTTGGACCAACTCATCTCGCCGGTCTACAAGCCCTTCGCCAATCCTGTGACCACCATCCTCGCCGGCGCGGGCGACATCCAGGTTCATTTGCGCGCCCGCGGCGAAACCGACGCGGAAGCCGACGCGCTGCTGGCCGCCGTGGGCCCGGGCATAGAAGTGCTGCTGGGCGATCGCATTTATTCGCGTGACGGCGCCGCTCTCGAAGCCGTCGTCGGCGAGCAACTGCGTGGAGGCAACGCTACTTTGAGCGTCGCCGAAAGCTGCACCGCCGGACTGCTGGGCGGCCGCATCGCTTCGGTCGCAGGCAGCTCCGACTACTTCGTCGGAGGATTTCTGGTGTATTCCGATCGCCTGAAGACAGGCCTGCTCGGCGTCGATCCCGAGCTGCTTCGGCAACACACCTCCGTCAGCGAGGAATGCGCCAAGGCCATGGCTGCGGGAGCGCGCAACCGCACGAGTTCCACTTTTGCGGTCTCCGTCACCGGCGAGGCGGGTCCTGAAAGCTCCACCGGCGCGCCCGTCGGCACGGTCATCATCGGCATCGCGGGACCCGACGGTGATCCTCAAGCCAAACGCTACCTGCTCTTCGGCGACCGCAACGGTGTCCGCGCGCGGGCCGCGCAATGGGCGCTGGACGATCTGCGCCGAATGCTCGGCTGAGGCCGTCGTCGCCGGACGTCGATAGACGATTTTGCCGCTTTTGAGGAAACCTCTTTTGCGCCAGCGCCATCTGCTAAACTGAAGAACCAGCGTATCCATAGCTGTCCGTGCGTGCTGTCTGCGCGCACTGCGGGCGGCGTGAGGAAGCGGGCGCGCGAGAGCCTTCGCGGTCCCCTCCAGGCGCCCACATCTGAAGCGAATGAGGAACTCGTGAAGTCAAGTTTTGAGAGCGTCTTGCTATGCCTTCTTCTGGCTGCCGCGTTGGGCCGGGCTCAGGACCAGAGTCCCAATCAACCCCCCGCCCCACCGGCTCCTGCACCGCCGGCCACCACTTCGCCGGCCGCGCCGCCTGCCGTAACGGCCACCTCTTTACCTCAGCAGGAGGTTTCTAATCGGATTAACACCGGAAACGAGCTTTCGTTCGAACCAATCTACTGGTTCACAAGAGGAGTTCCGGTCCTTCGCAGTGGCGTTGCCGACACCAGTACCGATCCCGGCAATCTGGACTACACCGGGAAACTCAAACGCACACCCGGTGCCAGAGTCAGCATCCCGGTTTCAAAGAACGCTACGCTTAGGGCCTCCTACTTTAAGACCAACAGTTTTACCGGCGTTGGTGCGTCTCCTGTAAACTTGAATCTATTCGGTCAGGCGGTCGCTGCCGGAGACACCTTGACGACTATCTATAACTTTGAAGGCGTCAAACTCTCCTATGACTATTTGACTTATTTCTGGAAGGGTAGAAACTCGGAGCTGCGGCTAAAGACGCTCTACGAAATCCAGCGCATCAGTGTATTCAATGAAGTGGACGACTTCGTCGTCGACTCCGCCGGCGCCCTGATCAATATAAACCCCATCATAGGCAGCCAATCGGTCTTTCTCCCTACCTTCGGTATCGGGCTGGAACACACTCTATCAAGTCACTTTCGCTGGGAGGTGCGAGCCTCGGGTTTCGGTCTGCCGCACCGCGGAGACATCGGAGATGCGGAAGCGCAAATCGCGTTTCGCGCGGGCCACTTCGAATTGCTGGGCGGAGCTAGGTGGCTGCATTTCAAGACCACTCCAAAAGCCGCGCAGTACAACGTTGAAAATATGTATGGGCCGTACGTGAGTCTGCGTTATTACTGGAAGAGAAATTCTCTACTGCCTCGGAAAAAATGACCTAATGCCTGCGCCACCGGCGCAGGATCCTCTGCCACCATCCTCCTGGTTCTGCGGGTTCGCTGGATGTTGTGTCCGCGGCCGCCTGTTTATCCGTTTCGCCCGGGGTTTCACGGCGTGCTACGGGGGTTTTAGAAATCAGTCTCACGTGATAACCGCTGAATCCGTAGATGCGCTTGTAGAGTGCCCCGTCCTTATCCTGAATTAAAACCGAGAACCCTTTCTCCTGATTCCCATCTTGCTCCGGATTTCGGGTCGCGGTTTTTTTGCGGCCGGATGGTTCGGGCGCGGTGACATCGACCAGCTCGACTGGAAAAAATCCGGTTACGTTGCGCTCGATGAAAGCGGTCTCATAACGGTGGCGGCTCTTGCTCCATACGAACACCCGGAAACTATCGAATTCAGCGGTTCTCAAGTCGCTGTCGGCCGTAGTCCATAGCCAGTTGTGCTTCAACTGATCTCCGTCCTGGACCTCGCCCAGTGCTAGGTAGGCCGTGATGCGCTTGCCTTCGGCGTACTGCGCAACTTCGTCGGGCACTGACATGTATAACATGCGCGCCAGCACCCAGCCCACTGTTCCGTCCTTGGTGCGCACGAGATCCCAGTCGTCCAGCGGCACCGGAGGTGTCTCGACCAGCGTAAAATCGGGCAGATCGGAAGCCCGCGGGCGGGACATTTTTTCCCAGTCGGCCGGTAGCGTGGGAGCCGAAGGTAGCGGCAGCAGGTAAGCGGAACTTTTCTTGGGCGCCTTCGCCTTCGACGCCTTCTTAGGAACGGCCGCGCTCACCAGGGCTGCGCCTCGAGAGGGGGCGGCGCTGCGCGGCGTGGCGCGATGTGCCAGTACTTCCACCGACCCGCCTTCGGGAATCTGATAGAAGCTGGGCGAAGGCCGGCTGGGCTCGCTATGCATATTCAAAGCGTCGAACACCGTGGCCGCGCCTTGCGAAGGTAATTTTCGCGTGTCCTCGGCCAACTTGCGCAGTTCATCCATCTGCTGCGCGCTCAGTAACAGGTTGGCAGTCACCCAGCCCTCCGCTCCCTCCACTGTGCGCACGCGGACCAGGCGGCGGCGGACGTCGATGATGTCCAGCCGGTCTCCGTGCTTAACCACCGTGACGCCCGGGGATTTTGCCGCCAAATCCTGCCGCAGGTTCAAGCTGACTGGGCCTACGTAGGCAATTCCGATGACCGGCATTTGCGTAGTGCTCGGCGCGGTCGAATGGCAGGAGACCAGCGCAAGACTGCCGCAGGATGCCAGGAGGAACAGCACGGCGCGGCGCGAGCGGGAAAAACAGGAAATCACCACAGACGTTCTGAACGCTAGTCTAACAGTATGGAACCAACTTCATCCACGGCGGAAACCGTCAATCATCCGCCCAGCACCGATTATTACTGCCCCCGCTGTCGCCAGCCAGTGAGCGACCCGCTGGCCTGCGGCGATTGCGCCTCATTAATCTGCCGCCGCTGCGGAATGCCGCTGGAGCGGGTGGACGAACTAGGTATTGGATAAAAGCGAGTTAGGCAATGCTGTGCCACGAGGCTCGAACAATACCTCAAGGCACAATTCAATGGCTTCCTTTGCGCGCGCCATCAGTTCGTCGAGCGATGGAGCTTGCGTGTGGCAGCCTGGGAGGCTGGGCACCGAGGCAACGTAGAGGCCGTCTTCGTCACGCTCGATGACAACATCAAAAGAACGTTCCACAAGGCACCCCTCGACTATTCTACCGTTACCGGCTGGCGAATCAGCCGCGCGCCCTACTCGCCGCCGCTGGAACTGCCGCCGGCGCGGGCGGAGGAGGCGGCACCGCGGCAACTTCCGCGCGCGTCAAGCCCACCGCCTTGCGCAACTCCACGTCCAGCTTCTTGAACGTATCGGGATTGTCCTTCAAAAACTGCCGTGCGTTCTCGCGGCCCTGTCCGATGCGTTCGCCCTTGTAGCTGTACCACGCGCCGCTCTTCTCCACCAGGTTCTGCGCCACGCCCAGGTCGATCAAATCGCCTTCCTTCGAGATGCCCTCGCCATAAATGATGTCGAACTCGGCCTCGCGAAACGGCGGCGCCATCTTGTTTTTTACGATCTTGACCTTGGTGCGATTGCCCGTCACCACGTCGCCGTCCTTGATGGCCGCGATGCGGCGGATGTCGGCGCGAATGCTCGAATAGAATTTCAGCGCGCGCCCGCCCGTAGTCGTTTCCGGGTTGCCGAACATCACGCCGATCTTCTCGCGAATTTGGTTAATAAAGATCAGGCAAGTATTAGACTTCG
>JBDTTL010000342.1:0-4938 GCA_039930665.1 Acidobacteriota bacterium
CCGCGATGGCGGTTATCATGCTGCTCTTCATGAAGAAGATGTATGCTGACCGCCGCATGAACATCGGCATCCTCGC
The DNA here is from genome assembly GCA_039930665.1 of Acidobacteriota bacterium. Taxonomy (GTDB): domain Bacteria; phylum Acidobacteriota; class Terriglobia; order Bryobacterales; family Bryobacteraceae; genus Palsa-187. The sequence continues at coordinate 77 of JBDTTL010000342.1, forward strand.
CCTTAGCGTCGTAGTATTCGGTGGCGCGCTCTGGCTGGTCCGCAGCCAGGCGACGGTTGAAGACGTTTCTTATATGAAAGCCATGATCCCACACCATTCGATCGCCATTCTGACAAGCGGGCGGGCCCATATTTCCGATCCCCGCGTCCGGAAGCTCGCCGATGGAATCATAGAAACGCAACAAAGAGAGATTGCCGAAATGAAGGCTCTCATCTCCGACCTGGAGAGCAAACGCTAAGGCGCGGGTAGTGTCTGAAATTTCAGACACTACCAAGGCGCGCGAGCCTAACATGTTTGGTATGTTTAAAGAGATGCACCGAGGCGTTCACATCGCCGTTGCCCTTTTGGGTGTCATTCTGCTCCTTCACCCCTTCGACTGCTTCGCAGGTGGGAAGTTCGATCAGAAGGCTGCCGACTGTTGCAAGAAGGGCAAGTGCCATCCCTCCGCCAATTCGGACGATTGCTGCAAGGGCACACTACCTGGTGGCAAGCAGTTGGTAAGCACTAAGGCTTCTGATCATTCTTTGCCCATCGTCGATCTCATTGTCACAGCTAGTGTCAAGTTCGATCTGGCTGGGCCATTGTTGAGCCGATCTCGTCTCATCGAGGTGGAATCAACTCCTGGTTCGCCGCCCGACCTGCGTCTCAATCTTCCGCTTCTGATCTAGCTCGACCGCCCAACGTGTCTTTTGCGGCACGTTGCTCGAAGTCCCTTGTTCCCACTCATAGTTCAGGACTTTTAGGAGGTCGTATGCCTGCAACATTCCGCAGGAGTGCCTTCTGCATGCTTTTGCTTGTCTTACCCAGCTTGCATGCTGAAGAAGGTTTGCTTGGACCGCAGGATTTGGTCGGTAGCCTTATAGAGAACAACCCAGAGATTCGGGCGGCTCGATTTCGATTCGAAGCGGCGACGAAGAGGCCCTCGCAGGCCGGGACTCTTCCCGAGCCGCAGGCGAGCTACACGAATTTCGGCGTCGGCCACCCTTTGTCGCGCCTGAACGGGAGCAACTTCGCCTACCACGGCGTTGGAATTTCGCAGGAGCTTCCATTTCCAGGCAAACTCGCACTCGCGTCCGAAGAGGCGACGCGCGAAGCGGAGGCGGAGCAGCAGAACTATCATGCCGTGGTACTCGATGTTACCGCGCGACTGAAGGTTGCTTACTACGAGTGGTTCGCTGCGCAGAAGGCGGTAGAGACGACGCGGAAGAACAGCGACCTGCTCAGCCGGTTCGAGGAAATCGCGCGCAATCGCTACACCGTCGGGAAGGGACTGCAGTCAGATGTGCTTAGGGCCCAATTCGAAGTCTCCAGCCTAGAGCAGCAACTCGCGATGCTGGATGAAAAGCGGCAGCGGGCGGAGGCTGCGATTGCGTCGATCTTGGCATGGCCCAGGGTCGCTTTGCAAGCGCCAAGGGAACTCCGGCCGAGCCCATTTTCAATGTCGTTGGATGACCTGCTCAACGCTACGAATGAGTCTCCACGCGTAAGAGGCGAACAAAAGATGATCGATGCCCGAGCGGTTGGCATCAACCGCAGTCTGAAGGATTTCCGGCCTGACTTCGGTGTGAACTTCCAGTGGCAGCACACTGGCGGAAACTTCCCCGACTACTACATGGCGACGGTCTCCGTGAAAATCCCGATCTACTATGCGCGCAAGCAGCGCTACGCGCTCGAAGAGTCCTATTCGCGGCTCAACGAAGCCAAGCAGAACTACAGAGCCGCCCAGCAGCAATCCGCCTATCAAGTGAAGGACCAGTACTTGGCGATCCAGAGCAGCGAACGCATTTTGAACTTGTACAAGACAACGCTGATTCCCCAAGCGTCGCTGACGGTGGATTCTTCCACGTCGGCTTACGAGGTGGGAACAGTCGATTTCTTGAGCCTATTGACGAATCTTACGACTTTGATCAGCCTCGAACGCCAGTATTACGACGAGGTCGCTCGGCACGAAGAAGCGATTGCACGGCTGGAACCGATCGTAGGCAGGGAACTAGTTCCCTTTGGGGAGGTAAGCAAATGAACCGAGGTAGAATCCGTACGATTTCGCTTGTAGCTATCCTGGCTCTTGCCCTAGGCGCCTTGGCTTACTTCGGGGTGATCCGCCGCCAGCCCATTCATGAAGCGGTCATGGCCCAGACCGGGATGGCTGAAATGGCCAAGATGGGGTCATCTCCAACGAGTCCCTCAACATTGCCGCCGACTCAAGACACCGGGATCTTCGTTCCTCCTGAGAAACAGCAACTGATCGGAATGCGATCTGTCCCCGCTGAAATGGGAACGCTCACTAAGGAAATTCGCATCGTTGGGAAGGTGACCTACGACGAAAGTCGCCTCACCCATATCCACAGCAAGGTTTCGGGATACATCGAAGAGGTCTTCGCCGATTCAGTCGGCAAACCAGTTCGCGCCGGCGATGCCCTGTTCACTATCTATAGCCCGGACCTGCTTGCGACCGAGCAGGATTTTCTCCTCGCCTTGAAGTCCCGCGATCTCCTGCGCAACAGCACGGTTGCCTCCGCGGCGAGCGGTTCGGAGAATCTGATTGCCGCCGCAAGGGAACGCCTTCGCTTATGGGACGTCTCCGAGCAGGAACTCCAAAGTCTCGAATCGGACGGCAAGGTCAAGCGCGCGATCACCATTTACTCCCCGGTGACCGGAATCGTGATGGAGCGGGCTGCCTATCATCACGGAACCTTCGTCGATCCCTCCAAGGACCTGTTTACGATCGTCGATCTGTCACACGTTTGGATCTTGGGCGAAGCGTATGAAACTGACCTTCCTCTGATCCGAACCGGACAGGTTGCCCAGGTCGAACTGCCTTACTCGGGTGGTGGGCGGAAGTTCAGCGGGCGTGTGGAATTCATCTATCCGTTTCTCGATCCGAAGAGCCGCACGGCGCAGGTACGGATGGAATTCCCGAACCCCGACCTCTCGCTGAAGCCTGAGATGTTCGTGAACATCACCCTGTCTAGCTCCCTTGGCCGGCAGGTGCTGATTCCGCAGGACGCCCTCATGGATACAGGCACTGAGCAGTACGTGTACATCGACAAGGGCAACGGCTACGTCGAGCCGCGCAAGGTGAAGGCTAGTGCGGAGGCCGGCGACAAGGTGGGCATTCAAGAGGGATTGAAGGCAGGGGAGAAGGTCGTAACTGGCGCAAACTTCGTTATCGATTCTGAAAGTCGCTTAAAGGGCGCATTCGCCGGGATGGGCGCTCCCTCGCAAGCCCCGGCGGGCGCGGTATCCGTAGCAAGTTCGGCGCAATCGATCTCGGTTGAAGTGCTCGAGCCGAAGTCCGCGAAGACCGGAATGAATGCGGCCCGCTTGCTCATCAAGGATGCTTTGGGCAAGCCGATCACGGGTGCGCAAGTCGAGGTCGGACTTTTCATGCCGCAGATGGGCACGATGCCACCCATGAGCACCAAGGGAACCTTGACTGAGGTCGGCAACGGCGTGTATGCCGGTCAAATCGAGGTTCGGATGGCATGGACCTGGCAGACAACCGTGACAGTAAGGAAAAACGGAACCGTAATCGGAGTCGCACAGACCAGCATCACGTCACGCTGAGGCGAACAAATGATCAACCGCATCATTGACTTCTCCGCGCACAACCGGATGCTGATCGTCATGCTGACGATCGGGCTTACCCTCTATGGGCTCTGGTCGATGCGCACCATTCCTCTGGACGCGATTCCCGACCTCTCCGACCCGCAAGTCATCATCTACACGAAATGGCCCGGCCGGAGTCCCGATCTGATCGAAGATCAGATTACGTATCCGATTATCTCCGCGATGCTCGCGGCTCCGCACGTCAGGGTTGTGCGGGGTAGCTCGGACTATGGCTTCTCATACGTCTACATCGTATTCGAGGAAGGAACTGACATCTATTGGGGCCGGACGCGTGTCCTCGAATACATGAGCAAGATCAGCGGGGAGCTTCCCGAAGGGGTTGTGCCGAAGCTCGGGCCGGACGCCACGGGCGTTGGCTGGGCTTTCCAATACGCGCTCATAGACAAAACTGGCCGGAATAATCTTCAGCAGTTGCGCTCTTTTAACGATTGGTATCTGCGCTACTGGCTTGAGAGCGTACCGGGCGTCGCCGAAGTCGCCACCATCGGCGGATTCGTAAAGCAGTATCAGGTCAATGTCGATCCGAATCGCCTGCTCGCCTACAAAGTTCCGCTCATGCAAGTGATGGATGCGGTCCGCAACGGCAACAGCGAAGTGGGCGCACGCAGCCTGGAAATGACCGGCAAGGAATACCTGGTTCGGGGGCGAGGCTATATCCAATCCTTGGCCGACATCCAGAACCTCGCCGTTGCCACGGGTAACAACGGTACGCCCATTCGCGTACGCGACGTAGCGCGCGTCGAGCTCGGACCCGATATGCGGCGCGGCATTGCGGAGCTGAATGGTGAAGGTGAGGTGACGGGCGGAACTGTCATTGTCCGGTACGGCCAAAACGTGCGTGATGTGATCGAGCAGGTAAAAGGCAAGGTGGCAGAAGTGAAATCCAGTCTGCCGCCCGGGGTCGAGGTGGTGACCACATATGACCGTTCAGATCTCATTGATCGGTCCATCGACACGCTGCGGCACACGCTCATTGAGGAGTTGCTCATCGTCAGCCTTGTGATTTTGATTTTTCTCTGGCATGTCCCAAGCGCCATCATCCCGATCTTGACAATCCCAATCGCAGTGATCCTGGCCTTTATTCCTATGAACGCGATCGGCGTCAGCGCGAACATCATGTCGCTTGGAGGCATCGCCATCGCCATTGGAGCGATGGTGGACGCGGCCATCGTCGTGGTGGAACAGACACACAAGAAGTTGGAGCACTGGGAGGCCGAGGGTCGGCAGGGCTC
>JBDTTL010000343.1:0-4937 GCA_039930665.1 Acidobacteriota bacterium
GCGAAACACCTGCAATCCGCTTCCGGTCGCGATCATGCCAAGCTCGCCATCCAGGCAAATCATGCCGTGCGACAAAACACCGTGGAAATGTTCTTCGTGAATCGAATCGCCAGTCGGCAGTTCGGTCCCGGCGAGCGCCACCGGCACGCCCCAGCCCACTTCGAGCGGATGCGCGGAAGCGGCTACAATACTTCGCACATCGCCCGGCGCGACTTCAACTTCGCATACAAACTTGTCGTTAGTACCTTCGAGCGGCCGCTTCGCGCGAATGAAGCCGATGCGCACCGGTGCCAGCTCTTGTGCCAGAACGTGCGCAGCTTCCACGTCCAGCCCCACGCGGGGCAACGCGGTCAGCAACTCCGCCAAAGGGACTTGCGGCGACAGATAATCCAGCAGCCATCTAGTGTTGACGATCATGATCGGAAATCAGCATCAGAACTGGCGCAAGAAAGCTTCCTCATTGTCGTAGAGCAGGCGGATATCATTGATCTGATGCCGCAGCATGGTGATGCGGTCGACGCCGATGCCGAACGCGAAGCCCTGATGATTTTGCGGGTCGAGTCCGCCCGCACGCAGAACTTCCGGTCGCATCATGCCACTGCCCAGCACTTCGAGCCAGCCCGTTCGCGAGCACAGAGCACAGCCCTTCTGCCGGCACACCACGCAACTGATGTCCACTTCTGCACTCGGCGTCGTGAACGGAAAATAGCTGGGACGAAATCTCAGTAGCGCCTCCGGACCGAATAGGCCCTTGGCTAACTCCGTCAGTGTCCAGCGCAGATCCGACATGCTCAGCTTCTCGCCCACCGCGAACACATCCAGTTGCTGAAAGATCGGGTAGTGCGATGCGTCGATGTCGTCGGCGCGATAACAACGTCCCGTCGTCATGGCGCGAATCGGGACACGGCCGCCGCTGGCGCGCATCACGCGGCCTTGAAACGCGGTGGTGTGCGTGCGCAACAACTGGCCCTGGCCCACATAAAACGTGTCGTGAAGATCGCGTGCCGGGTGCCATGCAGGCGTATTCAGTGCGTCGAAATTGTAGTATTCGCTTTCGATGTCGGGATAGTCGTCGTAAGAAAACCCCAACCCCATCAGGATCTTCTTCATGGTCTCGGCGGTGGCCGTGATCGGGTGGACACGGCCGGCGCAACGCCGCCTTCCCGGCAGCGTGACGTCCAGATCCGGTCCTGCCGGCTTGGCTGTTTCTTGCAACCCCGCGCGTCGCTGCTCGATCGCTTCCTCGATGCCGTTTTTCGCGGCATTCACGGCCTGTCCGAACGGTTTGCGCTCTTCGGGAGCCAAGCCGCCCAGCAGTTTCATCTGCCCCGTCAGCTCGCCCGATTTTCCCAGGTACTGCACCCGCACCTGATCAAGCGTGGCCGCCGAATCCGCTTCGCCGATGTGGGCGAGAGCGCGCTCCACGAGTTCTTGGATCGATTGCATAACAGAGTTTTTGAGCGGAAACTACAAGTGTATCCAATATGCCACTGCCACGCGTACTCGAACCCGAAGTAATGTCCGGCGCCGAAGAAGCCGGCGAATACGATGAGATGGATTTCAGCGCTACCGATCTGCTCTTTGCCGAGCGTGCGGCGCAACTGGCTCGCGGCGCGAGGGGTCCCGTCGGGCTGATCGCCGATCTCGGCTCCGGTAACGCGAAAATCCCGCTAGCCATGTGTCCCCTTCTGCCGGCTCCAACCAGCGTGTGCGCGATCGAAATGTCCGCGGAGATGCTGGCGGTCGCCGCCCGCAACCGGGCGCGGGATGGTGTTTCTCCCGGCCAACTCCACCTGATTACAGCCGATGTCAAGCAGGTTCCGTTCGCCGCTCGGTCGGTCGGGATGGTAACTTCCAACAGCCTGGTTCATCACATCCCCGACCCTCGCTCTGTATTTCGGGAGATCGCCCGCATCTCTCGTCCCGGCGGGCCCATTCTGATTCGTGACCTGGTGCGCCCGGAAACTGAGGGTGCCTTGGAGCGGTTGCTCCAAGCGCATGCGGCGCGCTGGAGCCCGCTGCAACGGAAACTTTTTTCAGATTCGCTCTACGCCGCTCTCACGCTCGAAGAAGTGAGAGACATATTGCACGAGTGTGGCCTCGCCGACGTAACAGTAACGCAGGTCAGCGATCGTCATTGGAGCGCCGAGCGTGCCTAGCGTTGAACCGCATTCCATACCGTTGCGCCTCGGCAAAGACGATGATTTTGCCGCGCTGGGTTTCGCGCTCGTCGCAGCCGGCTATACCGAGCAGGCGATCTGCGAACGCCTGGGCCTGCAGAAAATCTCGCAATTTCAGTTGTCCACCAACCGTAGGCCGGCGCCACGGACCATAGCGGAAAATCCGGATTCACTGGATCTCCTCATCCGTCTGTTCCTCGAAAACCAGCCGCTAGGCCGCGACCTTGCCCGGACACTGCCGTTGGATGTTTTCGCGGCTCTGGGACTGGTGACGCATCATGCTTCCGATCCCGACTTGCTGTCAGGAACTGTACTGCTTCACCCGCTGTGCGGTCTGTATATTGCGTCTGATCGTCCAGCTCCCATCGAAGGCGACGAGCGCCGCCCACCCGACGACTTCGTCTATCCGGCGATGATTCCGAACACGCAGTTGTTCCTGGATTTGATCCAGCTCGGGCCATGCGATGCCTTTCTCGATCTTTGCGCTGGCACCGGGATCGCCGCTCTGCGGGCCGCGCGCGACGGCGCGTCGCACTCGTACTCGTATGACATCACCCAGCGTTCCACTGTCTTTGCTGAGTTCAACCGCCGCCTCAACGGCATCACGAATTTCACAACATCGCAAGGCGACCTGTACGAGCCGGCCGGCGAGTTCACCTTCGACCGGATCGTGGCTCATCCGCCCTACGTCCCGGTGTATCGCCCCAACCTTATTTTCGATAGTGGCGGCCAGGATGGCGAACAAATCGTCCAACGCATCATCGAAGGGCTACCGCGTTACCTGCGCCCAGGTGGGCGCTTCTATGCGCTCACCATGGGGAGCGATCGCGAGCATCCCTTTGAACAACGCCTGCGCGAGTGGCTGGGCCACACCGAGAGCCATTTCGATGTCGCGTTCGTCAACCGCCTCACCCGCACGCCCCGCGAGTGGGCCGCAGAGTCAGTCATCGGCAAGAAAGGATCGGTGACCGATATCGCCGAGTGGCGTGCGTTTTTTGAAAATCTGCACGTCAGCGCTCTGGTATATGGATTGGTGATGATCCAGCGCCGCGCGGAAAATCGGCCGGTGTTCACGGTGCGGCGGCAGATCGGCTCGCAAACGAGCCCGGTCGAACATGCGCGGCTGTTCGAGTGGGAGACTGCGGTGGTCACTCATGAACCGACCTGGATCTTGGGACTGCGCCCGCGCCCGGCTCCAGGTATCCGCTTCCACGTGGAACATAGCATCGAGAGCGGACAGTGGGTGCCAGACAGTTATCTGCTCACGACCGACCATCCCTTCGCCAGCGGACTACCCACGCAGGCTTGGACCGGGCACTTGCTTGCATGCGCCGACGGCTCGCTGACCGCCGCCGAATTGCTGGAGCGGCTTAAATCCGACGGCGCCGTGCACGCCGAGACGCCCGCGAGCGCCTTCGCGGAGATGCTTGCGACCATTATTTCCGGCGGCTTTCTAGAGGTATGATGGCGATCCCCTCGCTGCGCATCCGCTGCTCAAATACCTGCCTCTTGGTTTCGGCTACCCGTGCTTTGTGTTCCTGGATTTCTTCTTCGGTCGCCAGCCGCTGTGACTTCGCATAGAGCAGTTTTGCGGCTACTGCTGCCGTCGCCTCCACCATCGATCCGGCGACCTGTCCCTTGGCCCGGTTCTCCAGGCTCACCAACCAGACCTCCGCCGGCAAACTTTTCTCGATCACCCGAATCTCCAGCCAGTATTTCTTGAGATCAGGCATCCGGACTCTCGCCGCGCAAAACCCGGCCGATCTCCCGCGCCGCTTCCTCCCGCGCGTCCGCGCTCATTTTCGGATGAATGTGCTCGATCTGAATCGAGTTCTCTTCCCGCCGCCCGCCGAGTTCCGCCGCTACTGACCGCCGTAATTCTTCCAGCATCTGCGGATCCAAGCTCCGCAGCAAGTCGTCAAATTTTGAATTCACGTCTTACCTCCCAGCGATTTTTCGATCGAATCCGCATTGCTCGAAAGCTGCATCCCGCGCTGCTTGAGCTCGTCCGCCCGCGCCAGCAGCGCTCCCGCCACGCCCTTCGAGAGATCCACTGGAAGAATCATCTCTTCGCCGACGGCTTCCCGCAGTTGATCCAGCACCCGCTCCGCCCGCTCCTGCGCGACCGTTTCGAGCGCGCGCGCCAGCGTGATCGCCGCATGAGATTCCTGACGCAAACGTGTCCACAGCGCGAGCGGAAGCAGACGCTCCACCAGTCTTTCAATCGCCCGCGTAGCCTGCCGGCTCCGGCTTTCAATCACCGCCAGTTCGCTGAGCCCTTTGAAATCCGGTTTGTCCCCATTCGCAGCGGATTGAATCACGGAATCGAGCGCGGCCTCCCGCATCACAGCCAGTTTTTCGCCGGCGTTTTTCGCGAATTGGTTCAACGCACGCTCAGCTCTCTGCAGGTTGTGAAAATGCAGTTCGGCCTGCCGCTGTGCCTCGACTGCCTCGACCACTGCGATGCTCTCCGCGGCCTGCCGCATGGCCGCCTCGGCGCGTTCCCGCAAATCATCGGCAAGTTGCTGTTCGTCCCCGTTGGCCACCGCGTGCAACGTCGGTGTCCAGGCGATTTCAAAGCTCATTCGCTCCCGTCCTCCGTCGAAAGGTTACTTACAGGACCACTGAAGCAGTTGCGACCTGAACACGTAAGCTTCCAGAAAGTAATGAGATGCGGGATCTGGCCGAGCGTGTTCCGCTATATCCAAATTTACTTGCCACACGATTGAAAATATTAATTGGACAGCTTCGGGCTAA
>JBDTTL010000344.1:0-4928 GCA_039930665.1 Acidobacteriota bacterium
CCAACATCGCCGAAGACGTGCTGTTCCTGGTGAAGGGCATCGACGTCCGGCATCAGGCGGAAGTCCGGCCCTCGGCCGTGGGGTAAGCACACGCGACAATTCGGGCCAAGGCTATTTCTTCAGCCCAGCCTGCCAATTTGTCACCACCGTGAGCGGGACGTTCGCGGACCCTTGCTCCACCGGGACCTGGATCAGGAAGCGGCCGTCTTTGCTTACGTCGAACTGCCCCTGCGCCGCGACCTCGAACAGTGGCTTGGGGACGCCGGCTTGGAAGCTCTTGCCGCTCACCTTCACCTCGACCGCCATCAGCTTACGGTCCGCGCCGATGAAGTACAACTCACGCCCGTCGCGGCTCCACACGGGGAAGTCGCCGCCGTTGGTCGAGATTTGCCACTTGCCTCCATGTTCGGGGAAAGTCTGCACGTAGATTTCATTGCGGGTAGTTTCATTCGAGACATACGCCAGCCACTGGCCGCTGGGGGAGAGCTTTGCGTTCCGTTCCGCATACCGGCTGTTGACGTAGGGAAACGGTTTCCTATCACCGAACTGGGGAATGATCCAAATATCAAAGCTGGTCTTTTGGTCGTCGTCCACGACTTCGATCAAGTAACGCCCATCGCGCGACCAATCCGTGATCCAATTGTATCGCAAATTTTGATCCACAGCCTGTTCCACACCGGTACCATTGGCCGGCTTCACGTATGGATCTATACCGCCGTCGCGGTTCGAACTGAAAGCTATGCGGGTGCCGTCCGGAGACCAAATAGGGGATATGTTCGTTCCCGTGAATGTGAAGCGTAAGGCTGTGCCCCGCGCCAGATCGTGCAGCCAGACTTCGCTCTTATTAGCGGTGTCCAGCGGATCGGCAGCCACGGTCACACCGTCCGGGGAAAGCGAGACCGATAGGGTATTCGCCGGCATCCCCACGGTGCCTCTCGACTTGCCGCTGCGATCGAACCACGTGAGTTGTTTGTTCCCCCTGCTTGCCCCGCCCGAAACGTAAACCAGCGTGCCATCGCGCGACGCGGAGAACTGAGCTTGACTGGTACTGGAGAAGTAATCCACCTGCTCGGCAAGGGGCACGGCGGCTCCCGTGGTCTGGGCGTTCGCCGGATCAAAGGGCTGGGTCAGCAGCGTATGGTCGCGGACAAACAACAGGTAGCCTGTCTTCGAGAAACCCGGCGTGGAATGTACGGGCGGCACATAGACCGCATTGCTGTCGGCAGCCAGAACTTCCCGCCGCGTCCGGGATCTCGGTTTGGCGTCGATGCTATCCACGTAAACGCGGGTTTTTGCAGCATCGCTACTGCGCGCTGTGTAGAGGAAGTGCTGCCCGTCGGGCAGGAACCACGGCGTGCGGTGATTGCTTTCGCCCGCCGCGGCATCGGGCGCCGTCAAAGCCACGAGAGTCCCGCCCGCGGCAGGCACGAGACGTATGCCCCCGGAACCGGTGCCGTAGACGATGATATTGTCCTGGCTCCAGGTACCCCCGCGGCCTATTCCCTCCACGTCACAGACCTTCTGGGCCGGACCGTCAGCCACCTCAATCCTATTTAGTTGGTTCTCAGTGAAGAAACCCAGCGAGCGGCTGTCGGGTGACCAGAAAGGGTACACCGCACCCGCGGTTCCGGGCAGCATGCGGGCATTCAATCCATCCAGATCGCGCAACCACAGGGCACCTCGTCCGCCGCCTAAAAGGGTAACCCGGTCATCGCCGCTGAACGCAGTGAAGGCGACGCGGCGCCCGTCGGGCGAAATCGCGGGAAGGCTGCCTGGCCTGTTCGTATTCAGTTTCTCCGGCAGAAGGAGCGAGAAACGCCCGACGCGGGGTGGTTCCTCGGTGGAGTGCCGGTATGCGACGTAGCCCAGCGCCAGCGCGCCAAGGGCGAACACCGCTGCGCCCGCACGCCACATCCATCGGCGCGCAGGCAACGTAACAGATGGCTTCGGCGCCACGGCGAACCAATCAAGCAAGGCCTTGATCTCTTCCGCGCTCTGCCAACGCGCTTCGGGATCCTCAACCAAACACCGCTCCACGATGTGCCCCAAGGGCCCTGGCAACGCCCCCAGTTCGGCTTTCTCGTCCGGCTTCACTGAGGGGCGCTTGCCGGTGGCCATCTCATACAGCACCAAGCCGAGGGCGTAGAGGTCCGTCCGCGGACCGGCGTCGCGGCCTTCGCGCTGCTCCGGAGCCATGTAGGCAGGAGTGCCCATAATCACGTTCGTGCCGGTCATCGTTTCCGCGCCCCTCGATTTCGCCAGACCGAAGTCCAGCACTTTTACTCCCGACTTGGTCACCATGATGTTGCCTGGCTTCAGGTCGCGATGAACAATGCCCTTGGCGTGCGCCGCTGCCAGCGCATCTGCGATTTGCGCGCCGTAACGCAGCGTATCGTCAATGGATAGCTTGCCACGCTTAAGCCGCGCCGCCAGCGTCTCGCCCTCCACTAATTCCATCACCAGGAAGTTGGGGCCGACGTCGTGCAGTGTGCAAATATTCGGATGGTTCAGCGCCGCCACCGCGCGGGCCTCGCGCTCAAATCGCCCCGAGAACTGACTGGCGGCCACTTTGATGGCGACATCGCGTCCCAAACGGGAATCGTGCGCGCGGTAGACCGCGCCCATCCCGCCTTCGCCAATTTTGTTCTCGATGCAGTAGGGACCAAGCAGGCTTCCCGAATGGAGTTGCGTGCGGGTTGGATTGAGCAAACTGCCGGGATCCTCCCACACCGGGCGGACCAGGAAACCATCGCCCGAGGCGTCCTGCGCAAGCAAGCTCTCTACTTCGTGACGCAAGGCCGCATCGCCGCCGCAGGCCTGATCCAGAAACGCCGGACGCTCATCTAGCGAGCGCTCGAGCGCCTGGTGATAGACCTTTTCGATTTGCCGCCAGTGTTCAGGACTCATGGCTCGTTACCTGCGATTTTTATCTATGATACTCACTCTTGCGCCCGAGTAACTGCGGCTGTTGTGCTTGCCTCCGCAAGCGACAATGTGCGCGCCGCTCTGGCGGAGAGACCGCTGCGAATCAGCTCGACGTCTTCGTTATCAAATGGCAGGCATTTCCGGTCCATATAACGGAAGTCATCTTCATCCCAGTGGGCTTTCATCACACCGCTACTGGAGTGCCGACCTACGTATTCCAGAATGTGGGTGATCTCATGGACCAGCACATGTGCCAGTACCCGGGGCACGGAATGCGACTTGGATTGCTGAATAATACGGTCGTAGAACACGCAGATATGGACTCCTTCATAGGGAAGCGCGTACGCCAGGGCTCCGGGAAGGAAATCTTTAGGTGTGGTGTCACGCAGACTGATCAGAATGCCCTCTGGCGGGCAGTGGAATTTGGTGTGCCAGTCGATCGTCACGCCGATCTGCGCGAAAATTTGCGATGCAAGTATCCGGGAATGGCCTCGCACCTCCCCAGGGGCCCCCTCCATGCAAACGGCGATCCGCCGCTGGTTGCGCTGCTCCGGCCCGCGGGCCTGCAGGACCGCTCCTGCCATCAATGCCATCGTTATCGTCGCCGCGATCTTCATTGTTTTCTCCTTCCGAAGTCGCTCCTGAGGCGCGAACGCGGGGAGAAAACTTGAATGGCGAGCGAAAAAAATCTTAGGTCGGATATAATCGAGTGGGTTTAGACCGATGGAACAGGTGGAAGCTACTGAAACTACTCGGCTTTTAAGGGCTTGGGCGGACGGCGACCAGGGGGCGCTCGAACGCCTGACGCCGCGTGTTTATCAGGAGCTGCGCCGCATCGCCGGTTATCACATGCAAAATGAACAGCTGGGCCGAACCATCCAAACGACGGCTTTAGTTCACGAAGCCTATCTCAAGCTCATCGATGTCGCCAACGTGGATTGGCAGCACCGGGCCCATTTCTTTGCCGTGTCGTCACAGATCATGCGCCGTATCCTGCTGGATCGCGCGCGCCGTCGAGTGGCAGCCAAGCGCGGGGGGAAGGCTGAGCGTGTCAACTTGGATGAGATTGCCGGCAATGTGTCGGGGCGGCCGCGCGATATGATCGCTCTCGATGACGCTCTTAACGCGCTAGAGAAAATAGATTCACGGAAAGCGCGAATCATTGAAATGCGCTTCTTTGCCGGCCTCAGTGTCGAAGAAACCGCAGAAATATTGAAAGTGTCTCCAGATACGGTGCTCAGGGACTGGCGATTGGCGAGAGCGTGGTTACTAGCCGAACTGAGTGGCAAGAAGTCGTGACTCGGGCTGAACGCAATCCGGCATCAAGCCGAGGCCGTTGAGCGTAGACACGCGCTAGAATTACTACAGAGGCGCTTATGTCAACCACTGCCACCGTTGTTCACAGCGACCCCGATATTCTGGGCGGGACCCCGGTATTTGTAGGTACCCGGGTACCATTGCGCAATCTGTTTGACTACCTTGAACGCAATCACAGCCTGGAAGAGTTTCTCGACGCATTTCCCAGCGTGTCGCGGGAACAAGTGGTGGCCGCCTTGGAGGCAGCTCACGAAGCGGTGAGTGCGCGTGCGCATTCTCCTCGATGAACAGTTGCCCCGGCAACTCGCCAGGTACTTGGTCGGGCACGACGTTCGCACCGTCCAGCAAGAGTCCCGGGCTGGATTGAAGCATGGTGTGTGACTTAGCGCGGCGGAGGCAGCGAGCTTTGGAGTTCTTATCACGGGAGACCAGAGTATCGAGCACCAACAAAATCTGACGAAACGGAAGATAGGCGTGGTTGTGCTTTGCGCCGCGAGCTGTGCTCTTGAAGATCTACTGCCGCTCCTGGGAAATGCGTTAGTCGCGATCAATCATGTGCAACCCGGGCAAGTCTTGCGGGTTAGAGAGTGGCGTGCTCGCCTCCGATGACGCTCGGGATGTCCTGCGCCACAACCCATCCAAATGCACGCGAGCGGAGATTGGTTGTAACATAAACCTTGGTTGTA
>JBDTTL010000345.1:0-4922 GCA_039930665.1 Acidobacteriota bacterium
CGTAGGAAATCCGCCACGGCGTCTTGACTTGACTTTGCCTTCTCATGGAAGTGATCAATCGTCGCGCCAGCTCCTCGGCTGTCATCGGCCCTGCTGTCCCAAATAAAAACCGCCGGCCTCCCTCCAGAGCAAAGCCGGCGGTCACTTCAAAATGTCAAACCTCAGGGCTTGACAGGTCGCTCCATATCAGGACGAATACTGAATTAGTGGACTGAGCCGTGTTGCAAGAAATGAGTGGTCTCCCGCTGCGCGAATATGAAAGGAAACAGGTAACTGCTGTGGAATCAAAAGATACGCGTCTCGCTTAAAAGAAATGGAGGAATTGAGCATTCGACGCGTCCCAACTCAGGAAATGAAGGGGCATTCCCCTCCACTCCATGGCGCTCCTCTGCCACCTTTCGCCGGTACCATTACACCCTGGCGACCGTATTTGCAAGAGCGGAAGCACTATAGCAAGTGGTCCTTCGCTTGCAAGATCTATTTCTCAGATTTCGACGCGGGAATAATCGGTAGGGGGCGCCATCGTGCTGTCATCCACGGGATCTCAACCGGCAGGATCTTGGAAGAGAGAGAGAATCAAACAAATCATCAAGAATTGTGCCGGGTTAGGACTGGACCCCGAAAAGCTTGAACATTCGACGGACCTGTACCGGGCCGGGATGACCTCGTACGGCAGCGTGGTCCTCATGATCGCACTCGAAAACGAGTTCGAGCTGGAATTTCCCGACGCCATGTTGAGTCGCAGCGTGTTCGAAACCATCGACTCCATTGCGAGTGCGATCGAGAGTCTGCAACAGGTACAACAATGAACATCCCCGTGAGCGTCGTCGAAGTATCAGAGTTAGCGGCGTCCGAGGCGTTTCAACAAGCCCTCGGCATCGCTGCCGAGCACGCCGAGGACGTCGACCGTCGAGGCCGTTTCCCGTCGGAGGCAATGGAGGCACTCCGCGCGGCAGGGGCATTCGGGTGGGGAGTGCCCTTTGGGCACGGCGGGGCCGGCGCCGGGATTGGGGATTTGGCCGAAGCTACCTTTGAGTTGTCCCGAAGATGCTCAGCCACGGGCATGATTTTTGCGATGCACCAGATCCAGGTCGCCAGCATCGTCCGGCATATGGCGGATTCGATCTGGTTTAGGAACTACCTGCAGCGTGTCGTTCGGGAGCAACGGCTGATCGCGTCGGCAACCTCGGAGGTGGGAGTGGGAGGCGACCTGCGCAAGAGCATCGCCGCGATTTATTCCGTACCCGATTCCGCAGGCGATCTGATTCAATTCGAAAAAAAAGCCTCCACAATTTCCTACGGGGCCCATGCCGACGACCTGCTCACAACGCTGCGTTGCAGCCCCGATGCGGACCACGGAGATCAGGTGCTGGCTCTGACGCATATTGCCGACATGGAGACGAAAGCTACCGGGGAGTGGGACACGCTGGGGATGCGCGGAACCTGTAGTCCGGGGTTTGTGGTGAAGGCCACCTGCTTGGCGAAACAAGTATTGCCGATTCCGTTCGCCACGGTCGCAGCCGAGACCATGGTGCCGTTCTCCCATATTTTGTGGGCGCATGTTTGGCTGGGTATCGCGACGGACGCGTTCGGCCGGGCGCAAAACTTCGTGCGGCTGCAGGCCCGACAGAATCCTGGGATCACGCCGCCTACGGCTCTGCGGCTGTCGGAGCTTTTCGTCAAAATGGCGGAATTCCGAGGGCTGGTTCAGGCAGCCACGCAGGAGTATGTGAGCGTGGCGGACGGAGAACTGCGAGCCACTCTTTCAACCATTGGTTATGCAGTTCGCGTCAACAATCTGAAGATCGCAGCTTCGGAAAGCGCCGTGGAAGTCTGTCAGGGCGCCCTCCGGATCTGCGGCTTCGCCGGTTACGGAAATGCTGGGCCGTATTCGGTGGGCCGCCAGTTACGCGACTCCTATTCCGCGGCGCTGATGATCGCCAACGACCGCCTGCACGCCACTAACGCCGCACTTCTATTGGTCTACCGGGAGGCGAAGTGACTTCAGCGGTGATGGTTCCGGCGGTTGGCACCTTGGGCGAACAAAACTTTCGCGAAGATCTGATTCGCCACGGACATTTCCTGCCGAGCGGCGAGCCCGGCATTTATGGGCGGGGAATGGTCTTCGAGGAGGTTCGCAATCGCTTTGATGAATTGGTAACGCGCATTTGCGCTCCCGACAAACCGGAGACGCCGCGGTTTCCTCCCGTTATCCCCAGGCGCACTCTCGAAAAAGCTGGATATTTGAAATCGTTTCCGCAGTTGTGCGGAGCCGTGTATAGCTTCGCCGGCAAGGAAGCGGCCGCACTAGACCTGGCGGAAAGGGCCAGTAACGGCAAGGACTGGAGCCACCACCTGACGATGACGGACGTGGTTCTGGTTCCGGCCGCGTGCTATCCGGCTTATCCCGCGATGGCCCTGCGTGGACTCCTGCCCAATGGCGGTGTAACGCTCGATCTGGGTGGGTCTTACGTGTTCCGGAATGAGCCGTCCGGCGATCCGGCCAGGCTGCAGATATTTCATCAGAGGGAGATGGTGCGCATCGGAGAACCCGAGGACGTTGTCGCCTGGCGGGAAACCTGGATGGCGCGCGCCAAAGATATTTTCGAACAGATCGGCCTCGATGCGATACTCTCCGTCGCAGCGGACCCGTTCTTCGGGCGGGGTGGGAAGCTCATGGCGAATAACCAACGTGAGCTTGGCTTGAAGTTCGAAGTTCTGGTCCCCATTGCGTCGGATGAACGGACAGCGGTCTCGTCCTTCAATTTTCATCAGGACCACTTTGGTTTGGCGTTCGGTATTCAGATGCACGACGGAAGAACCGCCAATAGCGCTTGTCTCGGATTTGGATTGGAACGAATCACTCTGGCATTGTTCCGTAAGCACGGCCTGGACGTTAGCAATTGGCCCAAAGCAATCCGCAGCCGGCTTTGGCCCGAGGCCAACGACAGCGCCTTGCGGCGGAGGTGACTGGCACTATGGTGAGTCTGCTCGGTCTCGATCCGGGGACCTACACGCCCAGCACGTTGCATCACCCAGACCGGACGTTTCGGGAGACCAATTGCTACGTGGATATCTGGATTGAATTGCTGCATGCCCAAGGCATCGACCCGGCAAGTGCCATGGCCTTCGCATGTGCGGTCGACTTTGAAGGCGATCAGTGGACTTTCTTCAAACCTCCGCCGGAGGAAATGACGCGTCTCTACGGGATCGATGTTCATGAAATGCAGCTCTACCGGCCGGTGGTCGACCATGTGATCGAACAGCTTAGCGCCGGCAGAACCCTTATTTTCGAAGCCGATTCGTTCTACATGCCGGATCGCGGCGCGACATCCTATCGCAGTGCGCACGTGAAATCTTCGATCGCCATTGAAGCCATCGACGCTCCCAGCGAACGCTTGCGCTACTTTCACGGCCCCGGCTATTACGAGCTCTCGGGTGACGATTATCGTGGCATATTTCGCCTGGGACGCGTTTTTCCCGAAGATGTGCTTCCACCCTATGTCGAGATGGTTCGCTTCGATGCAGGCCCTCGGCTGGAGGGCGAGGAACTTCGGCGGGCAGCTTGCGAAATGCTGGGCCGGCAACTCGACCTAAGACCTAAACGGAATCCCTGGCTCGCGTTCGGCAAGCGCCTGTCGCTGGACCTGCCGGAGCTGCTCGCGGGAACGGACAGCGGTTATCACGCCTATGCCTTCGCCACTGTTCGGCAATGTGGCGCGGCATTTGAGACTGCTGGAAGTTTCATCGATTGGCTGGCTCTGTCTTCTCCCGATGCCAGAGCCGCTGCGGCCGCGCTCAGCCGGCAGGTAAGCGGGGCGAAGGCTCTTCTTTTCAGACTCGCTCGCCGGCGGCCTTTTGATCCTGCTCCTGCCATTCAGCAATTGGCTGAAGACTGGGAAGCAGCGATGTGTGCGCTGAATGATCTGGCGTATGGCGCGCACCGGGGAGCTGCATGATTGCGGTGTCTCCCAGATTGCATGACGCGGAGGTCAGTATTCCGCTGGACGCCGGCTGGGAGATGGCCTCAACCCCCGATCCATTGCTTCCGGAGACGTTGAGCGGCTTGCGCTTTATCCCGGCCAAAGTACCGAGCACAGTTGCATCGGCTCTGCGCGATCAAGGGGCTTGGCACATGGGTGACGGCACTCGGTTCGATGCCTCCGAGTACTGGTTTCGTTGTCGTTTCGATGCCGAGCCTACCGAGGCGGGCGAAGAGATCGCGCTGCGGATTGGCGGGATCGCGACGGTAGCTGAAGTCTGGCTCAACGGCGAGAAGATCCTGAAGAGCAGCTCCATGTTCGCATCCAACGAGGTGAATGTCTCGGCTTTGGTGCGGGATCGTAACGAGGTCCTGATCGTGTGCCGATCTCTGACGGCCGCGATGCGCGAACAGCGGCGGAGGCCGCCGGCAGCACGCTGGCGAACCCGGGTGGTCGCGGAGCAGCAGCTACGCTGGTTCCGCACGACTTTCCTGGGCAGAGCGCCCGGTTTTGCGCGGGAACCTGAGCCAGTCGGGCCATGGCGTCCCATCACGATGGTGCGCCGCCGTCGGGTCGTCATCGAAAACTGGTCGCGCCAAGCTGATCTGGACGGAACGGCGGGTGTGATTCGCTTTGATGTTCAGATGCGGAGTCTTCAAGCCGACGCCAAGCCCGTAGCGGGACGGATACTCTCGGGTGACGCGGAAGCACTCTTGGATTTGGAACAACTTGGTGCCAAGCATCATGGGCGCGCGGTCCTTCGAATTCCGAATGCGCAACGCTGGTGGCCTCACACCCACGGCGAACCAGCGCTGTATGCGCTGCAACTGGAGTTGCAGCTTGCCGACGGATCTATAGTCACGTTCGACGACCTTCCAGTTGGATTTCGTCCCGAAGCAATTGCAAGCGCTGGCGGATGACGGCGGGCAAAGCAGTGAG
>JBDTTL010000346.1:0-4899 GCA_039930665.1 Acidobacteriota bacterium
GCATCGGAGTAAGCCTTACGTACCAGAAAATGATAGTTACCGCGAAGGCCGTAGCTGACGCCCTCCGCATATAGGGCCTCGACGTCATCAGGATTGGCTTGCAGCCGGGCTTCACACAGCGCCAGGGAGCGATTGATCGAATCCTGAAATTCCTGATCGTCTTTCTTGCTGGGACTCAATCCTTCGCGCCGCAAGAAAGGATTCGATCCCGTGACCAGCTCGCTTTCAAGCGCCCCGGAACGGAACATTTCACGATAAAGAATCGCATGCGCCACGTGATTGTAGGCGTCGGGCCAGTTGGGGTGCTGGGCCACTTCCTCGCGAAACGCAGTCAGCGCTTCCGGAAATTCCAGGTTGTAAAAATACTGGTACCCGCGCTCGACAAGCGGGTCCGCTAGAGGAGCGTCTTGCGCCAGAATCGGGCCGGACACCACAACGGCCCATAGCGACAGCAGTGCGGCGGCTCGTTTCATTCGCTCACCTCTGCCGATTCCAGCTCGGGCGCAGTCGCGCCCATCGCCGCAGCCACGTTGCGCACCATCCCGTCGTACTTGGCGCGCATCACGGGCGTGCCGCGGAACCGCTCGCGAAATTCCTCGGCTGAAAGCGTTGCCAGTTCCTCCAGCCGCGGCGCTACGTCATAGCGCGGCCGGAACGCCGGGTCATTGGTCTCCGGCGCGCGTGTGTTCCACGGGCACACGTCCTGGCAGATGTCGCATCCGAAAACGCGTGCTCCGAGCCACGTCTGCTGCTCCTCCGGAATTGGCCCGCGAAGCTCGATATTCAAATAGGAAATGCAGCGGCGTGCATCCAGTGTCCATCCGTCGCCCTCGGGCACGATCGCCTGCGTCGGACACGCCTCAATGCAGCGCGCGCAGGTGCCGCAGCGATCGGGCGGAGGTGCATCCGGTTCCAGCTCCAGCGTGGTGATCAGTTCTCCCAGAAAAAACCACGAGCCTAGCGGTTCATTGATCAGGCAAGTGTTGCGTCCGATCCACCCCAAGCCCGCCTGCCGCGCATAGCTGCGCTCCAGCAGCGGCGCAGTATCCACACAAATTTTCCATCGATGTTGTTCGATGGCGGCCAGCTTGTGCGCCAATTGTTCCAGCGACTCGCGCAGCACGTCATGATAATCCCGCCCCCAAGCGTAGCGGGCAAAGATCGCGTGCCCATTTCGCTCGGGCGGCGGCGACTGGTTGTAGAGCTTCCCGACGCAGATGATCGACCGCGCACCCGGCAACAGATTACGCGGATCGCGCCGCACTTCCGCGCGCCGGTCGGTGAGATATTGCATCTCGCCGGCCATGCCCCGCGCGGCCCACTTTTGATAACGCTCGACGTCGTCTTCAATGGGTTCCGCCGCCGCCACGCCCGCGAGCTCGAAACCGCACTCCCGAGCCAGACGTCTGATCGTATCGGACTCCACCTTCCCATGGTAGCGGGTGCTATTCTCGATTTGAAGGCGGCATTGAGTCAGGCAGCATGAGTTTGCGGGGTATCGTGAGTGCGGTCGGCTGCGCCCTGATGTTTCTCGGCGTGGTCTACGGTTTTCAAAAGCCTTGGCGCGAATATCCGGCTGTCGAATACAACAACTTCCCGCTCCCGCCGGATTCCCAAGTCCCCGCCGAATGGACCTTCGCGCGCCTGATGTTTCCCGGTGGCGGACCCGAAGCGGATGGCTACTATCCGCGCTTTCAGGGCGATTATCGCCACGGCCTCTCGCTCTGGACTCAGGACTACCCGCGCGCCGACCGTCATCTCGCCCGCGCTATGCGCCGTCTCACGCGCATCGACGTGCGTTCGGTCGAGCAAGTAGTCGCGCTGGACGATGATGACGACGCTTTCAATTTCCCTTGGATCTACGCCGTCCAGGTCGGCGAATGGGGCCTCACCCAAAAGGAAGCCGCAAAGCTGCGCGAATACATACAACGCGGCGGCTTTTTTATGGCCGACGACCTTCACGGAAACTCCGAATGGCGTGTGTTCGCCGAGCGCATTCATTACGCTTTCCCCGACCGCGAAATCGTCGAACTCCCCGACGACGATCCCTACTTTCACGTGGTCTTCGACATTACGGATCGTCCGCAGGTTCCCGGCGAGGCCCATCTTCGCGAGGGCTGCAAGAACTGCTCGGACGGCGGCCGCGGCGCGCACTGGCGCGCGATTAAAGACGACAAGGGACGCATCGTGGTAGCCATCTCGCACAACTCCGATCTCGGCGACGGCTGGGAGTTTGCAGACGCGCCCTACTATCCAGAAAAGCAGAGTTCGCTAGCCATCCAAATCGCCGTAAACGATGTCGTCTACGCGATGACGCATTGAATATTAAATAGGGACGGAGCCTGATTAATGTCCCGAATCGGAACCGATCCCATTTGGGGGCATTAATCAGGCTCCGTCCCTATTTTTCGAAACGCTTGAAGAAGCTGTCAGTGTTCCAGTGCGGACGCGCATTCGCGTCGGCCACGCGCATCCCCAAGTCCAGCATGATACGGTTGTATTTCGCCGCCGCCGGCCTATCCACCGGTTGGTTCAGATCGTCCGAAGGAGCATGATAGCGCTCCCGCAGCCAGTCCTTTGCAAGCTTCTCTTCGGGAGAACCTTTTTCATACCCGAACTTGAACGTCAGCGCCGGGACGCCGTTCCGAATGAAGTTGTACTGATCGCTGCGGATGAAAAGATTGCGCTGCGGCTCCGGGTCGGGCCGCACCGCTACGCCGGCTTTCTCCGCCACCGCGCGAATATCGGCGCCCAGCGACGATTCGTCAAGCCCCATCACCTGCAGCGACTTCAGCGGGAACAACGGCAGATACATGTCCATATTGATGTCAGCCACGATATTCTTGAGCGGCACCGTGGGCGCCTTCGTGTAATACTGCGACCCTAGCAGGCCCTTTTCTTCGCCCGTCACGGCGACAAACAAAATACTGCGCCTGGGCCGCAGATTCTCCGCCTTCGCGATGTCGGCAATTTCGATCAGCGATGCGATTCCCGACCCGTCGTCCATCGCTCCGTTATAAACCCGGTCGCCGTTAATCGGTGCACCAACACCCAGGTGGTCGAGATGCGCTCCGAAGACCACGTATTCATTCTTCAATACCGGGTCCGAGCCTGGCAGCATCGCGATCACGTTTTGCGATTCCACGTCGGATAACTTCATGTGCTCCGTCGCGCGCAGGCGAACGTGCATCGGGAAATGCGGCAGCGACTGGCCTTGATCCGCCAGCGCCAGCAACTCTGGGAAGGTGTGGCCCGAGGCCGCAAAGAACCGCTCCGAACGGGCCGGATTGATCACGGCGCCGAATTGCAGGCCCGGCATATCGGACTGGCCGCTCAGATCCATCGCCGGGTTGAGCCGCGACAGCGTCGAACGCGCCCAAGGAATGTCCATATTTTTGGGGTTCGCAATCGCCATCAAGCCGATCGCCCCGGCCGCGTGCAGCGCTTTCCATCGCTCCGCGCGGGCGGAATAATGCGACCGCAAATTGCCCGGAATGTTGGACGGCCCTCCGGCGATGTAGACCGCGATCTTGCCCTTCAGATCCACTCCGGCCAAATCGTCGAATTTGTACTCCGGTATTGAAAGTCCGTAGCCGGAAAATACCAGTTCAGAGTCGACCTTCTCCGCCAAGCCCGCGCGCACTGCCAGGTTCGCGTCTTCGCCCAGTTTGAGAGGCGTGACTTTACCGTCGCGGACCAGCGCCAGGCTGGATTGTTCTTCGTCAATCTGCGCGACCTTGAATTTTACTGGCTGTAGATACCCGTCGACGCCGGCCGGCTTTAGTCCCGCCCGCTCAAACTCGCTCGCCAGGAAACGCGCGGCGCGCAGGTGCCCCGGAGATCCCGTATTACGACCCTCCATGTTATCGTCGGCCAGGACTTGTATATGGGACCACCAGCGGTTGCCTTCCTTATCGAGGTCGGCCTTCACCAAATCGGCAGCCGGGATCAGCAGCGCAACGGTGGCAAGCAGCAATAGTGGTCGCATAATCACAATTCTAGACGTACGGAACGCGGATCGGTCACAATAGTTTCTGATGCCCCAGGCTGATAAATTTCGGGTCGCCCTGATCCAATCCAGTTGTTCGCTCGACCCTAACCAGAACCTGGCCAAGACGGAATGGAAAATCCGCGAAGCCGCGGCCGGGGGTGCGCAAATCGTCTGCCTGCAGGAACTGTTCCGGTCACAGTATTTTTGCCGCGAAGAGAATCACGACCTGTTCGCCTTGGCCGAACCGATACCCGGCCCATCAACGCAGAGTCTGGGCAAACTAGCGCGCGAGTTGGGGGTCGTCGTCATCGTATCGCTTTTTGAACGCCGCTCGGCCGGGCTCTATCACAATACGGTGGCTGTGCTCTCGACGGACGGCGAGATCGCCGGGATCTATCGCAAGATGCACATCCCGGACGATCCGCTCTACTATGAAAAATTTTACTTCGCGCCCGGTGATTTGGGGTTTCTGAATTTCGACACGCCGTTTGGCCGCATTGGCACCCTGATTTGCTGGGATCAATGGTATCCGGAAGGCGCGCGCCTGTCCTCGCTCGGCGGCGCGAACATTCTGTTTTATCCCACCGCTATCGGCTGGCATCCTAGCGAAAAAGCACAATATGGTCCGGCGCAACTGGACGCCTGGCAAACCATCCAACGCTCCCACGCCATCGCGAACGGCATCTACGTGGCGGCGGCGAACCGTGTCGGCTACGAAGGCCCGCCCGGCACCGGCATCGAGTTCTGGGGATCGTCCTTCATCGCCGATCCATTCGGGCAAGTGATCGCCCAAGCCTCTGTGGATCGCGAGGAGATCCTCATCGCCGAGTGCGACCCCGCTCGCCAGGAAGAAGTGCGCCAACATTGGCCGTTCCTGCGCGATCGCCGCATCGACGCCTACGCGCCGA
>JBDTTL010000347.1:0-4896 GCA_039930665.1 Acidobacteriota bacterium
GAATCCCACCGGCAAAAATCATGATCTTGCCGCCATTCGACGCGTGGATGCCGAAAAACTGGCCACCGGATTGGGAATGTGCCGACAGATCTTTCGTGGAAATGTCGAAAGCTCGGGATGTGTAAGCTTTCTTTTGCGAAATATCAATACTTCCAATCCAGGCCCCGTCCATGCGAACGTGTGCGACCAGGTTGCCGCCTTCGTCCGCCACCGCGATGTTCATCGGTTGCCCGATCTGGCCGGCCTTTTTCTCGGCGGCCTCGATCACTCTGCGCGCGTCTGCTAAACTCACCATTCGCCATGCTCCTTAGTATTTGGAGCCGGCCTTGATCCTATTGCCGTTCAAGGCCGGCTTTTACCTGAACTGCGTTCTATGCCGCTGCCTTTTTGGCCAAGCCATGAGGATCAATGACGAACTTCTTGGCGGCGCCCTTGTCGAAGTCGTTGTAACCCTGCGGCGCCTGGTCGAGCGCAATTAAATTCACGTTGCAAGCCTTGGCAATATGAACCTTGTCATGCAGAATCGCCTGCATCAGTTGGCGGTTGTAGCGCAAGACAGGACACTGCCCGGTGTGGAACGAGTGAGACTTCGCCCAGCCAAGGCCGATGCGGATACTCAGCGAACCAATTTTCGCTGCGGCGTCGACCCCGCCCGGATCGCCGGTCACATATAGTCCCGGGATGCCGAGGGAGCCGCCCGCGCGAGTGATTTCCATGATGGAATTGAGCACGGTCGCCGGCTGTTCTACACCGGCGCTGTGGCCATGTCCATGCGCTTCAAACCCGACGCAATCGACGGCCGAATCCACGAGCGGCTCGCCGGTGATTTGCGCGATTTGATCGGCCAGCGAAGCATCCTTCCGCAAGTCGATGGTTTCACAACCGAAGCTTTTCGCCTGAGCCAGACGCTCGGGTATCATATCGCCTACGATGACGACGGCAGCGCCTAACAGATGGCAGGAGGCCGCGCACGCCAGACCCACCGGCCCTGCGCCGGCCACATAGACAATAGACCCGGAAGTGACGCCCGCAGTCACTGCGCCATGGTAGCCGGTAGGAAAGATGTCGGACAAAAGCGTTAGATCCTGGATCTTCGCCATGGCCTTTTCTTTATTGGGGAACTTGATCAGGTTGAAATCGGCATACGGAACTAGTACGTATTCGGCTTGACCACCCACCCATCCACCCATATCCACGTAGCCGTAGGCGGCGCCGGGCCGAGCGGGATTCACGGTAAGACAGATTCCGGTCTTTCCTTCGCGGCAGTTGCGGCAGCGGCCACAGGCGATATTGAACGGAACCGTTACCAGGTCGCCGATATTCAGCATCTCCACGTCACTACCTTTTTCGATGACCTCGCCAGTGATCTCGTGGCCCAGAATTAGTCCGGCGGGGGCCGTTGTTCGACCGCGCACCATGTGCTGATCCGATCCGCAGATGTTAGTGGTGACAACCTTCAAAATGACGCCATGCGGTGCGTCCTTGCCGCCAAACGGATCCGTCTCGCTCTTGGGCATTTTTAGCTTCGGATAGTCGATGGACTTGACTTCAACCTTACCTGGGGCGATGTACGCAACCCCTCGATTACTGGCCATGGTGCACTCCTTTATTGGGGATTTTCATCTTGATCTTCCGAGTCCGGTAATCAGTATATACCTACACTTCAGATCGTCAAGCTGCATTGCTGCAACGCGGGCGAAAAGCGAGAGTGTAAGAAAAAGGGAGCGGTTCAAAAACAGTTAAAGCTTCCTAACCGACGGGACCGAGTGGGTGAATTCGGCCGACGCCGCGAGGACTCAACTGCATGCTCAAGTCCTCGGGCGAAGTACTCGAACAGTAGGGAATGCGGCGCAAGCGTTAGCTTGATGCAGATTGCATTCTGGTCCTCGCTGAATGTCTTCGCGATTTACTTCTTCTCTTCGGGCCCCTCGGTACCAGTGGCGCCGATAAACAGCTTACGCCCATCGGGGAGCGTAAGGTCCCTGCCGCTGCCTCTAGTCGACCCGTCCTTGGCCTGAAACCCATCCACGACGACTACGGTGCCAACGGCCACCGAATTTTTCGTAAAGCCGCGCCGCAATAGAACGTTCGGGGTACCCGCCTCAATCATCCAGTTAGTCACTTTGCCGTCCGCGTCCTTCACGTCGATGTGAAACCATGTATGCGGATTGACCAATTCGACCTTCGTCACGCTGCCCGTAAAATGAATCGGTTTGTTAACGTCAAATTCCGCCGCAAACGCGTGATGGGCCCAAGCCGACACTGCGCTCAAGACCAGACCACTCACAAGCGCCATAATTTTCCTGCTTCTCATCTAATTCTCCTCTGATTCAACTTCACTCAGTTGCTCGGTTTTTTTCTCAAGGGACCGTACATCAGCTCTTCCACGAATTCCACACACTTGAATTCCATGAGCCGAGCGTTCTTCTCCGCATGTTTATAAAGAGGCATGCTTATCTTCCAGGGTCGCGAAAATACGTTGGGGTCCGCGATAGTTGCTTCGTAGTTCATGACGCCGGGCCCTACCAGTGTGTAGCGTTCCACGACGTGCAGGGCATCGCTATGAAAATCCCCCGCCCGGTCCAGCCAACTGTCTTCTAGCAAACCTGTAACGTCGACTACCAGGGTGTCCCCTTCCCAATGGCCGACCGACTGCCCCATCCACGAATCCGCGGGAGCGGGACCAGGATCTTTTAGAAGAATGTTGCGATACGCGCTGTCATACTCGTAGGCTATCGCAATCGCTCTGGGGTTCTGGAAAATTTGGAATGGATAGGGCATATAGGTGGCCCGCGGCACACCCGGCAGATAGCACTTGACTTCAGGATCGGCCGTCAAACGGTTTTCAAAGTTCTTTTTCTTTTGCGCTGCCGCCGCCGGCAGGTAGGGGATTTCGCCGCCCTCTACTACCCCTGGTCCACCCGGCTCGGCTCCCCACGCGCCGCTTGCGACCACTGCTCCCGCCCGAGCCTCATGGCCCTGCAAGTCCCAATTCGCCGAATTCATCGTCTGCCAGATGCCATTCAAATCGGGTTTGCCGTCCGCCATTCGAGGCGCTTTATAGGCAGGGGACTGAGCGGAGGCGGGTATCGCGGCCAGCGCAAGGAGTACTACACGGGCGACAAGGGAACCTCTAATCCATTTTTGCATTCGATCTCCCTGCTCCATCTACTAGATCACGCGAGATACACGAAAGGGCCTTCACTTCAGCGGGGCCGGTTTGCCGAACTTCGCCTCGTCAACCGCAACATTGATCTTCACATCGTTGAGCGAAATGGAATCCCGTCCATCCAGCCACGCGAACGTCATGCGATACGGTATCTTGATCCCACCAACGTCGCGATAATCAGCGAAGTCAATTTGAGTGGGAACGCGGCCGATCGGCGACTTGCCATAACGCAACTCCCGCAGAAGCAAGCCGGAGTTCTTATCGAAGTACAGCGTTACGACGAGTCCCCTGGGGCCGGTTCCTTGTACGACATTGACATCGTGAGTTTGCTCCGAAGCCCCACCCGGCTGCTCCGCCGATTGGGAGGACGGCGCCGGTAGATCCGTAATGGTGGTAGGCGGGCCAACCCGCCAATTGGTAAGAGCTTGTTTGATCTTCCCTGGAAAAGACAGCAATGCGTCTACTCTGGCTCCGTCTAAATCGCCGCCGCTCAGTTGGTATTCGCCTAAGACATTGAGCGGCGTTCTCAGCCAACCGACGCTACCGTTGTAACTCCGGATCTGATCTCCTCGTCCAGTCTCGTCCTTGAAGATAATGATAATCGCTCGTTTGTCCGGAGCTTTCGCGATCACGGTGACCTGGCCTCCGCCGCCGAAACCGCCGAATCCCACGCTCGTTCCGGTCCCAACAAAGCTCGTGAGGCCTGCAAGCCGCTGAGCTCCGCCGGCTGCTTGAATATACTTGTCAAGAATAGATTCGGCGGATGGAAGCCCGGGGGTCTGTACGATGATGTCATCCGGTTCGAAGGACGGCGTACCGTAGACGATAGCCATGGTCGGCGTGACCTGTGGTTTATCGCTGTTGCGATGGCAGGTCCAGCACGTCACCACCTGGCGTCCCTGAAAGTTGGCGCGATTGATGGCGGTCACCATATTTACCATCCTGCGGGCCATCACCTTTCTGGGAGTATCCGCCGCCCAATCCACGGTGTTTGTGCCGGCCCCGACATGACACTCCGCGCAGTCATACCCGAGCGAGGCCGACATGATTCCCATCGTTCCCAAGAAATCGTCTACCGGAATACCTTTCAGGGCTTGGATGTTCTTAAATGCTTCCTCCGACAACTTCGGCCGCTCTTGCGCCACAGCCCGACTGTGTGCCAATGAAAGGCAGATCAACGACGCCACGGCTATTCTAGGGACGACAAACATCGCTGGCCTCGACCAGAACTTCATGCTTTCTCCCTCCCTTCGCAGACTGCAGTGCAATAGCCGCGACGAATTCCAACGTATTCCGTTTACGGCGCATTGTACTGCAGGGCGTGCCACTAGCACAGTAGCGTAGCTCACCGCATTTTTCGAAGTAGCTCCGCGTCATTTAAGTAGTCCGGGCAGGACCCACATTTTTTCACAACGCCGAAGAACTTAAAAACCCGGAACCTCTTTAGGTCCGCAGCCTTACGGACGCCTTGCGGACAGTCCTTTTCATCGAGCGCCTCTATATTAATGTTCTCTAATCGGATTGTCAACCTGCTTTTGGCGTGTGTCAACCCACTTTAAAAATGTCCTCGGAGTTCACCCGATAGAAGTGTCCCCCTTCTTTACTGGATTAGACCCGAATCCTGTGCGCCCCTGCCTCCGCTTCGCCGGCGACCCGAATCATAGGAATCAACTGGTTCATAGAAGAAAAACAAAGGGGACACCTCTATCGGGTGAACTCCGAGGACA
>JBDTTL010000348.1:0-4877 GCA_039930665.1 Acidobacteriota bacterium
GGTTACCTTCGTTGGAGCAGCGGGTATGTATGCATTTGAAAATAAGAATCCAGATGGACGAGGTTTCCACAGTTACGGCAGCGCACTCTGGTGGACGTCCATGCTAATGACCACCATGGGATCTGAATACTGGCCGCAAACGGCAGAAGGCCGCCTGTTGTGTTTAGCGTTGTCGGTATATGCTTTCGCCATATTTGGCTATGTGACAGCGACGATCGCCACTTTCTTCATTGGTCGCGATGCTGAGAGCAGCGATGCGGAACTGGCGGGTGCGAAGTCTTGTGGAAGAATTACGCACTGAGATCGCCGCCTTACGCGCAGCTATTCGGACTATGTCGAATGGCTCCGTTCAGCATGCATCCACAACCAATGCGGACCCGGAGCAGAATGCTCCCACTGGTTAGCAGGACAAGGAAAACCGCACGAAGCTGCCAACCTGCGTCCCTTGCTGCGATAGCGATTTGCGCTGCCTGTCTTAAATTTGGTCCACCCCGCCGCCTGCGCTCGGGGAGCATTCGTTGATGTTCCTGGAGCGAAGATCTTTTACAAGGATTCTGGCGGTCGCGGCGCGCCTGTTATTTTTCTTCATGCGTTTATGGGCAGCGCCGATGTTTGGGAGCATCAGATCCCCGCCCTCAAGCACGCAGGCTACCGGTTCACTGCATACGAACGTCGCGGATTCGGCCGCACGGTGGCCGATGCGAATGGCCCTGCTTCGACTGGCGCCGATAATCTACTCCCGCTCCTCGATCACCTAAGGATCGACAAAGGAGAGAGTCGCTCGCGCGGGGCATGCGTCTTTGTCTCACCAACGTGCTGCGAGCGAAGAAGCTAGTGTGGCGCGGGACGGCGAGTAAAACGCTAGACCCGAAAGCCAAACCGAGGAGAACAAACCTACCGCGGCCCATTCCTCCAGAACACTCGCCCCGTGGGAACCGCTACAATTCGCATACGGCGCACTTCACTACCAGGCGCCCACCATTGATTTGCCGCCGATAGAAGAATATTCTAATAGCGCGATTGAAGCCGATTGGGAAAATCAACTGATAGAGACGTAAAGTGCATTGAAAGCATTCTGAATTTCTGCTCCAAGTGGTGCTGCTTTATTCGTACTGAAATTTTCGAGATAGAGGGGTTTATGAAACACATCAGACGCAACAGCTTGGTGATCGCCCTTTCAACAAGCCTGCTTCTGATTCAGGGAGCAGTCGAAGCGCAAGTGCCAAGCGCAGCCGATCGCGGCTACATGACTATCGACGAGAGTATCGGTGCTGCGGGTGAATCGAATCAGGCTCAGATCGCGCGTGCGATTGCGGCGGGGCCCAAGCAGGTGACTGATTCGGCGCGCATTGAGGGCAGCGATGCGCAAGGCAAGAAGATTATTTTGCGAGAAGGGAACAACGGCTTCACGTGCTTGCCCGGCAACCCCAAAGTCGTCGGCCGTCCGGCCTCGTGCTCGAATCAAGCGGCGCAACAGTGGAGCGCGGATTTGGCTGCAGGGAAGCCGTCTCCAACCAACACCGTGGCCGGATTTATCTACATGCAATCGGGCGCAACGGAACGCAGCGCGTCCGGTGCGACTGTCAAGATCGGTCCGCAGTGGATGATCATTTGGCCGTTCGATCCGAAAGCTTCCGGTTTGTCGGCGACTAAAAAAGACACCGGTGCATACATACTATGGCCCGGCACACCGTATGCCCACCTGCACATCATGGGGCAGGCGGTGGGCCCTTCAACACAGCACCTAGCGTCGGAGCACTCCGGTCATATGCCGGCAATGGGCGTGCACGACGGCGAGGCGAATGCAGTAGCAGCATCGGATGAACCGGCGGAAGTTCAGATCGCGCGTGCCCTCTCTGCGGGGCCGAAGCATGTCACAGACGGTGCGCGCATCGACGGCGCCGATGCACAGGGCAAGAGAGTCACGCTTCGCGAAGGCAACAACGGATTCGTTTGCCGGGCTGGCAGTCTCAAGAACGTCGCCGAACCTCCGCGGTGCAATTCAGTGAATTCAAAGCCGACGATCGTCTACATGCTTGCAGGCGCTACACAACGAAGCATCACGGATCCGGATGACAAGGTCAGCCCGTCTCTCGCCATCGCCCCGCATTGGATGATCATGATGCACTTCGATCCAAAGACAACAGGAATACTGGAGCAGTACAGCGACATTGGCGCGTACCTCATGTGGTCGGGGTCGCGTATTGGTCACATGCACATCAACGGAACTCCGTAATCCTGTAGCCGTCGAGTTTCAGTTCATGGGTTCTGGTGCAGATAGGAAGTCTTGCTCTGCCACGCGGCATCCTATCGCAGTACCTCGGATCAATCTGGAAGTGCTGGCTAATATGAATTTAATGCCTTTGCACCAGCCGCCACTGAGCGGATTGTCCGGGCTGCGGATGATATGCCTGCACAACAGGCCCGGAGAAGAACCGATTCGCCCGGTCGCTGGGCTGCGAGGCCGTATCGCCCTCGACAGCGACACCCCACAGGTCGGACAAACGGAGCAATAATTCGTGACCGCGGCGATGTGCCCCAACGCTACAGCCGTGGAGCTCGACTAGGGCGCCTTGGGAGAATTTGCCGCATAGCCGGGAAAGCTCGTCCTGATTGACGAGTCGGCCGCCTCCGTCGAGCGCGATTACTCGTGACCGGTTCGTGACAGGGTGATTGAGATCCATTCCCGTGCCCATCCCTTGAACGCCCGGCACGCCGTGGCCCCAGATCACCAGGTTTCCGATGGTATCGCCTCGGTTCCGAAGCCGGGCTAGAATCTGTATCACCATGTTGTGAACGCTGTTCGCATGGATGGCATGTGGGTGGAGACTGCGATCCTGTGCCAGCGCACCATTGTCGAAAGTCGAGTTGTCGATCACGACCAAATTCATGATTCTCCTCCAGTTCTTAAGTAGTTCAACGCCCGGCTTGCTGTGGCGTTCTGCACAGTATCGCGCGAGACCGGGAAAAGCGAGATCAACCTCGAGGGCATTGTCAACTTCACCGACGCATGCGTTTCGCGGAACCTTGGAGCGTCGCGATGGCGCGGGTCAATTTATCACACTCAGCAATGAGGAGCGCAATGAGCCGATGCTCGAAATGGGCACGTCCGGTTGATGAGCGGGGAAGGGAAACCGACCAGTAGGCCCCGGTCAAGCGCCTTTCCTCGACTCTACGCTCGGCTTTCCGACAAAGTGTTCGTTCGGAGCCGCCAACCGAGGCATCTCCGCAATCGGAGAGCCTTCCTGTTGAGCCGTTGCGGGAAAGGTAAACTTAAGGGTCGGAAACTGTGATCGATTGGAGGGGTCGATGGATCGTCGCAAATTTCTTTCCGGCAGTATGGGTTCTGCGCTCCTCGCGGCGCTGCCTGCGGACCTCTTTGCGCAAGCCGGAATACCCCCGCGTTCCGAGGCCTGGGACTCGGGACGCGTACGGCATCTGTTGCCTACGGTCAGCGATACTCGGATGCTGATCAAGGCCTCGTTCACGCAGCCGCTGTCGGCTGCTCCCACGCTGCGAGTCGGCGGCAGGTCCGTACCGGGCCGGATGAACGATACTCGCGGTGAATTCTGGCAATTCCATGTTGCCGGTCTTGAGCCCGGCCAGCGATATACGCTCTCACTTTTCGCCGCGGGCGGCGCGGCGCTATGCCAGCCCTGGGACCTCTCGTTGCTCCCCGACCCGAACGCACGCCCCGATCACTTTCGGGTGCTGTTTTTCACGTGCGCCGGCGGTCACGACCAGCTCGGTTACCTCCCGGCGGCGATTCGCAGCCGATTGCTGCGCCGCGCACTTTCATACCATCCGCAAGCCGCGGTGGCCAACGGCGATCACCTGTATTGGGACCTTCTGGCTCCAAGAATGAGCTTGACGCACGGCGCTTCGCCGACCGCCAAGCGGTTGGCCGGAACATTCTCCCGCTCGGCACTCGTCTTCGGCGACAAGAACGAAACAGTGCTAAAGCTCGCTGCGGGGCCGCAGATCATTCCCGTGTATGGCACGGACTTCCGTTCGACGCCGATGTTCTTTCTTCAGGACGATCATGATTACTTCGACAACGACGAAGCGACGGACGCGATCGTCACGTTCCCGCCAACGTGGTTCATGTTGCAGCTTGCCCGCGCTACGCAGCAGCTCTACTACCCGGAGTTCCTGCCCGATGCCAACCGACCACCGGGCCTGCCCTGGTCGTCGGCTGGGGACCGCGTGGGAGGTCTGTCGGAAAGCTTCGGCACCGTTCGATTCGGCCGGTTGGCGGAGATCTTGTTGTACGATGTCCGCCGGACGATGACACTTGAAGGGGAGAGCGCGGTGTTCGTCGATCGCGAGGTTGAGAAGTGGTTGCTCGCTCGCGCCGCATCACCGGAGGTGACCCATCTGGTTCACGCACCATCCAATCCACCAGGGTGGAGCGCCGGCAAGTGGGGTGAGTGGTATCCGGATGTGCTCGGTGCCGACAACAAGCTAACCACTGCCTCCCCGAAACTCTACTGGCAGGATGGCTGGCTCAAGCAGCACGATCGCCTGATGGCATCGCTGGCCGCGATGAAGCGACGTATCCCGTTGGTTATCAGCGGCGATCTACACGCCGTGGCAATAGGCCAGATGCTGCGCTGCGGCGCGCTCAATCTCGAAGCCAACCCTATCACCACTGTTCTTGCCGGTCCCATCGGCACGGCTCCGGGCTTTTGGCCGTCGGCGTTCCGCGGCGTGGGCGCGACCCCACCCGCACATCTCGACATGCGGGAAGAGATCAAGCCGATTGAGCAGCATGGATTCACGCTGGCGGATTTTCTGCCGGACCGGATCAATTTGCGATTCTTCAAATGGGATGTCAATGCGCAGTCTCCCGATGTGATTGACAACCTGCAACCGTT
>JBDTTL010000349.1:0-4833 GCA_039930665.1 Acidobacteriota bacterium
TACCTCATCATCACCGACGAGGATGATCGCGCCGTCGTCGTAATTCCGCATCTCGAGTCTTTGCCTCTTCTAAAACAAATCATACTGGTTTTGATGTCCAAGAGTCATCAAAGACTAGCCGTTGTCCGTCAATAAGTCGTCAACGTCTAACGGAGCCACAGCAAACGCCGTCAATCCAAGCGTTCTTCCCGGGCATTGCAAAAGAACCAGGGTGGCGAGGGGTGGCGCCCAATAGCCTCGGTGCCCAATCTGTACGCCGCCCAACGGGCAGACGTGGGCACTCCCGGCACATGATTTTTGGTTTCCTCTTTGTCAGGCCTTGAATGGCATATAATCGAGGTCCGCGGGTTAGTACTAGGCGAGTACTAGTCCGCGCCCGGGCACACACTGCTGGGGGATTTCAGTCGGTGAGCTTACCATTGATGTCGCGTCGGTAACCACGGCGAGTTGTCACCGGGATGGTGGGTTTACGAGATAGGCGAGGAGTGACCGCTATGAACTCCCGAGAGCAGCAGGCTGAGGAACTTCTCAGGGAGTTCCAAGAGCGCGAGCAGCGGATCCGCTCGATTCTTGAGACCGCGCTGGACGCCGTTGTTACGATGAATCCCGCGGGTCAAATTACTGGATGGAACCTGGAAGCTGAAAGAATCTTCGGCTGGTCTCGACAGGAAGCAGTCGGCAGACGGATGTCAGACACCATCATCCCTCCACAGTATCGAGAAGCCCACGAGCGGGGTTTACAAAGGTTTCTCCACACAGGCGAGGGACCGTTGTTGAACAAGAGAATAGAGATCACTGCCGTTCACCGTACTGGCCGCGAATTTCCCGTAGAGCTGGCAATCTCCTCCGCAAAGATAGCGAACACGTGGACCTTCAGCGCCTTCGTCCGCGACATCTCAGACCGCAGACAAGCTGAGGAAGCGCGGGAGGAGGCGAACCGCGCCAAAAGCGAATTCCTGATACTTCAAGCAGCCGACAAGCTTCAGCAGTCCTTATTTAATACGGTTTCGCATGACTTGCGAACACCCCTCGCGTCAGTCATTGGTGCCTTAAGTAGCGTATTGGAGGATGGGGCGCGTCTCGACGCGCTGACACAACAAAAACTATTGAAAACCGCGCAGAACGAAGCGCGAAGGCTAAACTGGCTAGTTCAAAACCTGCTCGACATGACCCGCTTGGAAGGCGGTGCGATACGAATGAAAACCCAGCCTTGCGATGTGCATGATGTAGTCGGTGCGGCGCTGCGCCAACTTGGCGAAGTGGCTGAGAGCCACCCCGTCTCAATTACCATCGCTCCCAACCTGCCCTTAGTACCGATGGACAATGTTCTGATCGTGCAAGTGTTGGTGAACGTACTGGATAACGCTCTGAAATATTCTCCCAAAGAGATGCCTGTCGAAATCGAGGCCCAGACGGATGCTGACCATCTAGAGATTAGGGTCCTTGATCGCGGCAGAGGTATTCCAGAGGAAGAGCTAGAACGCGTGTTTGACAAATTTTTTCGGGGGATGTCATCGGGAGCCCCCATGGGGACAGGCCTTGGCCTTTCGATTTGCAAAGGATTCGTGGAAGCTCATAATGGCAGAATCGTCGCGAAGAACCGGCCGCACGGGGGAGCGGAGGTGGCCATCTTCCTACCAGTTAAGACAAGGCAATCGGCGATGCGGACGGCGGGTGCTGATCATTGACAACTGAATTCTAAGTCCAATCCCAAATCGCCGAGTGCGACGTCGAAATAAGTGCCCTGCGCCGCCAGACTCACAATGACCAGACAAGGCCCTGCCTCCTGAGTCAGCGGTTGGCATGACCGCGTCGCATCGAGTCACTGATTCGCTCAATCAGCGCGAGCGCTGTTGCCAACCTCGTATTTTCTTGTGCTTGCAATGAGATGAGCGAGGATCCTACCGTGCATGATGCCCCAGCCGCCCGCTGACCGGAGAGGATGCTTTGCCTCGCGTGCCACGAATCTCGAGAGCCATCCCCGCGGGAGACCAATTCGCGGAAGAGTATTCCCGGGAGTCTATCGAGTGCGAGGTGGACAAGATTCTCGCGAGCCGGACCTTTCGTTCAGCGGCAGCACAACGAGATTTCCTCCGTTACACGGTCACTGAAAAGCTCCACGGACGGGGACATCTGCTTAAGGAGTACTCCATCGGAATCGCAGTCTTCCGCAAGAAGGAATCGTTCGATCCCCGGCTTGATTCGATCGTCCGGACCGAGGCGCATAAGCTTCGAGCGCGGCTGGCTAAGTATTTTGAAAGCGAAGGCAAGGGCGATCCGCTCAGGATCCAGCTGCCACTGGGCAAATACACACCGACCTTCTCAAGGGAGCTGGAGGGGCCGGCAACAGCCGTAATCCCGGTTTCGAATGTGACGTTTCGGAGTCGGCAGGCTTTGCGGATCGCGGTATTACCTTTCGTGAACCGCAGCGTCATGAAGCAGGACGAGTTCTTCAGTGACGGACTCACCGACGAGTTGAGTCACGCATTTACTCGCATCCTCGGACTGGAAGTGGTGGCGCGGATCTCTGCTTTCCAATTCAAAGGCCAGCTCATCGACATCCGCGAAGTCGGCCGGATGCTCAACGTGCAGGCCGTGATCGAAGGGAGCGTCAGAAGATCGGGCAACCGGTTGCGTATTCTGGCCCAATTGGATGACGCCGTGAATGGTCGGACGGTATGGTCGGAGTGCTATGATCGCAAGCTGTCGAATTTGTTCGAGGTCCAACGAGAGATTTCGACAACCATTGCCGGTGAGCTGGGAGTCCGTTTTCGCGGGGGCGAGGCACTCCACGCTGCGCCGAGCGGTGGCAATATTGCGGGTGCACCCAGAGTACATGAAGACTACCTACGGGGCTGCTCCTTCTGGGATCGGCACACGATCGAGGGCTTCGAGGCCGCAATCGGCTGTTTCGAGCAGGCGGTCGCGAAGGAACCCACGCATGCCAGAGCGTACGCGAGTCTCGCCTACTGCTATGTGATGGTGCCCATGCTGAAGGCGGTTCTGCCTGCGGAGTTCATTCCCAAAATTCGCGCGGCAGCCTCCAGGGCACTTCAGGTCGAATCCTCAGTAGGTGAGGCTCACATCGCCTTGGCCTTGCCTCTGATCCACGACTATAAATGGCGGGCTGCAGGCGAGGAGTTCCGTAGAGGGTTGGAATTATGCCCGTCCGATGTGGTTGGGCATGCGTGGTATGGAACGTATCTCTTAAGTGTCGGCCGAACTGAGGAGGGACTTAGAGAGCACAGCAGGGTTTTGGAGCTCGAGCCTGACTCCCCGCCCGCCGTAAACTGCCACGCGCAGACGCTTTATTAGCTGCGGCGGCATGACGAAGCAGCCGAACAGTTTCGCAAAGCACTGGCTATCGACTTCTCTTTTCCGCGCGCGCACGCCGGCCTCGGCCTTACCTGCCTGCAAAAAGGAAGCTTCGTCAGAGGTATCGCCGAATTGGAGCTGGCGCAGAAACTCACACCGGATCTAGGACGCGTGAAATCCGACTTAGCTTACGCCTACGCCGTATCCGGACGTCGGGACAAGGCACATGAGATTCTGAACGAATTCCTTGGCGACTTCACGCCTTCATTTCCAGCGCTGATGATTGCGGAGATCTACATTGGTTTAGGAGATAAGGACCACGCCTTTCAGTGGCTCAACCGGGCTATCGACCAGAAGGATCTGGCATTGTTTTTGAAGTGCGATCCGATGTACGATCCTTTGCGCGCGGACCTCCGCTTCTCTGCTCTCTTGAAACGTACGAACTTAGCGTAATCTTTAAAGCATGGCCCGTCCGCTCATTCGTCGTCGGGAAGCCGTAAACCGTATAGAGACCTGGAATCGTCGAGGTAAACCGTCATGAACCAGTCTGATTCTCGCAGAACGTTTCTTGCCGCTGGAGTTGGAGCAGCCGCCTGGGCTCTCACGCCTGCCTTTGCGGAATCGCAGGACCTTACGGCTTTGACATTGAAGAGGGCTTCCGAGCTTTTGCGAAGTAAAGGAGCCTCACCGGTCGAACTGACGCAGGCTTGCTTGAAGCGAATTGAGAAATACAATTCGGTCGTGAACGCATTCATTACCGTCACTGGGGAATCCGCGCTTGCCACTGCGCGGGAAATGGAGGCAGAGGCGCAGCGAGGCAAGTGGCGAGGTCCACTGCATGGCATTCCCATCGCCCTGAAAGACAACATCGACACCGCCGGTGTCCGGACTACGGGAGCGAGCGAGTTGTTCAAAGACCGCGTTCCAACCGAGGATGCCGAAGTTGTTCGCAGGCTGAAAAACGCTGGCGCGATTATCTTGGGAAAACTGAATATGCACGAGTTCGCTTATGGCCCCAGTTCCGCCGTCAGTTACTTCGGACCGGTCCACAATCCTTGGGCGCTGGACCGGATTTCGGGCGGATCGTCGGGCGGTTCTGCCGCGGGCATCGTATCCGGCCTCTGTTTTGGAACGCTCGGCACGGACACCGGAGGATCGATCCGGATCCCTAGTTCGGACTGCGGCGTAGTCGGGTTGATGCCCACTTATGGACGCGTCAGCAATCGGGGCGTCATCCCCATGGCCTGGACGCTCGATCACGTCGGCCCAATCTGCAAGACAGTAGAAGATGCCGCACTGATGTTAAGCATCATTGCCGGCTACGACGAAGTGGATCCGACGACCGTGAATGCGCCGGTTCCCGACTACCGCCGTGCGTTTAAAATGCCCGTGTCCAAACTGCGGATCGGTTTGCCGCGAGCCGGCTTTTTCGACAACCTGGATCCGGAATTTGCCAAGGCGGTAGACGCCGCCATCGACGTTCTCCGCAAGCTTACAGCCACCGTCGCGGACGTGCAC
>JBDTTL010000350.1:0-4826 GCA_039930665.1 Acidobacteriota bacterium
TACTACGCCGGCTGCGTCTGCTAGCCGCGCGGACCGAAAGGTCTATCGAGCTGTCGCTATCCCGCGATCGACTTCCAGTTTTTTACCAGGTGCTCCGCCGTCCGCCACGCCAGCGCCTGAATCGTGAGCGTCGGGTTGCGGGCGCCGTGCGTCACCAGAGTTGACCCGCCCAGAATCCCCAGATTTGGCGATTCATGCGCGAAGCCGTAGGGATCGACCACGCTCGATTCCGCCTTCTGCCCCATGCGAGTCCCTCCAGTCGCATGCGTCGAGAGGTTGGGGCCCACCGTGTTGGGAACGGTGATCACCTCAATGGCTCCGGCGGCGCGGAACCATTCCTCCGCTTTCTTCGCGGCGTAGGCGCTGGCGCGTGGCTCGTTCTCCTTGGGGCCGCTGGTGATGCGGCAGACCGGGTCGCCGAGCGGGTCCTTTACCTCGGGGTCGAGATCCAGCCAGGTGTTTTCGTAGGGCAGGGAATTGCACTGCGCGTAGACTCCCAGCCAGCGCCCCGCGTTTTCGCTGACGAACTTCTTCCACTTGGAACCCCACTCCGGCGCGTGTCCGAAAGTAGGCATCGCGGACGCCGCGATAGGATGCACTTCGTGATTTACCGTGAGGCTCGCCCCACCGATGAAGCCAAGTCCGCTATGGTCGAAATTATCCTCGGCCCAGTTGTTGACCACCACGCCCTGCGCGTTCGCCCCGTACCAGATGTTGAGATCGACAGGGAACAATCCGGTGACTTCGCGATTCGCCCAGTGCCCGATATAGTGCTTGCCCACCTGCCCGTGATTGTTCGCGAGCC
Organism: Acidobacteriota bacterium; assembly: GCA_039930665.1. Classification (GTDB taxonomy): domain Bacteria; phylum Acidobacteriota; class Terriglobia; order Bryobacterales; family Bryobacteraceae; genus Palsa-187. The sequence continues at coordinate 806 of JBDTTL010000350.1, forward strand.
CGTTCGGAAACGCCTTGGATTTCGACAAGAGCATCATGCGCACGTTTTCGTAAGTGTAGGACGCGAGCAGCACCACTTTAGCGGGCTGAAAGAATTCCTGCCCTTCGCGAACATACAAGACTCCGGTAGTCTTGCCGTTGTCGTCCGTCAGCATTCGCGTAACGTGCGCACGCTCGACGATCGTCAGATTCTTCGTCTTCTGCGCAGCGGGTATAGTGGTCACCGCCGTCGAGTTCTTGGCTTTCACGTGGCATCCGCCCGTATCGCAATAGCCGTGATAGGCACAAGGCGAACGGCCATCGCGAGGCTGCGAATTGATCGCGGCGGGCGAGCGATGCGGATTGAATCCCGCCTTACGGGCAGCACCCTGCATCATGTTCGTGAAGTCGGTGTCGCGCAGCGGAGGCATGGGATACTCGCGGCGGCGCGATCCTTCGAACATGTTGCCCTTGGGATCCACTGTGCCCTGCAGGTTGCCCGCTTTGCCGGAGACCCCGATTTCGTATTCGATGGTGTCGTAGAAGGGCTCCAGTTCGTCGTAGGTGAGAGGCCAGTCTTCGACCGTCGAGCCCTTGGGAATCGCGCTCGCGCCATAGCGCCTTACAGTCTCCGAGCGCACCTTGAAATCCCACGGATGAAAGCGCCAGCTATTGGCGTAGTAGTGAATGGACGTGCCGCCCACCGCGTTCATCATCGTCGGCGCGGCCCCCTGGCGGGCGCGCTGATCCGGACTCGTACGAAAAGTCGGAATCTCATCCCATACCTTCGTGCCCGTGGTGACGCGCCTCCGCACGTTGTTGTGAATCTCGTCGGCTCTGAAATCGCTAGGCTGCATCCAACTGCCCGCTTCGAGCGCAGTCACCTTGATGCCCGCGCGCGTGAGCGGCAGCACCGCTATGCCACCGGCCGCGCCGAGTCCGACGACGACCACATCGACGGGATTGAGATTAGTGGCCATTGTTTTGGCCCATGTGATTCTCCGCCATACCCCCCGTTCCGAAAAGTTCCTTGCGGAACGGCTTGGGCGGAGTCTTCATGCTCTGGTCTTCCGGCCCGACGGCAAGTTTGGCGCCGGGATAGCGGATGAGATCCCAGCCGGCGAAGTTCTTGTTGCCGCCGTAGACCGGGTCGCCGAACATACCTTCGAGGGTGAGGCGGCGCGCGCGATTGAAGAAGCCGCGCAGGTTCGGCGCCTGATTATTTTCTATAGCGATGAGGACCGCATCCTGCTTATCGCCAGTTAGACTCGCGAACGCAATGCCCTGCGTGCGCAGCGCGAAGACGTCGAGGTTGGCGAGTCCATCGACGAATAGAGGTTTTTCCGCGGCATTGTAGCCGGCCATACAGCGGTCGATGTAATCGCCTACACCGCATTCGGCCGCACCGGGGCCCAGTTCGTCTTTGGGGATGATACGGTCGATCAAGGCGTCGACAGTCTTGCGTTGATCGGCGGTGAATGCCGGCGCCTGAGCGGCGGCGGCCGTCTGAGCTTCAGCGCGCCGTATGGCCGCCAGCGGGATGAGCGTTGCGCCGGCGAGAACCGTTCGGCGGGTAATCGACGTTTCCTTCATGGACCGCAGTATACAACGGGGGGCGAAGAACATCGTCCGCAGCGCCGCCGTGCTACGCTCAATGGGGGTCCCCGAGAACCCTATCTGAGTTCGAAGGAGCCTCATGGCAGAATCTTACGGCCACAGAATCACGGCCATTCACGCGAATCCTCTCAATAAGTGCGACCGCTGCAAGCAGCCCGCACTGTGGGAAACGGATTTTAAGTTTTTCGGCGAGCATGAGGGTCGCGGATCGAATCCGGAGCAGGTCTGCAACGCGCACGCCAAAGAGTTCGCCGCCAAGTGGCCGGACGCGAAGTTCCCGGTGCAGGCGCCGAATTAAGCTCGCGTTAACCGCCGGCCCGCCGCACAAGCGCTGCGTAATAGGGCTGTGCTATCATCGAAAAGGTTGTCCCTAAAGTGGCGGATGGCCGATCACACCCAGGAAATTTATATGCCAAAGTTGAAGACCCATAAGGGTGCGGCCAAACGGTTCAAGAAGACGGGTACCGGCAAAATCAAGCGCCGGCATGCGTTTGCCCGTCATATTTTGACCTCGAAGTCGCGCACGCGGAAGCGCCGGTTGGGGCAGTCGTCGATAGCCGATCCGGCTAACTCGCCTGAGATCCACCGCATGATTCCGTACTAGCCCACAGGGCTGCTCCGCGATCGCCGGCTTCGGCCGGTAGTGCAGGGGCGAAATGATTTGGTGGACAGCGCGCCGCACGTGCCTGTTCCGCTTGCAACTATCTAAGGAGACGAAACGTGCCAAGAGTCAAACGTGGTACCAAGCGGCGCAATAGCCGCAAGAAGACGCTTACCCTCGCCAAGGGTTTTTTCCTCACCAAGAGCAAACTCTACCGTTCGGCGCAGGAGGCGGTCGAGAAGTCGCTGAAATACGGCTATAAGGGCCGCCGCCTTAAGAAGCGCGATTTCCGCTCGTTGTGGATCGTCCGCATTGGAGCGGCGTGCCGGGCAGCCGAAATGTCCTACAGCAAGTTTATGGACGGCTTGAAGAAAGCGGGCGTCGAACTCAACCGCAAGGTGCTGGCCGATATGGCGCTGACCGATCCGGCGGCGTTCGGCGCGCTGGTGAACCAGTCCAAGGCCGCGCTCGAAAAGGCCGCTTAACCAACGATGTCGACGCCGCATTCTGAATCCGAAATGGATTCGCTGGCGAATCTCGAAGAGCGGATCCGCCGCGCAGTTGAACTGGTGGCTACCTTGAAGGAAGAGCGTGACGCCGCCTTGAGCGACCTCGAAGAAGCGCGCGCGGCGATGACGGAACTGTCCTCGTTCAAAAAAACAGCGGCTGAAGCCGAACGCTTGCGCGAGGAAATCAACGGATTGCGCGCGGAGCGCAAACAGGTTCGCGTGCGGATCGAAAAACTGCTGGGGCAGATGGATCAACTGAGCGGCCAGTAGAGCGGGAGGCGCCGGAATGGACTCGGGAGCGGAACGCAAGACGGTGCGCGTCACCATCTTCAACGAAACTTATACGCTCGCGGCCACTGACGAAGCCGGGGAAGTAGAAACCCTCGCGCACACGGTCGACGAACTGATGACGTCCATCGCGCAGCGCGCCGGCAACATGGATGCACAGCGCATTGCGGTGCTGGCCTGCCTCCACATGGCGGACCGCCTGCGTACCATCGAGCGCGAGCTGTCTTCGCTCAAGGAGCGCGTGGATCAAAAGACGCGCCACCTCTCGCTGCTGCTGGATAAAGCGATTGACTAAGGCGATCGACTAGACCCGCGTGCTCTATTCTTCCCTGCTCACAGAGTTGAAGTGGCTCCATCACGGATTCGGCACACGCGCCGACTCGGTCCCGCAGGACAGCATGGCGAGCCTGAAGCAGATCCATTCGGGCGTCGTGTTGTCGGCCGCTCAGCCTGGGTGCGTGGGTGAAGGCGATGCCTTGGTGACATCCCTCCCAACGCTGCCCGTGTCGGTGCGCACCGCGGATTGCTATCCCATATTACTGGCGGATGACCGGAATCGCGCCGTAGCGGCAGTGCACGCGGGATGGCGCGGCACGGCAGCGCGGATCGTTATTGGGACGCTGGAAGAAATGCGCCGGCTCTACGGCACTGAAGCGGCGGATGTCTACGCGGCGGTTGGTCCCGGTATCGGGGGTTGCTGCTACGAAGTCGGATTCGAAGTCGCGCAGCAATTTGGTTTGAAGCAAGCCGGGGTCGTAGATCTCGCCGCTATCAACCGTGGCCAGTTACTGGACGCCGGAGTCCCGGAAACGCACATTGACGTGCTCGGCGGTTGCACCAAGTGCGACGCTCACCTCTACCATTCGTACCGGCGCGATCATTCCGGCGCCGGACGAATGGTTTCTTACATAAGCCGCTCCTGACTAGTCTCCTGTCCCTGAAATAAGCGAACTAAGTTAGACGGGGATTGGTCTTTAGGGAGATCTTAGATGCGGACTGGGCGGCCCAAACAGCCATTGATATTGACC
>JBDTTL010000351.1:0-4824 GCA_039930665.1 Acidobacteriota bacterium
ACGTGGTCGTGAATAGGTTGCCTCTCATTGTTATCCTCGGGGTTCAACAACCGTGGCTTGGCCGTCAAGGTCTGTGATGCTTCATCCGCCTTGAACCGCAGGAACAGCCGTTGTTCTCTCTCTGCTTGGTCGGTCTGGTTCAACCCCTTGTAGCACAGCATCAAATTATAATGCGCCTGCACGTCTTCGGGATCTACATCGAGCGTTTTCCCGAAAGCGGCGATGGCCTCCTCGAACCGGCGCTCCAAAAACAAAACTCGTCCGATCTGATTCTGCGCCACCCGATCTCTCGGATACTGGCTCACCGTCATGCTCAGGCTTCGCAGGGCGCCGTCGTAATCGCCCGCCGCCTTCTGAATCATTGCCAGGAAAAAATGTCCGCGAGCCAGATCGGGCTTCAAGGCCAGGGCCTTTTCGACGAACGGCCGCGCCGCCTCGGTCTCGCCTTCCTGTATCAGAGCGCGCCCGGCATTCAGCCATCCGTCGGCGTAGCCCGGTTCCGCTTCCGTAACCCGCCGGAATGCATACTCGGCACCTTTCACGTCGCCTTGCAGCAGCAGTCCGATTCCCCAGTCGTTCCAGCGCTCCCGATCCTGTTTGCGAACCACGGGCGCCCACGTCGGCTCGCCCAGTTGGATCTTCGAAGTAGCCTCGGCCAGCGTGACGATAGGCAGAACCGGCACCGGCGTGGAGTCGAAGGAATACTCGCGGCTATCGAAATCGACGCCTGCACGACCCGATTTGTGGGCTTCGGCGAAGGCAAACTTCGTGTAATAGGGCGTAAACTTGCGATAGTTCAGCTTCGCTTCAAGCGTGACCGGTCCTGTGGCATCCTTGGGAATCGGTAGCCGGAAATGCACCGTGTCGGCAGCGCCGGGAGGGATCAGCCGGACGTAAAGCACACTGCGTGTCTGCCAGGCGTTTCTTTTATTAATCGGGTTGCCCTCGCCGTCGATCTGGAACGATCGGTAGAAGTGTGCGCCCTTCTCTACCGGTCCGCGGCCGTTGTCATCCACAGTCCCGCTCCAGGCCAGCACGCGTCCATTGGCGTCGAGGGCCTTGAATTCCAGCCAGACATCAAAGGCGTCCACGGTTCCACCCGGAAAAAAATGTCCAATCTTCCGCGTACGGACGACGGCATCTATTCTCACCGTGGTGCCCGGCTGAAAGCGCACGCCGGGAGTGTCGATAGGCGCCGCCACCTTGTCCACTTCCCGCAGGACCACCGGCCCGGTCTGCTCCGATTCCTCTCCTACAGCGAAGGTGGAAGCAAGAGCAGGCGAATCGTTGCCGCGACGGCGCATCTCTGTTTGCCCTTTCGACTCCTCGACCGGCGTTGCTGCAAATAGATCCACGGTAATGAACCCGGATTTAAGGAACTGTTCGGTGGCCCGCAGTTGTTCCGCGTCTTTGTTCACGAACGGAACCGCGGTATTGGCGGCTGGAAACCGGTGAGAGTGGATCATCCCGTTTTTATTCCCGGGGTCGCTCGAAGCAATCAGCGGCATGTGACAGTTCGAACAAGTCGCGGGCTTGTCCGGGTAGTAGAACGAGCGCGCACCCTGCCCGGAAACGCCGCTCGCCTGCCAGTTATCGTACTCGTTGAATCCCCGCAGCCAGCGATAGTGGTTCACGGGCTGGTCGAGGTGAACCTTGTGGCAGGACGCGCAGAACTCCGGCGAATCCTGGCGCATGAATGCTTTCATAAAGGTGCGGCGATGCGGCTCCGGATTCAGGTACGTCAGAAAGCTGTCGAGTTTGCGGAACCACGGATTATGACTGGACGCGATCTGGTGAAGGGGTGGGTACTCGATCGTGAAATCGCCTTGGCCCATGGAACTGCCAACGTGCACAATGGAGTGGCAGGAGACGCAGCCCAATCCGTTTTGCGCCTCTGGCGTATCCACCTGCTCCTTGATCGGCCGCTCAAATCGGCCGTTGAAGAATACCGCGTGATCGTGACACCCGGCGCACCACTTGCTGCCTTGCGTTCCGCTCAGCTCCTGCATGTGCTCAATTGTTTTGCGGTAGAAACGGTTGTTGAATGATGCGAAATGATGCATCGAACCCTTCCATTGCTGGTAGATGTCCTTGTGGCATTCCCCACACAACTCAGAATCCATGAAGAAATCCGATGGTATTACTTTGCCAGTGTTGGTTCGTGCGGAGGAGGGCCAAAACGGCGAACTCGGCCCAGCGCCTTCCTCGGTCATTGAGACGGCGACTACTTTGGGATTATGAATCCGTTCCTCGGGCGCGCTAAATCGAAGTGCGGCTGCCGCCACCGTGAGGACCGCCAGCCCGATGCGCCACTTGGGCAGGAGTATCGCCAGCCCGATCACCGCCAACGCGATGTGCGACCACAGCGCCCAGCGGTGATCTGTCGTTGCCCCGGCGAAGATCAGGTAAATGCCGAGAATCCCTGCCAATACCAAGGGTGCCACTTTGGGGCTCCTCCGCCAGATAAACCCCAGCCAGAGAATTACGGCGGCGCCGAGTGCCAAATGCAACACAATGTTTGCTACGTAGAAGATCGTCGCGGAAGGCAGCGCGGCCGTGTAGGCGGCGTTCAGCGCCGTCAATAGCACTAGCCAAGTCATTTGTACTCCTTTCGTCGAGCCGCCGCAGTAATCGAAACTGCCTTTCGCTCACGCTTTCCAGCCCTCGCTCTCCCTCCGAAATATCTCTATGGCTTTGCCAAAAATGACCGCCCTTGCTCTGCCTCCAACGCGTGGGGATTTTCACGGCGGAGCCGCAGAGACATTTCCTTCTCTTGACGCGCGCGTTCCTCCTGGCCCATGCGGAAATAGACCTGCGACAGCAAAACATGCGGCTGCGGGTGCCGTGGATCTGTTCTCACGGCCTGGTCCAGTTCTTCAATCGCAGCGGGATACTGCCGCAACTGCATTAACGCGCGGCCGAGTAGAACTCGCGCCGTCATATAGTCGTTCCGGTTCTTGATCGCTGTTCTTAGATACGGAAGGGCGTCTTGATACCGCCCGTCGTCCACTAGCAGATTGCCGTAGAAAAAAAAAGGCTCCTCGTATGACGGATCGGCTGCCATGGCCTTCTCCAGCAAACGCATGGCTTCGGGAACTCGACCCAGCTTCTGCAGCCCGAAGGCGTACTCGAAATTCGCCCGGGCGGAATCTGGAAACTTCTTTACGGCACGTCCGGCCACCTCGAATGCCTCTTCATTTTCGCTGGCATCCTGGTACGCCTTGATCGCGATGAGATAGAGATTCAGATCGTCGTCCTTGCTCTTCAGGGCGCGCGTCGCTATGGCCGCCGCTTCCTGAAAATACCGGCCGCGGGAATACTCAACCGACATTATCTGCATCAGCCGCACATTTTCGGGTTGAATCTCCAGCGCTGCCCGCCACTGTAACAGCGCACCCTCTGTTTTTCCGAGCTGCGCCAGCGCCGCGCCCAGAACGTAACGGGCACCGAAGTCTTTGGGTGCGATCTCGACCGCACGGCGCAACATCGGTTCGGAGCGCTCGGCCTGTCCGAGCGAAAAGTACATGTAGCCCAAGTTGAACAGGGCCGGAAAGAATTTGGGCGAGAGCTGAAGCGCCTCCAGCCACAGTTTCTCCGCTTCCGGGTAGTTTTTGTCGATCGCGAGCTTTTGCGCGGCATCGGACAGCTCTTCCGGGCCCTTCGCCGCAACGGCGAGCCCGCCGAAAACCAAAAGCGCGAGCAAGCATTTCATTTTGGCATTACTACCGATTTCGCCTTGCCGCTGCCCTCGACTAACAGCACCAGTCCCCCCGCAGGCACGCCAGGAAACTGCTCGACTGCCCCACTTGGCCAGCGGACCGTAAAGCGATCCACACGATCTGCGGCGCCCAATCCAAAGTGCAGCCGTGGGTCATTGTGCGAAATGTAGCTGGATTGGCTTAGCACAGCGTCGGTCTGCTTCATTCCACCCGCTGTGAGGCTGACGACGGCCCCGATGGCGCTGCGGTTTGATTTCGTTCCCTCCAGCTTGACCGTGATCCAATGGTTCTGGCTCTTGAGATCGTTGCGCAAAAGGGAAGGCGCCTGGCCCATGTTCATCACCAGCACGTCGATGTCGCCGTCGTTGTCGAAGTCGCCAAAGGCAGCGCCGCGACTGGACATTTTCTGCGCTGCACCCGGGCCCACCATCGCGCTCACATCCTCGAAAATTCCCTTGCCCAGATTTCGGTAGACCAGCCGCGGATTGCGATACGTCTCGTTCCCGCCGCGCGCATCCAGTTCCGGGTAAACGTGGCCGTTCACCTGGAAGACGTCTTTCCACCCGTCATTGTCGAGATCCACCAGGCCAATGCCCCAGCCCACATATTGCGGATTCACCGCCAGCCCGGCTTTGACGACGATGTCTTCGAATATGCCATCGCCGGTATTGTGATAGACGTTTGGATGGTCGCCCGCAAAGTTCGTCTTGATCAGATCCAGCAGACCGTCGTTGTCGATGTCGCTCACCGCAACACCCATCCCGCCTTGTTCGAAGCCGTGCTCGTTAAAGGCCACCCCGGTTTCGGTGCCTACGTCGGTGAAGGTTCCGTTGCGGTTGTTGCGGAAGAGAATACTCGGCGTCGAATCGCAGGCGATAAAGATGTCGGGCCAGCCGTCGCCGTTCAGGTCCGCCGCTACCGGGGTAAAAGCGTAGAAACCTTGGGGCTTTGAGACGCCGCTCCGGGTCGACGCGTCTTCAAACGTCCCATCCCCGCGATTGTGGTATAGCGTGACCTTCCCGTAGGGCAGCCCGCGCGGGCCGCAGAACACCGGCATCCCCTTCCATTCGCAGTTGGCACCGTTTCCCGGAGCCGGGGTGTGGGC
>JBDTTL010000352.1:0-4820 GCA_039930665.1 Acidobacteriota bacterium
CATACCAAGCGGGTTCCATCTTATTATGCTAACTTCTGACTCAGGACACTAGCTCGATCACTACGGAGAACGACGCGCGCTACTTCTTAATGTCGGGAATCGCAGCGTCGCGCTTCATGGCTTCTATCAGAAGCTCGACCGTCCTGGCTTCGCTGGCGCCCTTACCGCCCAACTGGACATGAATCGCGTGCTCGCCCCGAAGAGAGCCCGCATGCCAGCCACCCATCTCGGGAACCACAAAGGCCTTTTCGTCGATTTTCGGCAATTCCTTGTAACCGGGCGCGGCGGAGGGGCGCTCGTGGTAATCCGCGGGGACGACCTGCACCAGCAGGGAGCCGGTATCGCTGGCGGCGCTCCACATGCACCCGCTGCCCATGGCCGCGTTTTCGACCCGAACGACCGGTTCCCCCATGTAGCTGCCTGCCTCCACGTTGGTGAGGAACTTAGACTGCCGGTTGTCGGCGGCTTTTCCGGCGTTGTCCCCTTTAATGGCGGCAGCCACTTTCTCCGCCTCGGACTTGCCGCTGCTGCAAGCGGCGAGTCCGAGACAACACACGATGAGAACGAGTCGATTCACTCAATCTCCTTGTTGCCCGAGTATAGCCGGGGCGGGACCCCGCGTATCGCAAGCGCGGTCAGCAGTTCCGGCGTTTGGCACTGTCTCATTACAGCGCTAGGCCGTAGACCAGGGCGCGAGCTCTGAGTTTGCGCGGGCCGAAACCCAGCTATGCAGCAGGAATGTTAGCGAGAGGAACCCCGCCTGAAACGACCACGGTGCTCTGAACCGATCCGCGGCGCTCAGCCCCAGAGAGCGCGAGCGCCGCAAGTAGTGCGGACGGATCGGCGTGTGCGGCGTAGAGCAGTCCACCGTTCGAGAATTAGAGTCGATTTGCACTAAAGGGTTTAAAGTTATTTGATAAAATTGCGTCGTCCCATTCACGCGCAGTACTCGGTACCCTAAAACCGGTACCCGTGATCGAAAGATAGGGATTGGCAATTTGTGATGCGCATGTAAACTGCAATTAAAGCGGGCGTCTGTGTGAGGCCCGTGAGAGAAGAATGGGGCGATTCGGCCCTCCGACTGAACGTCCCCATTCTCGCTAGATGGAGCACAGATTTTAAAATGCACACTCTTCTTATGGTTGGCATTCCAGCCTCGGTGATTTTAGTGTTGACCGGAATTGCGATCTTCGAGCGCTATTGCGAACGCGCCGACGATCGCAAGCGCGATCAGCAGCTTAGGCGTTGGGTAATGTCTCATTACAGCGCTACGTCCTAGGCCAGGTCTCCGGACTCGCCTTTGCAGATCGGCCCCGCGCAGCTGGCCGCGACCGTCGCGGTTGAGGGCTCCGCGAGCTTTTGCCAGATCGATACTGCGCAAAAGGCCACGGCAGAGATCCCCTGGTTACGAGACTATAATAGCTTTGTGACCGGAGTAGCAAAGAGCTTGCTGGCCGTTTCAGTGACACTGGGAACTGCGCTCGCGTGGCAGATGCCATGGCGCGAGTATCCGGGACAAGACAACATTGAGCGTCCATTGGATTACAACGTGCCCGCGGAATGGGTCTTCGCGCGGCTGATGTATCCTCCCTATCAGGGGTTCGGGGGCGGCTTCCGACGGAGATTTGGAGGCGACTGGAAGCAGGGAAGATCCAGCTGGACCACTGACTACACTGCTGCGGATCGGCACGTAGCGGTCGCACTCCGTCGACTGACTCGCGTAAATGTACGCTCGGTGGAACAACCGGTAGATCTGGACGACGGGGACGACGTATTCAACTATCCATGGCTATATGCGGTTGAGGTCGGGCATTGGCAACTGAGCGATAGTCAAGTCCAAAAAATGCGTGATTTCCTGGATCGCGGTGGATTCTTTATGTGCGATGACTTTCATGGCACTCGAGAATGGGCTGTATTCATCGCGACCATGCAGCGCGTGATCCCGGATCGGCCGATTGTCGATATTCCAGACGGAGATTCGATTTTCCATTCTATTTACGATTTGGATAATCGCTATCAGGTGCCGGGCGCACAGTACTTGCGTAGCGGCCGCACCTACGAACAAGACGGCGTCGATCCTCACTGGCGCGGCATCTACGACGATAAGGGTCGCCTTGTTGTAGCGATCTGCCACGATATGGACCTCGGAGATGCCTGGGAATTTGCAGACTGGCCCGAGTACGATGAGAAGTTCTCAGGGCTGGCTTTTAGAATTGTATCGAATTATGTAGTGTACGCGATGTCACATTGATAGAAAGCGAAGCGCTAGGTCCGCAGATTTTTTCAGTAGTGTCCTCACTAATCGCCGATTCGCGTACGTTACATGCACCGATTCGCTTGGTCCCGTTTTCCCAAGTGAGGTTCGCAATAGCGGCCGCGCCCGCGCTATTATTCAGGGCATGTGGAGGAAAGTCATCGGGCTGCTGATGGCCGCCGCGGCGTCCCGCGCCGCCGAGCTACCCACGGGCCAGATTGTCGACAGGGTAGAGTGCGCCTTGGACAATGCCCAGCATTACGCACTGTATCTGCCTTCGAGCTACACGCCTTCGCGGCACTGGAGCGTGATTCTCGCATTCGACGGGGGAGCGCACGGGCGCGTGCCGGTGGAGCGCTATCGGCAAGCCGCCGAAAAATACGGCTACATCGTGGCTGGTTCGCTCAACTCGCGCAACGGCCCCTGGGAAGTAAGCATGCAAGCGGCGAAAGCCATGACGGCGGACGTGAAGGCGCGATTTTCCATAGACCCCAAGCGCGTGTACACAGCAGGTATGTCCGGAGGGGCGCGCGTGGCGATGAAGATCGCGCTCGAGTCCAAACAGATCGCGGGAGTGTTTGCTTCGAGCGCCGGCTTCCCGGACCAGTTCATAGCGCGCCTCCCGTTCCCGGTATTCGGCTCGGCCGGCACGGACGACTTCAATCACCTGGAGATGTACCAGCTGGATCGCCGCATGACGAGCACCCACAGAGTGCTCTACTTCGAAGGCGGGCACACGTGGCTGCCCGCGGAATTGGCCATGCAGGCGGTGGAATGGATGGAGCTGCAGGCCATGAAATCCGGCTTGCGGCCGCGTGACCCGACTCTGCTGAACACGTGGTTCGCGACGCGCGTGGAACGGATTGACGCGCTTCAGGAAAACACAGAAACGCTGTACAAGCTAATCCATCTCATTGCCGATTTTGAAGGTCTCACCGACGTCAGCAGGTTCGCGGATCGCGCTGCCCGCCTGTTGAAGCAGCAAGATGTTAGGGACGCCCTAGGCGAGGAAGCCAAGAACGAGGAGCTTGAAGGGCAAGTGCAGGGCGAACTCTTTGATCTTCGCGACCGCTGGTCCAACGGGGCCAGCTTCGCGAGATTGAAGGAGCGCCTCACCGCGCTGCTAGCGCAATCGAAGGCAGCGGATGATTCCGAGGGCCGCCGGATCGCGCGCCGCGTGCTCTCTAATTTCGCCGCCTCCTCGCGCGGCATTCGCGATCCTCAATATCAGGAACTGCTGGACGCGATCCGGACGACGGCGCGGGAGAGATAACCGCGACTCCCCGCCCAATCGGCTAGCGGACCGTAGCTCATGCGATAGATTAGGTAGTTGCGGTTTTCCATTTCGCTTCTCGCAGGTTTTCTCTATGGCGGCGCTGCTCTTGCCCAGGTGTTCGTCACCGGGCAGGGCGGAACCGCTGCGTTGTCAAACGCAGCGACAGCCAGTCCCGCCCCTCCAGCTGGGCTCGTAGAGCGGAGAGCGGAAGTGCGGCGCTTGATCGGAGAGTTTCCAACGAGTGAGCGCCGTGTCTGCGGGCTGATGGAGATTCCGCGCATGACGTATCGGTATCGGTGTCGCCGCAACGACAGCGCGTTCCGCGAACGTTTGCTGACCCTGGCACGGGAGAAGCCACGCTTCGGATACCGGCGGCTGTGGGTGTTGTTGAGCGGCGAAGAGCGAGTCAATCACAAGCGGGTTTGGAGGGTGTATCGCGATCTGGGGTTGTGCGTGAAGAGGACTCGCCGCAAACGATTGCAACGCGCGATGCGGCCGCGGCCGATGCTGACCGCGCCGAATCAGGAGTGGGCGGTGGACTTTGTCAGCGATGTCGCCGCCAGCGGACGCAGGCTGAGGATCTTCACCGTGGTCGATTGCTATACGCGCGAATGCCTGACACTGGAAGTGGATACGTCCATGCCGAGCCGCCGCGTGACGCGCGCGCTTCAGCAGATTATCGACCGGCGTGGCGCGCCAGTTGCGATCCGAAGTGATAATGGGCCCGAGGTCAGCTCGCGGCACTTCCTGGCGTGGTGCATCGAGAAGCGGATCGATGCAGTTCACATCCAGCCAGGTAAGCCGACGCAAAACGCGCACATCGAAAGCTTTAACGGCCGGCTTCGCGACGAGTGTTTGAACGTGAGCTGGTTTTGGAATCTGTTTGACGCACGAGCGAAGATCGCGGCTTGGCGCCTGGACTATAACTCGCAGAGGCCGCATTCGTCACTGCGGTATTTAACACCGGACGAGTTCGCGCGGAGGGCCGCTTCGCCTTCCTTAGCGTCTAATATCACACGCCCGACTCTGCCTCAAGGCTTCCCTGAAGGCTCCGCCGTCGCGGTCGCTCCGGCTCCGGCCTTGACCCAGAGCCAGCCGCGTGAAGAGGGACTCATATGAAGGCGAAGCGGCAGTATCGAGCGGGATTGACTTCGGTTACGATGTTGGACGGAGCCGGGGGGCAGGTCATCCTTAGACACTTCATGATGCCTGTTCGGGAGGGGTAAGTCAAGGGCAAGGAGGCTGAATTCACTAGCGAATAGTACTAGTCGCTAGTGAGTACTGCCTAGT
>JBDTTL010000353.1:0-4811 GCA_039930665.1 Acidobacteriota bacterium
ATTCGGCCTCGAATTGTTTGAGTTTCGCGACGCGCGCATCTACGCCCGCCCTGGAGTAATCCTCAAGCTGGCCGTCGTATTTATGGATTCCGGCGGCCGTGGCCGAGGTCGGGTTGAACGGAAAGTAATATTCGTCGAAAAACCGGTCGGTGAGCGACTGGGCTGCCGCGGCGGAGATCAGAAAGGACATGAGTACAAGTGCCTTCATGCTTACAATTGTAAAGTGTCCTTTGCTCCCGTTCCGGAACAGCTTGCGTATCTCAAGAAGGGCTTCTCGGAAATTATCCGTGAAGAAGACCTAGCCGCACGCCTTTCTGAAGCCGCCAAGACCGGCAGCCCGCTGCGGGTGAAAGCCGGATTCGACCCTACCGCACCAGACCTGCACCTCGGCCACATCGTGCTCCTTCGGAAGATGAAGCATTTTCAGGATCTAGGTCACACTGTTATTTTTCTGATCGGCGATATGACGGGACTCATCGGCGACCCGACGGGCCGCAACATTACTCGCCCTCCCATGACTCGGGAAGATATCGCGCGCAATGCCGAGACCTACAAGGCGCAAGTGTTTAAGATTCTGGACACGGACAAGACTGAAATCCGTTTCAACAGCGACTGGCTGGACAAACTTAAGTTCGAAGACATGATCCGGCTTTGCTCCAAGTACACCGTCGCACGCATTCTGGAACGAGACGACTTCACCAAGCGCCTGAAGGATGGTACGCCGATCTCGATGCACGAACTTTTGTATCCGCTGGCGCAGGGCTATGATTCCGTGATGCTCCGCTGCGATGTGGAACTGGGCGGCACGGATCAAAAGTTTAATCTCCTGGTCGGGCGTGAGCTCCAGCGCGTCTTCGGTCAGCCGCCACAAATCGTCGCCACTACCCCGTTGCTCGAAGGCACCGACGGCATCGAGAAGATGTCCAAATCTAAGAACAACTACATCGGTATCACCGAACCGCCGAAAGTGATGTTCCGCAAAATCATGGGCATCAGCGACGCACTGATGTGGAAGTATTGGGAGCTGCTGACCGACCTGTCGTTGTCCGAAATCGCCGCGTTCAAGCAGCGCGAACCGATGGGCGTCAAGATGGAACTGGCAGGGCGCATCGTCGCAGATTTTCACTCGCAGGCCGACGCCGCGCGCGCGCTCGAAGACTTCAATCGCGAAGTGCGCCAAGGGGCGGAGCCGGGCGATATCGAAACCATGGATTACGGCGCGGCCGGCGATCTTCGCATCCCTCAAATGCTGCTCGCCGCCGGCCTCGCGCCGACACGCACGGAAGCGGAGCGTCTGATCAAGGCTGGAGCCGTCGAAATCGACGGCGTTCGAGCCGCCATGGTCTTCCATGCCGCGCCGGGCGCCTACGCGGTTCGCGCCGGCAAAAAGTGGAAGCGCATCATTGTGAAAGAGTGAAGTTCACGTTGATCGGTGCGATCACTTCCACCGGCTTGCCATTCAGCAGCGTCGGCCGGTAGACCCATTGACGGACTGCATCGACAGCGGCTGCGACCAGCAATGGCGGCCCGCTCAAGACTTGGAGCTGCTGTATCGTCCCGTCCTTCCCGATGATTCCGGTTAAACGCACAGTGCCCGAAATGCGGGCGATGATGGCGAGTTTGGAATAGACCGGCTGCACTTTTCGAATCAACTTCGCGGATTGGATTTCACTGGTGACTGTAATCGGCTGGTTGCTTGCGGACTCGTGGACCTGCGGCGGTGGTGGCGGCGGAAGGACCTGAGTGAAGATTATGTGGGGAACCGGCGGCATGAACGCCCCTGAATCAATTCGGTCTAGCGCAGCCGGTGCATCGTCAATAAAATCGAGCTGACGATTGAGTGACGGAATGGATGTAGGAGAAGTAAATGGATGCCAAACTCTCGCAACTGTGCGTGTGCGCCGTATTGGCTTGGACTTCGCAATTTCTGGAGGCGGGGCCGCAGGCAGAAACGTAGGCAACTGGAGTTGAGCAAAGGGCAACCGATCGGTGTAGAGCATGGGAATCAGCAACAGCGTGCCGACTGCCAGGGTCTGCACCGCTAGCGAGGCGGCTAGCGCTCCGGCTTTCTTGCCGGACGCGTAGGGCAACAGCATGGATTGCTCGAACATGCCCTCATAGACACCGCGCACCCAGGGAAAGGTTCCCGGGAAAGGTTCCCTATTTAATCGGCCCGGCCTCAGTCGATCACGCGCCCGTCGCGCATCTTCACAATCCGATCCGCATAGGCCGCGGCTTCCGGATTATGCGTGATCATCAGGATGGTCTGGCCGAGACGTTTGTTCAAATCGCGCATAAGTCCAAGCACCGCTTCCGAGTTCGCCGTGTCCAGATTGCCGGTAGGTTCATCGGCCAGCAGCAGAGCGGGATGATTGACAATTGCGCGCGCAATCGCCACCCGCTGCTGTTCCCCGCCCGAGAGCGCACGCGGCTTGTGATGCAAACGGCCCTTGAGTCCCAGCAATCCCAGGATTTCGTAGAATTGTGGATCGAGCGGCCCTTTCTGGTGCGCAATGTCGCGAGCGATTTCGATGTTGTCGGCCGCCGTCAGAGTCGGGAGCAGATTGTATTTCTGGAACACGAAGCCGACTTCTGTTTTGCGCAAGTTGGTGCGCTCAGCCTCCGTCATGCCCAGAAGGTCGCGCCCGTCGATGTGAATGCTGCCGGAAGTAGGCGGCGTGAGACCGCCCAAAATGTGAAACAGGGTCGATTTGCCGGAGCCGCTGGGTCCGACGATAGCGACGAACTCGCCGCGCGCGACTAATAGATCTACCCCGCGCAACGCGTGCACATCTATTTCGCCGACGCGATAGGTCTTCTGCAGATCGTGGATTTCAATCATGAAGTCCTAGTCGTAGGCCAACGCTTCGATCGCGTCTTGCCGCGCTGCCTTGAGACCCGGATAAACCGCGCCGATCATCGACCCGACCAGCGCAATCAACGCCGCCCACGGCCACCATGCATGTACAATCAGCATTGGCATCGTGGGTACAGAAACACGCAGGATGGCTTGCGTACCGTAACTCATCAGGATTCCTGCGATCGCGCCCACCACTGCCAGCAGAAAGGTTTCGCGCAACAGAATTGTCATGATGTAACCCGGCGAGGCGCCCAGTGCTTTCAGGATACCGATTTCGCGGGTGCGCTCCAGCACCGCCGTGTACATCGACAGGAACACGACAAGGAAACCCACGACCACGGCTAGACCGATCACCACGCGCGTGAAGCGCTTGAGAATGGGGATGCTGTCCACCGAAATCAGCGACACAAATTCATCCATCGAGAAGACTTTGTAATCTTCCAGCTTCTTTCTCAGCGAATCGAGCACCGGCTCCAAGTTTTTCGGGTCGTCAAGCTTCACATAGACGACGCTAACCTTGCCCTTGGCGGAATATTTGTCCTGTAGGGATTCCAGTTGCGCGAACATGTGCGACAGTTTTCCCGACTGTACCACTCCCGCCACGTGCCATTTGAACCCGAGATCGAGCGTGTCGCCGGCGTGCAGTTTGTGTGCGCCCGCATAAACGTCGTCGATCAACAGGTCGTTAGGACCCGTGAAGGGACCGCCCTCCAGGTAACGAAATCCTCCGCTCATGCGATTGAACTCGTCTAGGTTGATGCCGGTGATGGAGTCGAAATTGC
Source organism: Acidobacteriota bacterium (assembly GCA_039930665.1). Classification (GTDB taxonomy): domain Bacteria; phylum Acidobacteriota; class Terriglobia; order Bryobacterales; family Bryobacteraceae; genus Palsa-187. The sequence continues at coordinate 3,643 of JBDTTL010000353.1, forward strand.
CGATCGATTGCACCTTGGTGCCAGTGGCCTGCGCTACGTGCAACTCCTTGCGAACCAGTCCCACAATCCCCTCCGGCATGTCGCCCGAAAACGCCAGCACGGAACTGGCGGGAGGCCGCACCAGGATATCCGCGCCGGTACCCCGCGAGTGCGCAGCAATGTCTCCGAGTACGCCTTCGCTCACGCCCACCAGCGTGAGGATCATGGTGACCTGAACCCCGATGGCGATGGCACTGAGCAAAGTTCGCACCGGCCGGTGCTTGAGATTTTCTAAAACCAGGCGGTGAATCAATGCTTCAGTGTAGCAATCCCGGACGGAAGCCACGCCGCGGACACAACCGCGAGTGCAGCCAGGGCCGCAGTTTCCGCGCGCAGGATCGAGGGGCCCAGGGACACCGGAGTCCATCCGGCGGTGGTAAATTCGAAGCGTTCTTCCTCTGTCCAGCCACCCTCCGGACCGATCAACAGCGCAACCGAATCGTCCGCGCTGCGTTCCACGGGGAACATTGCCGGGAGGGGACGAGTGCCATTTTCATCGAGCGCGTAACGATAAGTCCCCGCGGTTGTCAGCGCATCCCGCCACAGCGCAGGTTCGGCGATCTCCGGCAAATGCGCGCGCCGGGATTGCTGGCTGGCTTCGAGTCCGATACGCCGCCACCGCTCCAGGCGCTTGGGCGCTGCTTTATCGAGGCCGCGCTCCGTGCGGACGCTCGCCATCGGAATGATCGCGGCCACGCCCAGTTCCGTGGCTTTCTCTATCATCCATTCGAAGTGGTCGAACTTCACGATCGCGGCGCACAGGATCATGCGCAGCGGCGGTTCGATCACCGGCAATTTCTCCAGCGTCTTGAAGATCACGTGCTCTTTGCGCGCCGTCTCAATCTCGGCCAGATAGACGGTGCGATTGTCGGAGATTTCGTAGCGCTGCCCTACCTCTACGCGCAGCACCCGAGTCAGGTGGCGGGCGTCATCGCCGGCAATCTCCGCGTGCCCGTTGCGGACCTGATCGACAAAAAAGCGTCTTCGCATGATGAAAGAGGGAATTGTACTTGGAGCAGGCTGGTTCGATTGAAGCATAGCAAAACCGCAAATACGCTTTGGCTTGGCGCGTATCGCTGAAGGGCGCGCTTGCATGATGCCCCCCATTTGCGCGACACTAGCAGGTTTTC
>JBDTTL010000354.1:0-4763 GCA_039930665.1 Acidobacteriota bacterium
GGAGCGCTGCCGCTCGCTGCACCTGAACTACGCTTACCAGGAAGGCGAAGGCGGCATCGCGGATGCACTCGCACTGGCCGAACACTTCGCCGACGGCGACAAGATCTGTGTAATCCTGGGCGATAACATCATGGAAAAGCCGATCGCCGAAGCGGCTACGGCCTTCGAACAACAGGAGCGCGGCGCGCGCATCCTGCTTAAGGAAGTGCCCGACGCCGAGCGTTTCGGCGTGGCCGAGATGGACGGCGACCGCATCCTCAGCATCGAAGAAAAGCCCAAGAAACCCAAGTCGAATTGCGCCGTAACCGGCATCTATATGTACGACGGCACGGTCTTCGATAAGGTCAAGAAGCTGGTGCCCAGCGGACGCGGCGAACTGGAAATCACCGACGTCAACAACGCCTATATTCGTGAAGGCACCATGACCTATTCGTTCGTCGATGGCTGGTGGAGCGACGCGGGCACCTTTGAATCGCTGCTGCGCGCGACAAACTTAGTGGCGCAATCCAGCAGTCCCGAGCGGCGCGCTAAGGCTGCTGAAGACTAAGCGCCCGCGGCCCAAAACTGGGCGCCCGTGGCGAAAATCAGCTACTGCGCGCCAGCAGTGCACCCCAATGGAATCCCGCTCCGAAAGCGGAGAACACCACGGGACCCGCTGCAGGATTCGTATCCGCCCATTCCGCCGCCGCAATCAGCATCGAAGCCGACGAGGTATTTCCGTAACGCGCGACGTTGGAAAAAACGCGCTCCGCCGGAACTCCCAGCGTCTTCGCCACGCGCACCAACAAATTTTGATTCGCCTGATGTAGCAGGAACACCGTGACATCACCCGCCGCCACCTTCTGCCGCGCCAATACTTCATTGATCGCGAAGGGCAACTTGCGAGACGCCTGCAAGATAACTGACAGACCGTCCATTCGCAGCGGCGTCGACCAGTCGAACTTCAAGGCCTCGCGATATTGCCCATCGCTGTGCAGCACGGCATTCAGAATCTCCCAGCGCCCCGGCTGCGCACTCACCAGCGCCGCACCGGCGCCGTCGCCGAAGAGCATTGCGGTATTGGGATCGAGCGGCCCGGTTTCGATCACCGCTGACATTTTCTCCGCGCCAATCACCAGTACGTCGCCACAGTTCGCCGCCATCTGGGCCGCCATCGCCATCCCGAATAAGCCGCCCGCGCTCGCCATGGGGATGTCGATGGCCGGTGTGCTTTCGAGCCCCAAACGCGCAGCCACTTCCGCCGCGGGTCCTGGAAATCCCGGCGGAGCGCTGCCGCTCGCTACCATGATCAGCCCGAGGGAGGACGCCTCGACCCCGGATCGTTCCAGGCAATCCCGCCCCGCAGCCACGGCCAGATCGGCAACACTGGTCTCAGCCGCCGCCCAGCGACGCTCCTGAATTCCGGAGGCGCCTTCGATCCACTCTGCTGAGCGTTCGACGCGCGCGGCCATCTCCCGATTAGTCACGACGCGCTCCGGCAGGTGCATCCCGAAGCCGTGAAGAAATGCGCGCATGGCGTTCCTGCTCAACTCGCGCGGTCTTCGAGGTACTTGTCAATGCGGGCAATCGAATCGAACTTGCGCGGGTTCAGATCCCGGTCGGGAACTTTGATGGAAAATTCCTGTTCCAGCGCGCTCACCAAATCGGGCAATGCGAAGGAATCCAGCAGGCCGCTTTCGAATAACGATTCTTCGTCGTCGGTCGGCAGCGGTTGCGTGGTCACGGTCTTCAAAACGCGCACGAGGCGGTCACGGCGTGTGGCATCAGACATGAATCTTCATCCTGCCACACTCTCGGCCGCATTCGCGCAATACCATTGGTAGGTGGACGCGATCCCGTCTTCGAGCGAAACGTGCGCGCGCCAGCCCAGCGAGTGAATTCGTGAAATATCGAGCAGTTTGCAGGGCGTGCCATCGTGCCGTTTGGGATCAAAACGAATTTGACCGCCATAATCGACGATGCGCGCGACGAGTTCCGCCAGTTCGGCGATCGATAGATCTGAGCCGGTCCCAACATTGAGCAGATTGCCGAGCGGCTCGCCGCCCGCGTATTTTTCCATCACCAAACAGGCGGCCGCGGCCAGATCGTCCGCATGAAGAAATTCGCGCCGCGGGGTGCCTGTGCCCCATAGCGTCACCCATGGCGATCTCCATATCTTGGCCTCGTGGAAACGGCGAATCAAGGCCGGCAGCACTTGCGATGTCTCCAGATCGAAATTGTCACCCGGTCCGTACAGGTTCGCTGGCATCAGGCTGACGGCCTGGAATCCGCACTGCTCCCGGTAGGCGGCCGCCAGCTTCAATCCAGCAATTTTCGCAATCGCGTAGGCTTCGCTAGTCGGTTCCAGCGGTCCGGTGAGCAGATACTCTTCCTTGATGGGTTGCGGCGCGAGTTTTGGATAAACCGCCGACGATCCCAGGAAGACGAGCTTCTGCACACCGTGTTGCCACGCCGCGTGAATGATGTTGGTTTGAATCGCCAGATTGTCGTAAAGAAAGTCTGCCGGATGAGTGGCGTTGGCCAGGATACCGCCGGCCTTTGCAGCCGAAAGGAAAACGAACTCCGGAAGATGGCGTGCGAAGAAACGCGAGACCGCCGCTTGATCCCGCAGATCCAGCTCGTCGCGCGTCGCCAGAATCAGATTATGGTAACCGCTTTTCTCCAGGCGGCGAACGATGGCGGAGCCGGCCAATCCACGGTGCCCCGCCACGAAAATCTTGCTCGACGGGGTCAGCGGAAACAGTTCGTTCATACGTCTTGCCGGTGAGGGATGCGGTCGTAAACCTGCTTTAATTATGCCTTACTGACTGCGCAACTCCGCACCCAAACCCTGCGCCAGGCGCGCGATCACCTGATCCACCGACGTCGCGACTTCCTCTGAGGAAAGCGTGCGATCCGGCGCACGAAACGCCATGGAGACAGCTATGCTGCGGCTGCTCTTGTCGATGCCTTTGCCCGCGAATACGTCAATGCACTCCACCGATTCCAGATAAGCCCCGCCCGCGGCGCGGATAGTTTGCTCGACCGCCGCATAGGGCACGTCTTTTTTGATCACGAAGGATAAGTCGCGATAGACGCCCGGAAAGCGCGGCAGCGGTTCATACACCGCGGTAGGATTCCGCACAGGCATCAGCTTGTTGAGCAACAATTCCCCCGCGAATACCGCGGTCTGGATTCTATGCTCCGCAAGCAAGTGGGGCGCGACTTGGCCGATCATTCCCACGGCCTCTCCGTAAATCATGATCCGCGCGACGGTACCCGGCGCGTAGCCTTCAATCGCCGGGATCGCTACAAACGACGGCCGCGGCACGCGTAACGACTCGAGTACTGACTCGACCGCGCCCTTGAGGTCGAAATAATCCGCCTCTCGTCGCCCCGACCAATCGGCATCGTTCGCGGTTCCACCCAGCAAGATGCCGACCGACCATTGCTCGACGGGCTCCCCCATCCGCGAAAAGATCTTGTCGATCTCAAAGTACCGGAACGTCGTGACCCGTCGCCGCGCATTCAGCGCCGCAGTCTTCATTAGAAACGGCACCAAAGACCGTCGCAGCCGCGCCAAATCCGAATTCAGCGGATTCTGAAGGATGATTGAATCGCCCCCGATTTGCGAAAACTGCATGTCGCCTTCCACCGGCTCCAACGGAACGCCGCGCAATTCCAAAAATCCGTTGCCGACCAAGAAGCGGCGAAGCGTGTGCCTGGCCGTGTCGAGTGTCGTAAGCGCACCCGTAGTCGGCGTTTCCGCGCTGGGCGCTGCGGTGATGGCTTCGTAGCCGATCACGCGCGCCACGTCCTCGATCAGCACCACCGGATCGGTTGCATCCACGCGGCGCGTCGGAACGTAAATGCGCCTCAGGTTATCGGAACATTCGTAGCCTAGCTTGTTGAGGCTGGCTTGGACCTGCTCCCGCGTCACGGGAATGCCCAGATAGCTGCTGACCCGCTCGGCGGGCAAAGAAAACACCGTACGCTTGAGGCGTTTGGGATACACGTCGGTGACCGGTCCAGCCGACTGCGCGCCCGCATCGGAAAACAGCAGCGCCGTGGCTCGATTTCGCGCGCCTTCCAAGTTCTCATTAGGGTCCAGCCCACGCTCGAAGCGATACGCGGAATCCGAGCTCACGCCCAGCCGCCTGCTCGTCATGCGTATATTCGTGGGCTCGAAATGCGCTGCTTCGAGCAGCACGTCCCCCGTTTCTTCTGAGATCCCGGACAGCTCGCCGCCCATGATGCCCGCGAGCGCCATTGGAGCTTTAGCGTCGGCGATCGCGAGCGGGAGTTCCGCTCCATCCACCGTTCGTCCATCGAGCAATTGCAGGCTCTCGCCTTTCTTGAACCGGCGCACAACTACTTTTTCGCGGACGTTCTGCAGATCAAACGCGTGCAGGGGTTGGCCCCACTCCTTCATCACGAAGTTCGTGATGTCGACGACATTGTTGATCGGACGTGATCCGGTCGCGAGCAGCCTGCTGGCCAGCCATGCCGACGATGTCGCAACTCGCACGCCCGCGATTACTTGACAGGTGTAACGCGTGCATAAGGCCTATCGATGATCCGCGCCGGCATGGCAGGGCCGCTAAGCGCAGCCGGTTGTGGCGCCTCCGGCAGCACCAGTTTTAAGTCCAGCAGCGCGGCGAGTTCTCTTGCAATGCCCACCAATCCCAAGCAATCCGGCCGGTTGGGATACACCTTCATGTGAACCAGCGCCTCGTCGATGGGAATCACCTCGGGAAGACTTTTACCCAACAGCGATTCATCGC
>JBDTTL010000355.1:0-4734 GCA_039930665.1 Acidobacteriota bacterium
CGCAGAACCGACAGCAACGAAGGGCGCATCAACGCCAGTTTCCGGTGCGTACGCCGGCTCGGCAGCTTGCCAGAAATGTCATGCGGCGATCTATGAACGTTGGAAAAAGACCCTCATGGCGAACGTCGTTCGTGATCCGCGGGAACATCCCGACGCCATCATTCCGGACTTATCGAAGCCCGACCCGCTGGTGACTTTTACAAAGGACGACATCGCCTTCGTGTACGGGAGCAAATGGAAACAGCGGTACTTCAAGAAAATCGGTGACGATTATTTTCCGTTACCGGCCCAGTGGGATGTCACACACAAAATATGGCGCGCCTATAAAGTTAAGCCTGGAACGGACTGGTGGACTCCGTATTATCCCCCAGACAACATGCACCGACCCACCGGGCCCACGTGCGATGGGTGCCACTCGGTCAACTACGATGTAGCTACCAAGAAAGTGACTGAGTGGAACGTCGGCTGCGAAAAGTGCCACGGACCCGGCGGAGATCACGCGAAGCAGCCAACGCAGTCGAACATTGTGAATCCTGCTCACCTCAATTATGTGGATGCAGCTGATACGTGCATTCAATGCCATTCACAGGGGCAACCCCTGACCCATCCCAGTGTGGGAAATGCTTATGACTGGCCGGTTGGTTTCCACATGGGCAAGCGGTTGCAGGATTTTTGGAAACTCGAAGAACACAAACTGGGAGAAGCGACTTTCACCCATTTTCCCGACGGAACTGGCCATAAGAATCGCATGCAGGGCAACGATTATGTGACAAGTCTCATGTACACTCATGGCGTTTCGTGTTTCACTTGCCATGACGTTCACGGTACAGGGAATGACGCGCTGTTGCGCAAGCCCGCTAACGTTCTATGCCTCGATTGTCACGGCCCAAGTTCGCCGAATGGCCCGCACGCGCCCACGATCGAGGCTCACACGCATCATAAGGCAGGTAGCGAGGGCAACGAGTGTATCGCCTGCCACATGCCGAAGATCCAGCAAACAATCGCCGATGTGAATGTGCGGAGCCACACGTTTCGCTTCGTCACTCCAGCGATGACGGACTCGTTGAAGATTCCGAATGCCTGCAATGTCTGCCACACTGACAAGTCGACGGAATGGACGACGACGGCGCTGAAGTCCTGGTCGGACCGGTCACCTTGGCGCTCGGCCGAATGAGTTGCTTCGCTTTGGGCTGGCTTCCTCCTTCGCTCGTGCGCGGTGCTGGATAAGCTTGCGCAACTCCTCGAAGACCTTGTCGCCGTCGAGCAGTTCTCCGCGGGCAGCTTGCGCGGCGCCGCGTTCTAGTTTTGCTTTCAACTGCTGAAGGGCCTGCTTCTGCCTCATCGTGGACTCACTTCGCTGACTGAATTTTCACCAGCGGGTGGGTCGTCTGGTCCGGCAGGCCGCTCTTGAGGGTTTGCGGGGAGCGGAAGAAATCGAAGTAGGAAACGTAGTGCACGCAGCTCACGGTGCAGTAAGGAGCGCAGGGTTTTTCGCTGAGGTATTCGCGGCGGATGTCGGCGGCGGTGTAGTTCTCAAGCGGCGTGCCCGGATAGCCGCGCTGCTGCGAGCAGTAGTGCACCAGGCCGTCCTCGCAAATATACATGTAGCGGGCGCCGGCGCGGCAGCGCCAGTCATTCGGCTTGCCTTGCGCGATGGCGTCCTGAAAATAATTGAGCTGCGCGAAATGGCGATTTTCGAGCGCCTTCATTTCGTGATACACGGCGCGCTCGCGGTCGCCTAGCGGACGGAGCTGGCCGTCGCCGTCGTGAATAATGCCGACGGTCGCCGAGAAGCCCAACTCAACCGCCCGGCGGCCCACCACCAGCGCGTCGTCAGGATTGTGGATGCCGCCGCCCACCACCGAGTTGATGTTCACGTGAAAATCGGCGTGCTCGGCCAGGATCTCCAGCTTCTTATCGAGTACCTTGAGGCTCTTCTTCGAAACCTCGTCAGGCTTCACGTTGTCGATCGAAATCTGCATGTGATCGAGGCCGGCGCGGTTGAGGCGCTGCACGCGATCCGGCACCAGCAGGTAACCGTTGGTGATCATGCAAGCCATTACGCCGCGGCGGCGCATGGCGGCGATGATGTCGTCGAGATCGGGGTGCAGCATGGGCTCGCCGCCAGAGAGCGTGACGATGCTGGTGCCCAGGTCCGCCAACAGATTGATGCGGCGGATGACTACGTCGGTCGGCACGGGCTTCGAGACGTCGTCGTATTCGTTGCAATAGGCGCAGGAAAGGTTGCAGCGCCGGATCGGAATGATGTGCGCCATGATGGGATGGCGCGTAGACAAAGCCCCACGGGCGATCAGCCGCAACTCCCGCATTCTGCGGGTAAACGCTTTCCAACTGCGCTGCGGGCGGAACGGCCTGGCTGCCATACGAGACGTTGCGAACTCCTACCATTAGAACACAATAGGGTGAAAATGCTACAGGATTTCGGCTGGATGGCAGTTATGTGAATTGCATCGCGGTCCTCCTAACTTAAACGGTAGCGGAGAGAATGTCCCTTCCCGCTGCACTTGATTGATGTGATCCTCAAACCTACTGCCCGAGCGCTAACGGCGATCTTGACGGCGGTGCTGGCTTACGGGGCGGACGCTCCATCCATTCTGACGATACGGGTGGCCGAAGGGGAGGGCGCGGCATACCCGATTGGCTCACGGGCGACCCGCGGTCTCACCGTTCTAGTGACGGACGAAACCGGACGTCCCGTCGAGGGTGCGACGGTCAGTTTCACTTTGCCGGCGGAGGGCCCGGGGGGAACGTTCAACTCCGGGAGCCGAACCGAGATCGCGGCCACGCGCACCGACGGAAGAGCGGCTGTGTGGGGCATGCAGTGGAACCGCACGGCCGGCCCGTTCGAGATCCGCATTACCGCCGTGAAGGCGCAGGCGCGTGCCAGTGTAGTGAGCTCACAATCTCTGAGTAATGCAGAGGAAGCGCGGGACGCTGCTCCCGGGAAAGTTCGTGCGGCGCGGGGCAGCCACAAGCTTCTATGGATCTCGCTACTGGTGGCGGGAGCCGCCGCGGCAGGAGTAGCCGGAGTCGCGGGCAAGGCGAGCGATCCGGGTGCGAGTGCAGTCACACCTTTGAAGATCGGGACGCCGACCATCAGTTTGGGGCATCCATGAGACTGCTCTTGTTTCTACTCGCGGGTGTGGGCGCGTGGGGGCAGATCGAGAGCCCTCGGATCGGAGTCATGCTGGATACCAAAGGCCGTGCGAGGCCGGTTTCCGGTATGCCTGCGGCGGCGATCGCCGGTGATCCTTGGTTCGATGGAGCGGTCATTTCGCTGGCGTGCGCGGAGCAGGGGTGCGTGGCAAAGACTGAAGCGGCGTTATTTACTCCAGCGGGCGTAGTGGTGGATGCGCCGCCGGGAGCCGCGATCATCGCGCTGGATCCTGCGTCGCCGGGCGCCGCTTACGTGTATTTTGTCGAGAGCGGCAGGCTCGCGCGCTGGACAGGTAGCCAGCTAATCCCGTTGGACTTTGCGCGCGATGGAGACGTGCTGTCTATCCGAGCGGTTGCCGGTGGATTCGAGTACGCCGTTTCTCGCGATGGCGAAGTCTGGATCGGCGCGAAGAGCCTGGGTCCGGCGAATTCCGTTCTTTTGTTGGACGGCGGGGGCGTGCTGCTGGCGCGCGGCGGGCAGGTGTGTTTGTTGCGTCCCGATGGAACGGAGACGGACTTCGCAGTGGCGGGAGCTGGCGGTTTCGTGGGTGGATTCCTGCGCATGAGTGATCGCTATGTGCAGGTGATTACCGACGCCGGTATGTGGGCGCTGGACGTAGAACCGGGCCATGAGCAGATATTTTTGCTGCCGGGAGTCGCGCATTGAAAACGCAATTGCTTTTCCTGTTGGCGCTTGCGCCGGTGATGCTCGACGCGCAGGTCGTTCTCTATTCGCTGAACGGCATTACGCCAGCGCCGTTGGGCGCGGTCTACGGCTACGGACAGGTGGCCGCGGGCGACTCGATGATCGTCCGTTTTCGCGCGCTGAATACCGGGACAGCATCCGTCACCGTCACATGCTTGGCGATCAAGAACACGACGGGTGCGGGATTTGCCATCGTCAACAGTTCTTCTACGCCGTTCGTAGTCGCGGCCGGACAACCGATGGACTTCTTCGTCGGCTTTTCGGCCACCGCAATCACCAGCTATAGCGCCACAGTGCAGGTCGGTACCGGCACCGCCACGGACGCGTGCGGCGGAACTATCGAGAGCGCGATTCTTCTGGCCACCGTGGTGCCGGCTCCGATCTTGAGCGTGGCCGCGCCCTGCACCGGGCCCGACACCAACCGCAACATCAGTTTCGGACGCATCACTCAAGGCATACAGGAATCGTGCACGTTTTCGATACAAAATCCGTTTCCGCAAGCGCTGACGGTATCGCCGCTGCTCCTGACGGGTGCGGCGTTTACGACTACTTCCGGAAACGCCGTCACCATTGCCGCCGGGCAGTCGGTTTCCTTTGCAATTCAATTCAGTCCGGCGACCGGCAGCGCCTTCTCGGGGACGCTCACGGTGGGGACGCGCACGTATACGCTGGTGGGCACCGGATTCTCGCCACCGCTCTCGTCGCTGGTGTGGAGTTTCGACAGCACGAAGATCGGGAGCGGGGAGCAGCACGCGCTGAGCCTGCAACTTTCCGCGCCCGCGACGGTGACCGCCGCGGGCACCATGACCCTCACCTTCAACCCTTCGATCAAGACTGTTGCAGACGACGCG
>JBDTTL010000356.1:0-4730 GCA_039930665.1 Acidobacteriota bacterium
GTTGCCGCCGGAGCGAACGATCGAACTCGAGTCGCATTATTTTTACCTGGTAAATCCCGGGTCAGTAGGGCAGCCGAGAGATGGTGATCCGCGCGCGGCGTACGCGCTATACTCACCGCAGGGGCGCACGGTAGAGCTTCGGCGCGTCGCCTACGATGTCGACCGGGCGGCGGCCAAGATACGGTCCGCGGGCCTACCCGAATTCCTTGCAACTCGTCTCCATGAGGGACTTTAGCGCCGCCTTCGCTGAAGCGTGGCACGGGCAAAAAGCCTTAGAATAGAGTTGATATAGATGTCCTCACAAGACGGCCGGCTGGCTGCGGCGCTGACGAATCCCAAAGTCGTCGTCGCAACGACGGTAGCCCTTTCTTTCATTAGTTTCTGGCGCGGAGCCTCCATCGTCCTCAGCGACCTCGCCTCTTCCATGTTTTACGCAGGCGGCGCGGCGGAGGCGGCGGTCGGCAAAGCGGCGCCCTGGTTCGTGCTGGCCGTAATGATGTTCAGCTTCGCGGTGCGCAGCGTGTACCTGGAAAGTTGCAGCATGTACGTGCGCGGCGGCGTCTACGTGGTGGTGCACGACAGCATGGGGCCGGTAATGGCTAAACTGTCGGTCTCCGCGCTGGTGTTCGATTACATTCTCACCGGGCCCATCAGCGTGGTGAGCGCGGGGCAATATCTGGGCGCTCTGCTGAACGAGATCAGCGGCTTGCTGCATCAGAACTACCAAATCAATGTAAATTTGTTCGCCGCGGGCGCAGGAATCTTCATCACCATCTATTTCTGGTGGCAAAACATCAAGGGCGTGCATGAGTCGAGCGGCAAGGCCCTGCGCATCATGCAGATCACCAGTGTGATGGTGGGTATTCTGCTGATCTGGTGCCCTCTCACTCTGCTAATGACCAAGGGCTGGCATCTTCCGCCCGCGCCGAAGCCCTCGAACCTGGTATTTGCGGATAGCGCGCAAGGCTGGCTCAAAGGCACGTTCTGGATGCAGATTCCGATGGTGGTGATCATCATCGCTTTTGGACATTCGCTGCTTTCGATGAGCGGATTTGAAACGCTGGCGCAGGTGTATCGCGAGATCGCTTCGCCAAAGATGAAGAATCTGAAGATCGCCGCGAATCTTACCTGCTGGTACGCGGTCCTCTGCACCGGCGTGATTTCGTTGTTCGCGGTGATGATCATCCCCGATAACGTACGGCCGATGTACATCAACAACCTGATCGGCGGCCTGGCCATGAATCTAAGCGGGCCCTACCTGCTGAAGCTGGGATTCCACATCTTCGTAGTGATTGTGGGCGGGTTGATCTTGTCGGGCGCCGTGAATACGTCGATCATCGGTGCGAACGGCGTGCTGAATCGCGTCGCGGAGGATCACGTTCTGGTCCCCTGGTTTCGCGAACCCCATAAACGCTACGGCACCACTTTCCGCATGATCAATATGATCACGTTGCTGCAATTAGCGACGATTCTTTACAGCCGCGGCGACATGACTATCCTGGCGGAAGCTTATGCCTTCGGTGTGGTGTGGAGCTTCTTCATGAAAGCGCTGGGCGTAACCGTGCTGCGCTTTCAGCGCACCGATCAGGAATACAAAGTGCCGTTGAATTTCAAAATTGGCGGGCGGGAAATTCCCGTGGGCCTGGGCCTGACCACGCTGGTGCTGGGAGCCGTGGCCATCGCCAATCTGTTCACCAAAGAGGTCGCGACCAAGTACGGCGTGGTGTTCACGCTGGGACTGTTTGTAATCTTCACAGTTTCAGAGAAGATCAATCTGCGGCGCAAGCAGACCGAGCCCAAGGGGATGGAGCAGTTTAACCTGGATCATCAGGCGCACATCGACGGCGGCAGCCTGCACGCACGCCCCGGCTGCGTGCTGGTGGCAGTTCGGGATTACCATCGCATGGAGCACCTGCGGCGCGTACTCGAAAAAACCAACTTGCGGCGCTACGACATCGTGGTGATGACGGTGCGCCCCATTTCAACCGGCGCCGGCGAATATGAACTGGCGGACAATCAGATCTTCAGCGATTACGAAAAGGAACTGTTCAGCCATGTAGTGGAACTGGCGGAGAAGGAAGGCAAGGGAGTGGAGTTGCTGGTGGTGCCGGCGGTGAATCCTTTCGATGCCATGGCGGATACGGCCAGTCGGCTGCGGGCCTCGCGCCTGGTGACGGGCGTCAGTACCCACATGGCTTCGGACGAACTAGCGCGCCAGATCGGCCGGGCCTGGGAGAAACTGCCGGAGCCGCGGCATGCGTTTTCGCTTGAAGTGATCAGTCCGGACCGCCCGTCGACTTTCGTCAATTTGGGTCCGCATCCGCCCAGACTTTGGCCGGAGGACGTGGAACTGCTGCACGACATATGGCTAAAACTGAGTGAATCGGAACAGCTAGGTGCGCGCCTGCACCATCGCGATATCGTCGGCGTGGCGCTTCGACGGCTGCGCAACGATTTGCAGAAGAGCGACCGTGACCAGGTAGTCACGGAAGTCCAGCGCGAATTGCGGCACGATTAGCCAGGGACGCCAGAAAAGTTTTCGAATAGCAATTCAAATGAAGAGAAGTATCTAACTCACTACAAGAAGAGGATTATGGCCATCAAAGTAGGCATCAACGGCTTCGGCCGCATTGGAAGAAACGTAGTTAGGGCGGCGTTGCACAACCCGAATATTGAAATTGTCGCGGCGAACGACTTGACGGATCCGAGGACGCTCGCGCACTTGCTGAAGTACGATTCGACGCTCGGTCCGCTAAAGGGCGACGTGCAACTGGAAGCCGACGCGATCGTGGTCAATGGCAAGCGGATCAAGATTTTCGCGATCAAGGATCCGGCGGAAATCGATTGGGCGGGCGTGGGCGCGCAAGTCGTGGTGGAATCCACTGGACGCTTCACCGACGCGAAGGATGCGTCGAAACACCTGCGCGGAACCGTGAAAAAGGTAGTGATATCGGCGCCGGGCAAGAACGAAGACATTACCATCGTGCTGGGCGTGAACGACGGCGCGTATGACGCGGCGAAACATAACGTGATATCCAACGCTTCCTGCACCACCAATTGCCTGGCCCCGGTGGTGAAGGTGCTGCACGAGAAGTTCGGCATCGAGAAAGGCTCGATGACCACGATTCACAGCTATACCAACGATCAGCCCGTGCTGGATTTCCCGCACAAGGATCTGCGGCGCGCACGGGCTGCGGCGATCAACATGATTCCCACGACAACCGGCGCGGCCAAGGCTATCGGTCTGGTGATGCCGGTGTTGAAGGGGAAACTGGATGGCTACGCAATGCGCGTCCCGACCCCCAATGTCTCTGTGGTGGATCTGGTGGTGGTGACGGCGAAATCGACAACCACGGAAGAAGTGAACGCTGCGTTGAAGGAAGCCGCCAACGGCGCATTGAAGGGGATCCTGGCGTATACCGAAGATCCGGTGGTTTCGACCGACATGCTGCACAATCCGAATAGTTCTATCGTCGACTCCGAGCTCACCAAGGTGATGGGCGGGAACTTGGTGAAGGTGGTGGCTTGGTACGACAACGAATGGGGCTACTCCATGCGCGTGGTGGACCTGATCGAGTTCCTAGCGAAGAAAGGCCTATAAAAAATAAAAAAATAGGGACGGAGCCTGATTATGGTTCCATTTTGGTGCTTTGCCAATTCGGGACAATAATCAGGCTCCGTCCCTATTTATAGAGCGCTGCGATTACAGCATCCGTAAACTCTTCGGTCGAGGCATGGCCGCCCACGTCTCCCGTGGTGTGCTGTTTCGCGGCGTAAACTTTTTCGATGGCGGCATGCAGGCGCTTCGCGGCGTCGTGTTCCTTGAGATGCGTGAGCATCAGGACAGCGGATAACATGATTGCAGTGGGATTGGCTATGCCTTTGCCGGCTATATCGGGCGCGGAGCCATGCACGGCTTCGAAAACGGCGTGGCTGTCGCCCATATTGGCGCCGGGGACAATGCCGAGTCCGCCAACCAAGCCCGCTGCGAGGTCGGACACAATATCGCCATACAAATTCGGCAGCAGCAGAATGTCGAATGTCTGCGGCCGCATCACCAGTTGCATGGAAGCGTTGTCGACAATCAGCTCGTTGTAATGGATGTGCGGGAAGCGCTCGGCGACTTCGCGGCAACAGCGCAGGAACAGGCCGTCGGCGAGCTTCATGATGTTGGCTTTGTGAATAGCAGTAACCTTCTTGCGGCCGGTGGCGTCGGCGAACTTGAAAGCGTATTCGGCGATGCGGAGCGACGCGGTGCGCGTGATCACCTTGATGCCGGTGACGACGCCGGGAACTACTTCATGCTCGATGCCGGAGTAAAGATCTTCGGTGTTCTCGCGGAAAATCACCATGTCGATATTGACGTCCGCGAAGCGCGATGCGATGCCCGGCAGCGAGTGCACTGGGCGCACGTTGGCGTAGAGATCGAGGCGCTTGCGCAGGGCGACGTTGACGCTGGCGAAGCCGCCTCCGATGGGCGTGGCGACGGGACCCTTGAGGCCTACGCGAGTGCGGTCCAGGCTATCGAGGACACTTTGCGGGAGCGACTGTCCGGTCTTGAGAATAAGCTCGGCATTAAGTTCGGCGATTTCCCAATCGATGGCGACGCCGGTGGCATCCACGGCGCGGCGCGCGGCCTGAGCGACTTCGGGACCAATGCCATCGCCGGGGATCAGAGTTACCAGGTGCGCCATCTATCCATTGTAGGGAGTTGAGCTGGGGCCCCTGGC